>DATARK010000060.1:0-50366 GCA_036264175.1 Solirubrobacteraceae bacterium
CGCCGGCAGCGTGCAGCTTCTCCAGCAACTCCTTGCTGGAGAGACCTTGCTCCTTGGCGATTTCATGGACGCGCTTCTTGCTCATCGGCTCACCGATTCTACGAGCTTGGCGTCGCCGAGCACCAAGCCACCGGGGAGCGAGCGGCGCAGAGCGCGCGCGATCGCGCCACGGCGGGTGGCGAGCTCAAGGCAGTTCTCGGCCGGCTGCGTCGCGCTCTGGCCACGGCACAGGTAGGCGCCTCGGCCGGGCATCCGCTTGTGCGTGTCGAGCACCGCGCACGCCTGGGCGGTCTCGGCGGGCCCGACGGCGGCGATTCGCAGTAGTTCTGACTTCGGCGCGATCCGCCCACAGCCGACGCAACGGCGCCGGGGGGGCACACGGGCCGAAGGCCCGGGTCGGGCGCCTATGTCGCCTGCTCCTCGCCGGTCGGCTCGGGCGCCAGCTCGGAAACGGGCAGCTCGACTTCGATCTCCGCATCGGCGGCCCCGCCGTTGCTCGACGGGGCATCGCCCGGCGCAAGGTCGGCGACGTTGTCGGTGTCGATGTTCGCGAGTGCCTGATGGCTCTCGATGCCGCAATAGCGGGAGTTCGGCAGCGAAGCGTTCGGGCAGCGGCGGCCGTTTGAGAGCACGGCGGCACAGCGGCCCTGGACCTCCTCCTCCTCGTAGCCGTGCTCGGCCTCCTCGGCAGCGAACTCGGTCTCTGAGCGAATGTCCACGCGCCAGCCGGTCAGGCGCGCGGCGAGGCGGGCGTTCTGGCCCTCGCGGCCAATCGCCAGTGAGAGCTGATCGTCGGGCACGATCACGGTCGCCTGCTTGGCGTCGTCGTCGACGAGCACCTCGCGCACGCGCGCCGGCGAGAGCGCCTTGGCGACGAAGCGCGCGGGCTCGTCGTTGAAAGGGATGATGTCGATCTTCTCGCCGCGCAGCTCGGAGACGACCATGCGCACGCGCGAGCCGCGCGGCCCGACGCAGGCGCCGACCGGGTCGACGCCGTCGGTGTGCGAGATCACGGCGATCTTCGAGCGGTAGCCGGGCTCGCGCGCCACGTTGGCGATCTCCACGAGGCCGTCGGCGATCTCCGGCACCTCCAGCTCGAACAGCTTCTTGATCAGCTCGGGGTCGCGGCTCGAGACGATGATCGCCGGTCCCTTGGTTGACGGCGAGACCTCCTTGATCACGGCCTTGATGCGCTGGGAGTGGTCGTAGCGCTCGCCCTCCACCTGCTCAGACTTGGGCAGCAGCGCCTCGACGCGTTCGCGCAGCTGCACGAGCGTGTAGCGCGAGTCCGATTGCTGCACGATGCCGGTGATTAGCTCGCCGACGCGGTCGCGGTACTCCTCGTACATCATGTCGCGCTCGGCCTCGCGGATGCGCTGCAGGATGACCTGCTTGGCGGTCTGCGCGGCGATCCGCCCGAAGTCGTCGGGCGTGACGTCCTGTTCGTCGATCTGGTCGCGGTATTCGGCGAACTTGGCCGGGTCGATTTCCGGGTCCTCCGGTTCGCGCATCTCGCCGGTCTCGGGGTCGACGGTGGTTTCCTCGTCGATCGTCTCGACGATCAGATGCGCCTCCAGGCGTTCGGGAATGATCAGTTCGATCACGCGGAAGTCGGCCGTCTCGCGGTCCATTTCCACGCGTGCGTACTTGGCCGAGCCGGGCTGCTTCTTGTAGGCGGACAGCAGCGCGTCCTCGAGCGCGATCATCAGCTTCTCGGGCTCGATTCCCTTCTCGCGCGCCAGCGCGTGCATCGCCTCGAGGATTTCGCGTGACATGGGCCTACTCCTCGACCAGGTTGGAGCGACGGATCTCCGAGTAGGGAATCGCGATGACTCCCCCGTCGGCGGCCAAGGTGATCTCCTCGTCGGTCGCGCCGACGAGCTCGCCGGTGAAGCTCGCGCGGGCCTCGCCGGGGCGGCGCTCGCCCTCGGCTGCGAGAGGGCGCGGGTGGCGCGTGCGCACCCGCGCGCGCCGGCCGACGAAACGGCGGAAGTGGGCCGGCTTGCTCAGCGGGCGCTCGGCGCCCGGCGAGGAGACCTCCAGCGAGTAGCGCTCGCGCAGATCGTTGAGCGACAGCGTGACGCGCTCGCACAGCTCCAGCGTGACGCCGTCGGGGTGGTCGATGAACACGCGCAGCGAGCGGCCGCCGAGAACCTCGGCGAGCAGCACCTCGACATCGGGCTCGCTGAGCGCCAGACGCCTCTCGATATCTGCCTGTATGGGTGTCATCAACTTGCTCCTTTACGCAAAAAAAGCGGGCCTGCGCCCACTTTCTGAACTGCCACCGGCGTCTCACGGCCGGCTCGAAAGCTCTCAATCGAGCATAGCATCGGGCTGCCCTCGCGGGGCATGCTTGCGTGCAGCGGCGCCGGTGCGCGCCCGCCCGCCCGCTCGCGCTCAGGAAGCGTGCGCGTCGCGACGGGCGCGATCGCGATAGACGCGATAGTCCTCACGCTCGGGACGCAGCGAGCAGGCCAGCGCGAGCGGCTGGCAGGCCTCGCGGTGACGCCCCAGCAGCTGCATCGAGCGGCCCAGGCAGAACAGCGCGTAGTCGTTGGTCGGCGTGTTCGCCGCGACCGCGCGGAACTCCTCCGCGGCGCGCTCGTAGTGCTGGGCGTGAAACAGCGCCCGCCCGAGCGCCTCGCGGATCGAAGCCTTGTCGGGCTCGAGGTCGCGCGCTCTCGAGAGCGGCACGATCGCCGCCTGGTAGTCGCCGTGCTCGAGCAGCTCGGTGCCGCGCTGGTAGATGTCGTAGAGGCTTTCCACGACAGCTCAGTTTAACGAGCGCCGCGCAGCCTTCCGACGGCGTCGAGGATCGCCTCGGCGACCTGCGTCTTGCTCGCGCGCGCCACCTCGATGGCGCCGTCGCCGGCGCCGTTGGCGGTGAGAATCGTGACCTCGTTGGCGTCGGAGTCAAAGCCGATGTCCGCGCGCGAGATGTCGTTGACGACGATCGCGTCGACGCGCTTCTCGTCGAGCTTGCGACGCGCCAACTCGACGGCGTCCTCGCCGTGCTCGGCGGCGAAGCCGACCAGCGTCTGCCCCGCGTGCCGTTGCGCCGACAGCCCCGCGAGCACGTCGGCGGTCGGCTCGAGCTCCAGCGCCAGGCTCGTGCGACCGGACTTCTTGATCTTGCCCGCGTGCGCCGCGGCCGGACGGAAGTCGGCCACCGCGGCGGCCATCAGCAGCACGTCGCAATCGGCAAAGCGCTGCTCACATGCCCGCTGCAGCTCGGCCGCCGTGACGACGTCGTGGCGCGCGATCGCTGTATTGCTGGGCAGCGCGACGTTGGCGGCGACCAGCGAGACCTCGGCGCCGCGCGCCAGCGCCGCCTCGGCCAACGCCAAGCCCATGCGGCCCGAGGAGCTGTTGCCAAGAAAGCGCACGCTGTCGATCGGCTCACGCGTGCCGCCGGCCGTCACCAGCACGCGCACGCCCGCCCACTCGCCGCCGGCGGAGCTCGGGCCCGACCCGTTGTGCGCGGCCGTGAAAGCCGTGCCGGCGCCGAGCGCGGCCTCGCAGGCGGCGAGCAGCTGCTCGGGCTCGAGCAGGCGGCCGATGCCCTGCTCGCCCTTTGAGGCCAGCCGACCGCTCGTCGGCTCGAGCACCGTGACGCCGCGCGCGCGCAGCGTCTGCACGTTGGCACGCGTGGCCGCGTGCTCGTACATGTGGTTGTTCATCGCCGGCGCCACCAGCAGTGGGCACGTGGCCGCGAGCGCACAGCTGCTCAGCAGGTCCTCGGCGAAGCCGTTGGCGAGCTTGGCGATCGTGTTGGCCGAGGCCGGCGCGATCAGAAAGACGTCGGCGTTGGTCACCAGCTCCAGATGGCTGAGCGGGTCGTGACTCGGCGGCGCATCGCCCGGGAAGGCGCCGCGCGCCGGGTCGCGCTGGAACTCGCTGACGAGCACCGGCGCGCCGCTCAGCGCGGCAAATGACACCGCGCCGACGAAGCGCTGGCTGGCGGGCGTCTGCACGACGCGCACGGCGTGTCCCGCACCGGTGGCCAGGCGCACGAACTCCAGCGCCTTATAAGCGGCGATCCCGCCGCTAACGCCCAGCAGAATTCGCGCCATGACTATGTTGTAGAGCTACCGGCTACCGCTGACAAGTCGTGGAGCGCTCGTTGCGCTCCGAAAACGCCTACCTGTAGTGGTACTTGATCTTCCCGCCCGCGACCTCCTCGAGGGCGATCGTCAAGTAGTTTTTCGAGCCGGTTTCGATCATCGGGGGCGGGAACTCGTCGAACGTTCCCTCGCCGAGGTTGTGGTAGTAGCTGTTGATCTGGCGGGCGCGCTTGGCGGAAACGACGACGCTCGCGTAGTTGGAGTCGACGTTGTCGAGCAGACGGTCGATTCGGGGGGAGATCACGTTGCTGTTGCCTTTCCTCGGGGACGTTCAGTGTAGTGGGCGTCGCGCGCGGGCTGGGGGCGCCTCCGCTGAGCGCTCAGCCAAGCGGTCGCTCAAGCTCGCCGGCGACGATCGCAGTCAGCTGCTCCAGCGCGTCGTCGAGGCGGTCGTTGACGACCACGTGTGCGAACTCGGGCTGAGCGGCGAGCTCCTGCTCGGCGACCTGCAGGCGGCGCTCGACCTCCTGGCTGTCGTCGGTGCCGCGCCCGATCAGGCGCGTGCGCAGCGCCTCCAGCGATGGCGGCGCGATGAACACCTGCACCGCCTCGGGCATCGCCGCGCGGACCTGACGTGCGCCCTGCACCTCGATCTCCAGCACGACGGGCTTGCCCGCGGCAACGCGATTCTCGAGCTCTGAGCGCAGCGTGCCGTAGCTGCGCCCGGCGTAGTCGGCATGCTCGACGAAGTCGCCGGCGGCGACGCGGCGGTCGAACTGCTCGCGCGTGAGAAAGTGGTAGTCGACGCCGTCGTGCTCGCCCGGACGCGGCGCGCGCGTGGTTGCCGAGACCGACAGCTCGAGGTCGTCCAGACGCTGCATCAGCCCGCGGATCAGCGTCCCCTTGCCGACACCCGAAGGCCCCGTGATGACGAACACGCGTGCCACGGCGCGCAACCCTAATGCCGCCAGCGGGGGAAGCGAGGCGATGCGATGTTAGGGCGCGACGAGCGATCGATGGTCAAGTGAGGCAAGGACGCAGGGAGCGTGGCGTGCTTTGCACGCGAGCGAGCGAGGACGCCGCCTCGCGCCGGCCAGCGACGCTCGTTAGCGGTGCAGGAGGGAGATGAGCTCGGAGCGCTGGCGCTCTGAGAGGCCACCGATGGTCTTGCTCGGCGCGATGCGGCAGTGGGTGAGGATCTTGTTGACCTTCACGCGCCCGTACTTGGGCACGGCGAGCAGCATGTCGAACACCTTGGCGGTCTCCACGTACTCCGGCGGATGCAGCAGCAGCGAGTGGATCGAAAGGCGCCCGGCCTTCAGATCGCGCTTGAGCTGAGCGCGCTTGATGCGGATCTGGTTGGCCCTCGCCAGCGCGTCCATTCTCTGGTTTAGCGATCGCTCTGGAGCCATGGAGGTGTTCGAGGACGTCGTACTGGTCGCCGTCGTCATGGGCGGCGAGTCTACACACCCGGAGACGTCGATCAAGACAAAGTCACCCAATTCATCTGGACCTCAAGCTGAGGTGCAGGCGTATCGAGGATGGTGGACGGTCGCGCGCTCTTTTTACAACTGTTTTCAGCGCTCTGCAAACGTCCGCTCGTTGCGGGCTAAGCGGCCGATCTCGAGGCGACCTGCGGCCGAAGATGTGGCTTTTCTCAGCCTGAGCCGCTGAGACCCGCGGCGACGCGCGCGGCGGCTGCGGGATCGCGAAACGTCTCGGTTCCGACCGCCACGAGCGTGGCGCCGGCGTCGAGCAGGTCGCGCGCGTGCGCGCTGCGCTGCACGCCGCCCATGCCGACGACGGGCAACTGCACGCGCGCGGCAACGGACGCGACCTGGGCCAGCGCGACGGCGCGAATCGTCGGGCCCGACAGTCCGCCGCTGCCGCCGCCCAGCCACGGCGCGCGCTGTGGCGCGTCGCCGGGCGAGAGCGCCATCGCGCGCAGCGTGTTGATCAGCGACACGGCGTCGGCGCCTCCTTCCTGCGCTGCCAGCGCGCAGGACGGCACGTCGGCGGTGTTCGGCGTCAGCTTGACGATCAGCGGCTTGGCGGTGCTCGCGCGGCAGGCGCGCACGACCTGCTGCAGCTGCGCCGCGTCGGCGCCGATGTCAAGCCCTGTCTTGACGTTGGGACAGGACACGTTGAGCTCGATGGCGGCGATCTCGCTGCGCTGCTCGCAGGCGGCGACCAGCGTCGCGAACTCCTGCTCGCTGGAGCCCATCACGTTGGTGATCAGCGGCGGCGGCGTCTGCGCGCCCTGGCCGCCGGCGGCGCTGAGCAGCTCGTGCAGCGCCGGCAGGTCCTCGGCCATGTAGCCGTCCAGGCCCTTGTTGGGCAGGCCGATGGAGTTGATCAGCCCCCCGGGCGCCTCCCACAGGCGCGGCGCGGGATTGCCGGCGCGCGGCTGCAGCGTGATCGTCTTCGAGACATAGGCGGCAAACGGGAAGTCGCGCGCCAGCGCCGGTCCGAAGGCGCGTTGTGCGGCAAGTGCGTCAAACGTGCCCGAGCCGTTGATCACAGGATGGGGCAGCGCCAGGCCGCAGAAGTCGATCACGCGGGTGCTCCGGCGTGCTCGCAGACGTGCTCGAGCTCGTCGGCTTCGAGCACCGGGCCGTCGACGCACACGCGCAGGTAGCCGCCGCCGCGGCGCGGAACCGCACAGCCGTAGCAAGCACCAAAGCCGCAGGCCATGCCGGCCTCCAGCGCCAGCTGCGCGGGCACGTCGCGCGTTGCGCACATCGCGCGCACGGCCTCGAGCATCGGCGCCGGCCCGCAGGCGTAGACCTCGGCGCGCGAGTCTCGGTAGAGCTCCTTGGAGAGCAGCTCGGTGAGCAGGCCGTGGTGGCCGACAGAGCCGTCGTCGGTGGCCACGACTGCGCCGCGCAGCAGCGAGGCGCCCTGCGCTCGCGCGGCGTCGCGAAAGCCCAGCAGCACGGTCACGTCGGTGGCCGCCTCGGCCTCCAGCGCGTCCTGCAGGATCGCCAGCGGCGCGATGCCGACGCCGCCGCCGACGAGAATCGCGCGCCGGCGCGGGCGCGGCGGTGAAAAGCCCCTGCCGAGCGGGCCTAGCGCCCACAGCCCGTCGCCCTCTGCGAGCTCGCACAGCCGCGCGCTGCCCGGACCGACGTCCTCCAGCAGGAAGTGCGACTCGCCGATGCGCCGGCGCGCGATCGAGAAGGCGCGCGGCAGATACGGCCGCTCGTCCTCTCCCCCGCCCCAGCGCTCGGCGGCGGCGATCATCGCGAACTGGCCGGGGCGCGGCTCGGGCGTCTCCACGTCGGCGACGCGCAGCACGCGGTAGGCGCCGAGCTGCTCGACGCCGAGCACCGTCAGCAGCCGGCGGGCAAACGGCGCCGGCGCGGCGGCCCACTCGCTCACGCGGTCTGCACTCCGTCGGCGCGCGTGCCGTGCAGCTCCTGCAGGCAGAGCACGGCGGGCTCGCCGTCGCGACGCGCGCTGGCGATCGCACGCGCGGCGGACATGCCGGCCGACAGCGTGGTCACGCAGGGCACGCCATGGGAGATCGCCGCGCGCCGTATCTCGTAGCCGTCGGTGCGCGCGCCGACGCCGGTTGGCGTGTTGACGACCAGGTCGACGTCGCCGCGCTCGATCCAGTCGAGCACGTGCGGCGAGCCCTCGCCGATCTTGTTGATGCGCTGCGCCGGCACGCCCATGCGCTCGATCGCTTCGGCGGTGCCGCGCGTGGCGACGATCGCAAAGCCGTTGTCGTGCAGCACCTGCGCGACGCCCACCGCGCCGGCCTTGTCGGAGTCGGTCACGGTGATGAACACGGTGCCCTGGCTGGGCAGCGGCACGCCGGCGGCGGCCTGCGCCTTGGCAAATGCCGCGGGGAAGTCGCGCGCGATGCCCATGACCTCGCCGGTCGAGCGCATCTCCGGCCCCAGCAGCGCGTCGGAGCCCTCGAAGCGGTCGAACGGCAGCACGGCCTCCTTGACGCACACCTGCTCGCCCAGGCCGAGCCCTTCGCGTGCGCGCGGCAGCTGCATCTCTGAGATCGACTCGCCGAGCATGATGCGACAGGCAAGCTTTGCCAGCGGCAGCCCGACGGCCTTGGAGACGAACGGCACGGTGCGCGAGGCGCGCGGGTTGGCCTCGATCACGTACAGCTCGCCGGCGTGCACGGCGTACTGGACGTTGATCAGCCCGACGACGCCGATCGCGAGCGCGATCGCACGCGTGGCAACGCGGATCTGCTCGAGCATCTCCTCGCCGAGCGAGTGCGGCGGCAGCACGCAGGCGCTGTCGCCGGAGTGCACGCCGGCCTCCTCGACGTGCTGCATGATGCCGCCGATCCACACCTCGCGCCCGTCGCACAGCGCGTCTACGTCGACCTCCGTGGCGTTCTCCAAGAAGCGGTCGAGGAAGATCTCCGGCGCCTGGCCGTTGGCCTCCTGGCCGGCGTCGTCGGCGACGCCCTCGCGGCGCAGATAGTCAGCCAGGCCCTCGCGCGAGTAGACGATCTCCATGGCGCGACCGCCGAGCACATAGGACGGGCGCACGAGCAGCGGAAAGCCGACCTCGCCGGCGCAGTCCAGCGCCTGCTCGACCGAGCGCGCTGTCGCATAAGGCGGCGCTTTGTAGCCGAGCTCGGCCAGCAGCGCGCCGAAGCGCCCGCGATCCTCGGCCAGGTCGATCGCCTGCACGCTGGTGCCCAGCAGCGGCACGCCCGCAGCCTCCAGCCCGGCGGCGAGCTTCAGCGGCGTCTGCCCGCCGAACTGCAGGATCAGCCCGCGCGGTTTCTCGACCTCGACGACGGCGAGCACGTCCTGCAGCGTCAGCGGCTCGAAGTACAGCCGATCGGACGTGTCGTAGTCGGTGGAGACGGTCTCGGGGTTGCAGTTGATCATCACGGCGTCACAGCCGGAGTCGCGCACGGTCATGGCGGCATGCACGCAGCAGTAGTCGAACTCGATGCCCTGGCCGATGCGGTTGGGCCCGGAGCCGAGGATCACGATCGACGAGCGCTCGGGCTGGTGCTCGCCGTTCACGACCTCGTCGCCGGCGCCGATTCGGCGCACCTCGTGCAGCGCGCCGCCAGGCCTCGGGCGCTCCCAGCCGGAGTAGTAGTAGGGCGTGCGCGCGGGGAACTCGGCGGCGCAGGTGTCGACCGACATGAACGTGCGCTGTCCGGCGAACGGCGCGTCGGGGTCGAGCGCCAGCGCGCGCAGCTGGTGCAGGAACCACGGGTCGATGCGCGTGGGCTCGTGCACGGCCTCGATGCTGACGCCACGCGAGAGCAGCTCCAGGACGACCTCGAAGCGGTCGGGGCAGGGAATCTCTAGGCGCCCAAGCAGCTCGTCATCGCTGACACGTGAGAGTGCCGGCGGCTTGTCCAGCTCGCGTGAGCGCAGCGCCTTGGCGAAGGCCTGCTGGAAGGTGCGCCCGAAGGCCATCGTCTCGCCGACGGACTTCATGTGCGTGGACAGCGTGGCGTCGGCTCCGGGGAACTTCTCGAAGGCAAAGCGCGGCCACTTGACCACGACGTAGTCGATCGTCGGCTCGAAGCAGGCCGGCGTGACGCCGGTGATGTCGTTGTCGATCTCCTCCAGCAGGTAGCCGACGGCCAGACGCGCGGCGATCTTGGCGATCGGAAAGCCGGTCGCCTTGGATGCCAGCGCCGAGGAGCGCGACACGCGCGGGTTCATCTCGATCACGAGAATCTCCTCGGTCTCGGCATTGACAGCGAACTGCACGTTGGAGCCGCCGGTCTCCACGCCGACGGCGCGAATCACGGCAATCGCCTGGTCGCGCAGCTGCTGGTAGAGGCCGTCGGTGAGCGTCTGCTGCGGCGCGACGGTGACCGAGTCGCCGGTGTGCACGCCCATCGGGTCGACGTTCTCGATCGAGCAGACGATCACCACGTTGTCGGCACGGTCGCGCATCACCTCCAGCTCGAACTCGCCCCAGCCGATGACCGACTCGTCGAGCAGCACCTGGCCGATCGGCGAGGCCTCGATGCCACTGGCGACGATGCGGCGGAAGTCCTCGGGCGTGCGCGCGATGCCGCCGCCGCGGCCGCCGAGCGTGAAGGCCGGGCGCACGACGCACGGCAGGCCGATGCGCTCGGCCGCGTCGAGGCCCTCCTGCAGGCTCGTGGCGATGGCGCTCTTGGGCATGCGCAGGCCGGCCTTGGCCATCGCCTGCCCGAACAGCTCGCGGTCCTCGGCGCAGGCGATCGCCTCGTAGTTGGCGCCGATCAGCTCGACGCCGAAGCGCTCCAGCGTGCCGTCGTCGTGCAGCGCCTTGGCCAGGTTCAGCGCGGTCTGGCCGCCGAGCGTGCCCAGCAGCGCGTCGGGGCGCTCGCGCTCGATCACCTGTGTCACCGGGCCGGGCAAAAGCGGCTCGATGTACGTAGCCTCGGCGAACTCCGGGTCGGTCATGATCGTCGCTGGGTTGGAGTTGACGAGCACGACTTCATAGCCCTCCTCGCGCAGCACCTTGCAGGCCTGCACGCCGGAGTAGTCGAACTCGGCGGCCTGGCCGATGACGATCGGGCCGGAGCCGAGAATCAGGATCTTGTGGATGTCGCTGCGCCGCGGCATCAGGCGGCCTCGGCGATGCGCGACAGAAAACGGTCGAACAGATACAGGCTGTCGTGCGGGCCGGGGCCGGCCTCGGGGTGGTACTGCACGGTTCCGCCGGGCACGTCGAGCAGCTCCAGCCCCTCGACGGTGCGGTCATACAGGTTCACGTGCGACAGCGCCGCGGCGCCGAAGTCGGTCTGCCAGCGCATCGGCTCGTCGGCGTCGATCGTGCGCACGCCGCCCGGGCCGACGGCGGCGAAGCCGTGGTTCTGTGAGGTGATCTCGACCTTGCCGGTCTGCAGGTCCTTGACCGGGTGGTTGGCGCCGCGGTGGCCGAAGGGCAGCTTGAAGGTCTCCAGGCCGACGGCGCGGCACAGCAGCTGGTGGCCGAGGCAGATGCCCCACACGGGCTTTGCGCCGACGAGCTCGCGCACGGTGTTCACGACGTAGTCCAGCGCCGCCGGGTCGCCGGGCCCGTTGGCCAGGAACACGGCATCGGGATCGCCGGCCAGCAGCGTCTTTGGCTCGTCTGTGCACGGATGCAGCGACACGCGCGCGCCGCGCGAGACCAGCTCGCGCACCATCGAGGCCTTGATGCCGGTGTCGACCACGGCGATGCGCGGGCCGTCGCCCTGCTGGCCGTGGTGGGTGACTTCGCTGGGAGTGACGACGGCAGCGAGGTCCTGACCGGCCATGGTCGGCTCGGCGTGGACCAGCTCGCGCGCGTCGTGCTCGGAGGTGGCGGCGGAGAACACGCCGCCGCGCATGGCGCCGGCGTCGCGGATGTGGCGCACCAGCGAGCGCGTGTCCACGCCGGATATCGCGCACACGCCGCAGTCGGTCAGCCAGTCCAGCCAGCCGCGCTCGGCGGTCGGCGCGTCCTCGCGGTTGCCGGCCTCGCGCATGATCGCCGCGCGCGCCCACGGTCGCTCGGACTCCATCGCGGCGGCGCTGGCGCCGTAGTTGCCGATGTGCGGGTAGGTGAAGGCGATCAGCTGCCCGGCAAACGATGGGTCGGTCATCGACTCCTGATATCCGGACATGCCGGTTGTGAACACGACCTCGCCGAGCGCCGGCGCCTCGGCGCCGCACAGCTCGCCCTCGAAGCGCGCGCCGTCCTCCAGCAGCACGTATCCCTCGCGGCGCTCGCTCACAGGATCAACTTCTGCACTTCCTTGAACTCCGGCGTGCCGGCGCGGCCGAGCAGCTCGAACAGCGAGGCCTCGACGGTGGACACGACTGCGCCGGCGCGCTCCAGACGCTCCAGGCCGCGCTGGTAGTCGACCTCGTGACGCGAGCCGACGGCGTCGGCGGGCACGTGGACTTCGACGCCGCGGTCGAGCAGGTCGTGCACGGTCTGCGACACGCAGACGTGTGCCTCGATGCCACAGACGATCGCCTGGCTGCGTTCGCCGAGGTCAAAGCCGTCGGCGCGCACGGCCGAGAAGACGGTCTTCTCGATGCGCGGCTCGTCCTGCAGGCCGAGCTCCGGCGCGGAGTGGCCGAGTCCTTTGGGGTACTGCTCGGAGACCAGCGCCGGCACGTCGAGAATGCGCGCGGCGGCGAGCAGCTTGGCGCACGATGCGGCGACGCCGGCGAAGACCTCATACGGGCGAAAGCCCTCCTGCACGTCGACGACGACGAGCGCCGCGCGGTCGCGCTCGAGCAGGGCCATCAGACGCTCCCCGAGAGGATCGTGCGCCGACGTGCGCTCATGCGCCGACGACCGAGAAGGCGCGCTCGCGGAACACGACGGCGCCGGTGGACAGCGTGAGCAGCACGCGGCCGCGCAGCGTGCGTCCGGCAAAGCAGCAGTTCTCCGAGCGGCTCTCCCAGCCGCGCTCGCCGGCGACCCACTCGGCGTCGAGGTCGATCAGCGTGAGGTTGGCCGGCTCTCCGGCGGCGATGCGCGGAACGGGCAGCTCGAACAGCTCGGCGCCGGCCGTCATGCGCGCCACGAGCAGCTGCAGGTCGATCACGCCCGGCAGCACGAGCTCGGTGTAGAGCGCGGCAAAGGCGGTCTCCAGGCCGGTCGTGCCCATCGGCGCCTGCTCGAAGGGCACCTCCTTCTCATCGCGCGCGTGCGGCGCGTGATCGGTGGCGACGCAGTCGATGACGCCCGAGCGCAGCCCCTCGATCAGCGCCTGGCGATCCTGCTCGGTGGCCAGCGGCGGGTTCATCTTCATGCGCGTGTCCATGCCGCGCACGTGCTGCTCGGTCAAGAGCAGGTGATGCGGCGAGACCTCCGTGCTGACGCGCCAGCGCTGCGCCTTGGCGTGCTCGACGGCCTGCACCGAAGCGACGCAGCTGAGGTGCTGGAAGTGCACGCGCGCGTCCTCGTAGCCGGCCAGCGCGGCGTCGCGCGCGACCATCGTGGACTCGCTGATCGAGGGAATGCCGCCGATGCCCAGCGCGGCGCTGACGGCGCCCTCGTGCATGGCGCCGCCGCGCGACAGCGTCGGATCCTCCTCGTGCAGCGCGATCACGCCGCCGCACAGGCGCTGGTACTGAAGCGCCTTGCGCAGCATGCCGGCGCTCTGCACCGGTCGCCCGTCGTCGGTGAAGCCGACCGCGCCCTGTTCGCGAAGCTCGGCCATCTCGGTCAGCTGCTCGCCCTGTAGGCCACGCGTGATCGAGGGCAGAAAACCGATTGAGATGCGCGCTTCGCGCGCCGCTGTGTCGCGCAGCGAGCGAAGCAGCGGAGCGGAGTCGAGCACGGGGTCGGTGTTGGGCATCGCCAGCACTGCGCCGTAGCCGCCGGCGGCGGCTGCGCGCGTGCCGCTGTCGAGGTCCTCCTTGTGCTCCTGGCCGGGCGTGCGCATATGCACGTGCGGGTCGAAGAAGGCCGGCAGCAGCCGCTGGCCGCGGCCCTCGACCAGCTCCTCGTCGGGCTCGAAGGCCAGCGTGCCGGGTGCTGCGATCTCGGCGATCTGTCCGCCACGCACGCGGACGTCGGCGCGCGCGTCGAGCTGCTCGCGCGGGTCGAGCGCGTGCACGTCGCGCAGAAGCAGATCGGCCGGCTGCTGCGGGCCGTGCACGAGCGGCTGGGCGGCCATCACGCGGGCTGGCGCTCGCCCAGCGCGGAGGTGTCGGCGGGCTGTGCGCGCGCGGCGGACGGAGGCGGCGCGCTGGCGCCGGCGAGCAGCTCATACAGCACGGCCATGCGCACGACCACGCCGGCCTCGACCTGCGCGGTGATGACGGCCTGCGGCGAGTCGACGACCTCGCCGGACAGCTCCACGCCGCGATTGACCGGGCCGGGGTGCATCAGCACCTGGCGCGGCGACAGGCGCCGGCCGTTTACCTGATACCAGCTGGCGTACTCGCGAATCGAGGGCACCCACGTCTCGCTCATGCGCTCGCGCTGCATGCGCAGCGCGTAGACGACGTCGGCGCTCGGCAGCTCGTCGAGCGTGAAGCGCACGTCGCAGCCGAGCGCCTCGATGCCGCGCGGGATCAGCGTCGGCGGCCCGACGACGGTGACCATGGCGCCCATGCGCTGAAAGGCGATGATGTTCGAGCGCGCCACGCGCGAATGCATCACGTCGCCGACGATCCAGATCGACGCGCCGTCGAGCTTGCCCAGGCGGCCGGTGAGCGTGTAGACGTCCAGCAGAGCCTGCGTAGGGTGCTCGCGCTTGCCGTCGCCGGCGTTGACGATCGCCGCGCTGCACCACTGCGACACCAGCTCGGCGGCGCCGGCCCACGGCGTGCGCAGCACGATCGCGTCGGGCTTGTGCGCGCTGAGCGTCAGCACGGTGTCCTTGAGCGACTCGCCCTTCTCCACGCTGGAGCCGCTGGCGGCGAAGTTGACCACGTCGGCCGACAGGCGCTTGGCGGCCAGCTCGAAGGAGCTGCGTGTGCGCGTTGAGGCCTCGTAGAAGAGGTTCAGCACCATGCGCCCGCGCAGCGCCGGCACCTTCTTGATCTCGCGGTCTGAGACCTCCGAGAAGCGCTGCGCCTGCTCGACGATGCGCTCGATCGCCGCGCGGTCGAGGTCGTCGATGGAGAGCAGATGGTTCATGCGACCTCCAATGCCGCCGGCGCGATCGCGACCTCGTCGAGGCCGTCGAGCTCGGCGACGCGCACGTGCACGTGCTCGGCGCGCGAGGTCGGCAGGTTCTTGCCGACGTAGTCGGGGCGAATCGGCAGCTCGCGGTGGCCGCGGTCGGCCAGCACGGCCAGCTGCACCCGCTCGGGGCGGCCGTAGTCGAACAGCGCCTCGATCGCCGCGCGCACGGTGCGCCCGGTGAACAGCACGTCGTCGACGATCACGACCGTGCGCCCGGTGATGTCGAAGTCGATGTGCGAGGCGTGCACGACCGGCGCCTCGGGCCGGCTGGCGACGTCGTCGCGGTAGAAGCCGATGTCCAGGTCGCCGAGCGGTATCTCCCCTTCGCGCAGCGCTTCCAGGCGATCCTTCAGGCGCTGTGCGAGAAAGGCGCCGCGGCGATGGATGCCGACGATCGCGAGCGTCGTCTCGTCGGCATTGCGCTCGACGATCTCGTGAGCGATGCGCGTCAGCGCTCGCTGAACGTCCTCCTCGCGGAGGACGACCTTCTCACTGCTCTGTTGCATCCGTACCTTCCTGGCCTCACGGGACCGGGTTAAAGGATCTTCGGCAATGTATCAGGGCGTTGCGACAGTCTCCGCGGGCGCATCGTCGCTGTCGGCGACCTGCTCGCCGGCCGCGCGCTCACGCGCCTGGCGCTCGGACCAGCGCAGCAGCGTGGCCGGCCCGCGCTCGGGAAACGGCACCTCGATCGTGTCGAAATCGCGCGGCGCCTCGGTCGCCGCGAAAACCTCGCGCGCCTCGTCGCGCACCTGTCCTCCGGCGTAGCGCGTGGAGATGTGCGTCAGCGCCAGCAGCCGCGCCTCGGCATCGCGCGCGAGCTCGGCCGCTTGGCGCGCGGTGCTGTGAGCCGTCACGCGCGCACGATCGATCTCTTCATCAATAAAAGTGGCCTCGTGCACGAGCACGTCGGCTTGATGCGCGGCGATTGCGAGCGCCTCGCACGGCTCGGTGTCGCCGGACAGCACGACCTTGCGCCCCTCGCGCTCGGCGCCCATGACCTGCTCGGGCGACACGCCGTCGACGGTCTCGCCGCGCTGCAGGCGCCCGAAGTCCGGACCGGGCTTGACGCCCAGGCGCTCGGCGAGCGCGGCGTCGAGGTGTCCGGGGCGCGCGTCCTCCACGATCGCATAGCCGAACGCCGAGCGCGAGCGGTGGCTGACCGGCACGGCCGCGACCATGTAGCCGTCGCGGCGCACCGTCTCGGCCGGCTCGAGCTCGACGACGCTCAGCTCATACGGCAGGCGCCCGTAGATCGCGCGCATCAGGCCGTCCAGCTCGTGCAGGCCGCGCGGGCCATACACGGTCAGCGGCTGATCGCGTTCGCGCAGCGCCAAGGACTTGAGCATGCCCGGCAGGCCCAGCCAGTGATCGGCGTGGAAGTGCGTGATGAACACGCACTGCATATCCACCAGCCCCACCGAGCGAAGCAGCTGGCGCTGCGTGCCTTCGCCGCAGTCGAACAGCAGGCGATCGCCGCCCAGGCGAAGCAGCAGCGCCGGCAGCCCGCGACGCGCGCCCGGCACCGATCCGCCCGTGCCCGCGAAGAACAGCGACAGGTCCATGCGGCAACGGTAGCGGCGCAAGGCAACGCGATCGGGCTCGACGACGCCTCGCTCGCACCCCGAGCACCAGTTACGCGCTTGCCCGAGCGGGTAACACACGAACATCTCCTTGCTCTCCGATCTGAGCATCTGGCTGCGGCGCGTCTCGCAGCGACGTTCGCGCCATGGCGACGCCGGCGGCGGCGAAGACCTGGCCAACGCCGGCGACATGCGCGGCGACATCTCGCCGCACGAAATCCCGTTGGACAACCCGGCTCATCGCGAGGTGCAGCGGCGCGCAGATGCCGAAGCCGAGCGGCTGCGCGAGCGCGGCGAATAGCGCACGCGCGAACGGCAGCGAGCGATGATGCCTCTCGCTCGACCGTGGAAACAGCGTGCCGCCTGATCTCTACTGGAAAATCATCGTCCGCGAACTGCGCGAACTTGCGTGGGGTCTCGGCTGGCGCTGACAGGCGCGGCCGTGGCCGGACGGTCTGAAGTCGCCACGCCACTCGCGCTGCGCGAGCGAGGCGACTAATGCGCTCGGCCGAGCAGGCCGATGCTCGGACATGCAGTCAGTTGCAAAGGCGAACGCGCGCGGCTGCCATAGCGAGAAGTCGACGACGCGACGCTTCCAGCTGACGATCGTCCGGCGGTAAGCTCCCATCTCAGCCGGCGCGGCGGCGGTGTTGCAGCCGTGCGCGCCGCCTGCGCCCGTAGCTCAGTGGATAGAGCGCTCGCCTCCGGAGCGAGAGGTCGCAAGTTCGAATCTTGCCGGGCGCGCTTCGAAATGCCTTGCCAACTCGTGCGGCCTACTCCTCCAGCCCCACGACCTTGAGAGCCTCAGCATGGTCGAGAAAGACTCGGGTCCGCCGGATCTTGCCCTCGACGAGGTCATAGACGTTGATGCTCTCGCCCTCCAGCTGAATGCCGCTTGCGCGGCCGGTGGAGCCCAGGTGGGCAAAAGCCACGACCTGGTCGTTGCCGACCGCTTTTGCGTCCCGAAGAACGATCTGGAAGTCGGGGGCAGCGTCTTCGACGTCGCCGAGCCACCGTGCGATGCCGTCGCGCCGCTCGTAGACCCCGACGAAGGGCTCCAGCGGCGTATGAAGCTCCACGTCCTCGGTGCAGCAGGCCAGATAGCCATCGACGTCGCGTGCGTTGAGTGCTGCGACGGCACGCCGCACGATCTCCACGTTCTCCTGCGACATCGCCTAGCCGCGTCCTTCGTGCATCGTGCGCGAAGTATCCCCTAGGGGCGTTCTGAGATGTAGGTTTGCGCCACCCGACCCAGGAGGCACATCGTGCACGTACGTGTCGTCAGATTCACCGACGTCCCAGCCGAGCGCATGCAAGCGATGCAAGCGCGTATCAACGAAAACGACGGTCCGCCGGAGGGCGTGCCATCGACACGCCTTCAGGTCCTGTTCGACCAGGCGCAGGGCACGGCGGTTGTCCTCCAGTACTTCGAGACCGCCGAGGACATGGAGGCGGGCGCCAAAGTGCTCGCCGCAATGGACGCGGCGGACACGCCCGGCAACCGCGCGTCCGTGGACGCCTGCACACAGACGCTGGACCTCACAAGCTGACGCCCGCCGAAGGGGGACTCGCGCCGCGCCAAGTCAGGGTCGGGGTTCCTGGCGGCGTTGGTCCCCCAGTGGCGCGGTCGGCTCGCTAGGTGAGTCGGGCAACAATCAGCAGCACGACCATCAGGGCGAACAGACCCTGGACGACGTAGAGGCCGCGCCGCTCGCGATTGAAGCCTTCCTGCAGGCTCTGCACTGGCCCTGGTACGAAGAGCTTGCGCACAACACAAACAGGTCTTCTGAGATCCGTTGGCCTGATCCTTTCCGCAGACGAAGCCCGAGCGGTGCCGTTGCGGTCGCGCACCTGGCGCTCAACGTCGATCATCGCGGCGAGCCACTGCGCCTCAACGCTTGCGGGCTCGCCATCTGACTGAGCGCCCTGAACTCGTGCGATCACAGAGTCGACTACCTCGCTGGGATTGATCGGACGGTCGGTTGGTGCATCTTTCTGAGGAGGGCGCTCCGGCCGCGCTTCACCTTCAACCGCTGCTCGCAGCTCGCGATATGGCGCAAGCCCAGAGAAGGCGATGCTGATGACCACCATCAGCGCGAACAAGGCGAGCGCGAGGACGATGAGCGCGAGATGCCAGCCGCTTTGCGAGCTGTTTCCCGGAAAGACGCTCACGAGCCCCGCGATGACAGCCGCCGAGATCGGCAGCGGGCCGAGCTGGCGCGTGACCGAGGCGCGCGCGTCGCGCAGGCGCTTGTTCTCTGCAGCGATCTCCTCGTAGGCCGCGCGAAGCGTTGCGAGATCGCCCCCGGTCTCGTCATTGGGTGCTTGGCTCAAGGAAGACGACTCAACTGGCCGGCGGCGGCGTGTTGGCCTCCGCTTTGGCGATCGAGGGAACCTGTTCAAGCGCTTCCTCAAACGTGGACAAGAACGGCATTTCGTCTGTCGGAATCGAACATACAGATCTGACGCATTCAGCGTCCGCGGGAGACAGAACGCCTGATCTGTTTCCCGCCGGACCGGTGCGGAAAAAACAGAAATGCCCGGACGGCGGGCACTGACGCCGACCGTCCGGGCCTCTGCGCAAGCGGCGCACGCGACCGGCCGGCGTGGCTACCATTTCTCTGCACGCGGGCTTGCTCATGGAGACGGGCTTAGGGAGCGCGCTAGGAGGCGTTGCCCGCGTGCCTCTCGAGCGTCCGCATGTCGCCAAGTTGTTGGACTTCTCGTCGATCTGGCAGGGAGCGCGCGCGAGTTGACGAAGTGAGCGCCATGCTCGTCCTTACGCGCAAGCCCGACCAGAGCATCATGATCGGCGACGACGTCGAGATCACGGTGCTTTCGGTCAGCGGCGACAAGGTGCGCTTGGGCATCCAGGCTTCGGCGGACATTCCCGTCCACCGCACCGAGATCTACCGCGAGATCCGCGAGGAAGGGCGAAGCGGAAGGTCTGCAAGAGCCCCTCGCGAGTCAAGCTGAGCGCCGAAGGGCCGCCGCGACAGGATTCGCAGCGGCCCCCGGCAAGAGGGACTAGGAGGTTTGCGCCGACACTCGACGCACCACCATCATGCACCATCGCGCCGCCGCGCGCACTAGCCATAGGTCTGGACCTTCGCTCGCGTCCCGCGGATCGCCCACTAGGCTCGGCGACATGCTCCCCGAGCAACTCGCACCCGGCCTGTTTCGCTGGACGGCGCCTCATCCGCAGTGGAACCCCGCCACCGAGTCCAGCAGCTCGAGCGACTGGGGGCAGATGGTCGGCTCGGCGCTCTACGAAGCCCCCGACACAGTCGCGATCTTCGATCCGCTTCTGCCCCGCGAAGAGGCCGAGCCGTTCTTGGCGTGGCTGGACGAGCTCGTCGGCTCCCGCCCGGTGAGCGTGCTCACGACGATTCGCTGGCATCGGCGCGACCGCGAGCAGCTGGCCGAGCGCTACAGCGAGAACTCATCCAGAGCCTGGAACGTCGTTCCCGCCGGCGTCGAGCCGCGGCCGCTGCGCGGAGCCGCGGAGACGATGTATTGGCTGCCCGCGGTGGCGACGCTCATCGTCGGCGACCGCCTGCTCGGCGATGGCAGCGCCGGGCTGCGCGTGTGCCCCGAAAGCTGGCTGAGGCAGGTGCAGGTCGATCGCCCCGGGCTCGCCCACCTGATGCTTGGCCTGCTCGACCTTCCGATCGAGCGCGTGCTCGTCTCCCACGGCGAGCCTGTGCTGCACGACGGGCGCGCCGCACTGGCGCACGCCATCGCCGAGGCCCGCGAAGACTGAGCGCTCGTCAGTCGAGCTCGTGCTCGTAGATCACCGACGAGGTCAGCTGGCCGACCTGGTCATAGAACGAACGCGCGCGGCCGTTGAACTGCTGCGTGCGCCAGTACACCCGATCACACCCCTGCTCGCGCGCCTTGGCATACGTCGCCTCGATCAGCGCCTTGGACGTGACGCCGCCACGATGAGCGCCGGCTACGAACAGATCCTCCAGGTAGCAGTCGGGCGCAGTGCTCCAGGTCTTGGGGTGCACGACCAGATGCGCGAAGCCGCCGAGCTGCCCGTCGACGACCGCCACCAGGCCGTGCATCTGAGCTTCGCCGCCACTCAGCCGCTCGAAGGAGTGGCGCGTCATCTGCGTCGTCAGCTGTTCGCGGTAGAAGGCCAGATAGCCATCCCAGAGCGCCAGCCACTGATCGAAGTCCCCGCGCTCAAGCGCGCGAACGGTGACGGTCGTTTTCGTCTCGGCCATGCAGCGAACCTACACCAGCGCGCCCGCTGAGCGAGGTCGGTGATCCGTCGCCGCCGCCGGCGCGTACAGATCGTGTGTCGGCCGATCTCCGACACGCGGGACGGCCAGGTTGGGACCGAGGGATCGGTCCGCTGCAACCTGGTCGTTCCATCTTTCGGGTGGCGATGCACGCAGGGTTGGCAACGCGTCCATGTCCATCTATGTGAGCTCATGCGGGTCGCCGTGGAGACCGATAGGCGATCAGCGAACGGAGGAGGCGGGATCGTCTCGATGCCGAGCCAGACAACACAACGCGACCACACCGTCGAGCACGCTGCCGAAGCGCTGCTTCGCGAGCACCCCGACGCGCTCGTCTGTGCACTTTCAACAAACGGCCTGATCGTGCCGCTGCCCGGCTCGGTGCCTCTGTGGGGTCAGGCGGCGATCGAGGGCCGCGCGGTGATCGATGGGGTCGTCGCCGAGGATCGCGCAACCGTCGTCTCGCTGTGGCAGCGCGTGGAGCACGAGCATGCGGTCAACGCCGAGGTGCGCCTGCTCAACCGGCCCTCGCGCTGGGCCACGCTGCACTTCATCGACCTCACCGGCATCCACGGCGTGCGGCTGTGTGTGGTGCTGCCGACCGACGAGCTGGCCGGGCCCGAGGATCGGGACGCCATCGAGGAGCCCGCCGCCGCACCGCGCTTTGCCACGCTGCTCGAGGACGAGAGCGCTCGCGTGATCGAGGCCGACGACGCGTTCACCGAGATGTTCGGCTACACGCCCGAGGAACTCATCGGCGAGTCGGTGCTCGACCAGATCCATCCCGACGACCAGGGCCGTGCCGTGGAGGGCTGGCTGACGACGCTGTCCACGCGACGCGACCAGCTCACGCGCATGCGTCGGCGGCGCAAGGACGGCAGCTGGGTGTGGGTGGACACGACGCTGCACAACTACCTCAACCAGGCCGACCGCAACTACGTGCTCGTCGAGCTGATCGACGTGTCCGCCGAGATGGCCGCACAGGAGGCGCTGCAGGAGCGCGAGGAGCTGCTGCGCAGGCTCACCGACGCGATGCCCATCGGGCTCATGCAGCTCGATGGCGAGCGAAACGCCGTCTACCACAACGCCCGCCTCGAGCACATCCTGCGCACGACGTTGCAGCCGAGTCCCCGCCTTGAGCCGGAGCCGGAGCTCGGTCTTGACGAGCCGGCGCGCCAGCTTGATGCCGACCGTGCGCCGCCGCCGGCATCCGCGCTGCTCAGCACGCTCACGCGTGAGGGGCTGGCCTGCTTCGAAACCGCGCTCGGCCGCGTGCTCGAGCATGGCGCCGACGAGGACGTGGAAGTCGATGTCGTGCCCGCCGACGGCGAGTGGCGACGTGCGCTCATGAGCATCCGCGCGCTGAAGCGCATGAGCGGTGACGTGAGCGGGGCGATCACCTCCGTGCTCGACGTGACCGACTCCGCGCGCGCCCATCGCGAGCTGGAGAAGCGCGCAACGTTCGACGCGCTCACGGGCTGTCACAACCGAGCGGCGGCGCTCGATCACCTGCAGCGCGAGCTCGAGCGCGAGGATTCCTCGGCCACGGCTGTCGTCTACGTCGACCTCGACAAGTTCAAGCCCGTCAACGACAAGCTCGGGCACGCTGCCGGCGACGAGCTGCTCACGACTGTCGCCGAGCGCCTGCGCGCGCTGACGCGACGCGAGGACGTCGTTGGGCGCCTCGGAGGCGACGAGTTCCTGGTGATGCTGCCGGACGTGCGCGCCAGCGAGGTCGCGATGCGCGTGGCCGAGCGCATCTGCAAGTCGCTGAGCGAGCCGATCGAGATCGCCGCGGGCACCGTCGAGCTGACCGCCAGCGTCGGCGTCGCCTGCGCGCAGGCCGGCACGACCACGCCCGACGAGTTGATCAAGCGCGCCGACGGCGCCATGTACCGCTCCAAGGGCCGCGCCGACGGAACGCCGACACTCGACGCGCACGGCGCGATCGCCCGCGAGAGCGGACGCTGACCTCGCGCGCCGGCCGGACGCCGCGTATGGTGACCGGCGTTCGCGATGACCCTCCGCCCCGCCAGCCACGTCGACCATGAGCGACTGCTGCAGCTGAACGCCGCTTCGGTGCAGGAGCTCAGCCCGCTCGATCAGCCGCGGCTGGCCTACATCCTCGCGCTGGCCCACAGCTGTCTGGTGGTGGAATCCGACGACGGCGAGGTCGTCGGATTCGCCATCGCGGTTGCCCCGGGCGCCGACTACGACAGCGCCAACTACGCCTGGTTTCAGCAGCGCTACGAGCGCTTTCTCTATCTCGATCGCATCGCCGTGTCGTCGGCCAGTCGCCGCCAGGGAGTCGGCGCGCAGCTGTATGACGCGATGGAGCAGCAGGCCGCGAGCTTTCAGCGCATGGTCTGCGACGTCAACATCGAGCCGGCCAACGAGGCTTCGCTGGCCTTCCACACCGCGCGCGGCTACCGCGAGGTCGGCCGGCTGGCCCACGGCGACGTCAAGACGGTCGCGCTGATGAGCAAGGAGCTCGCCGGCGCGGCTGGCTAGAGCACCTTGGAGAGGAACGAGCGCGTGCGCTCGTGGCTGGGGTTGTTGAGCACGTCAGACGGTCGCCCCTGCTCGATCACCACGCCGCCGTCCATGAACACGACCGTGTCGGCCACCTCGCGTGCGAAGCCCATCTCGTGCGTGACCACGATCATCGTCATGCCGTCGCGCGCCAGCTGCTGCATCGCCGCCAGCACCTCGCCAACCAGCTCGGGGTCAAGTGCGGACGTGGGCTCGTCAAACAGCATCAGCTTGGGGTCCATCGCCAGCGCGCGCGCGATCGCCACACGCTGCTGCTGTCCGCCGGACAGCTGCGAGGGGTAGGCGTCAACCTTGTCGGCCAGGCCGACCTGCCCGAGCAGCTCATGGGCGCGCACTGCCGCGGCGTCGCGCGCCTGGCCCTTGACGCGGATCGGTGCACACGTGACGTTCTCGGTCGCCGTCATGTGCGGAAACAGGTTGAAGTGCTGAAAGACCATGCCGATCTGCGCGCGCTTGTGAGCGACCTCCGATTCGCGCAGCTCGTGCAGCTTGTCGCCGACCTGGCGGTAGCCGACCAGTTCGCCGTCGACCGACAGGCGACCGGAGTTGATCTTCTCCAGGTGGTTGATGCAGCGCAGCAGCGTCGACTTGCCCGAGCCCGATGGCCCCAGCAGGCACATCACCTCCCCCGCCGCCACCTCCAGCGAGACACCCTTGAGCACCTCCAGGCGTCCGAAGCGCTTGTGCACGCCCTCGGCCTTGACCATCGGCCCGCTCATGGCGTGGGCTGGTGGCGAAAGGACAGCAGTCCCGCGCGAATGCGCTGCAGCGGCGTAGCCTGGCGCGTGCGCTCGCCACGGCCGTAGTAGCGCTCCAGGTAGTACTGACCGACGTACAGCACGCTCGTGCAGACGATGTACCAGAAGCTCGCCACGATCAGCAGCGGAATCGTCTTGAAGTTGACCGAGTAGATCAGCTGCGTCGCGTACAGCAGCTCGGTCACCACGATCACGCTCGCCAGCGAGGACGTCTTGAGCATCGAGATCGTCTCGTTGCCGGTCGGCGGAATGATCACGCGCATCGCCTGCGGCAGCACGATCCGTCGCATCGTCTGCAGGCGCGTCATGCCCAGCGACTGTGCCGCGTCAGACTGGCCCGGGTCGACGGAGATGATGCCGGCGCGCACGATCTCGGCCATGTAGGCGCCCTCGTTGAGGCCGAGACCGAGAATCGCCGCTGCAAACGGCGTGATCAAGGTGTTCGCGTCGGCGTGGATGAACGCCGGGCCGAAGGGAATGCCCAGGCCGATCTTCGGGTACAGAGCCGCGATGTTGTACCAGAACAGCAGCTGCACGAGCACCGGTGTGCCGCGGAAGAACCAGATGTAAAAGGAGCTGGCCGAGGAGACCATCCAGTTCGGCGACAGGCGCATGACCGCCAGCAGAACGCCGAGCACGATTCCGATCGCCATTGCGATCACGGTCAGCTCGATCGTCACGCGCAGGCCGTGCAGGATGCGCCCGTCGAACAGATATTCGCCGACCACTTCCCATTGGAAGTTCGCGTTGGTCACGACCGAGCGACCGAGCGCGACGGCGATGACCAAGATGATCGCCGCCGCCACCCAACGCCCGGGCCTGCGCACGGGAACGGCCGTGATGTCCTCGGGCCGGCCGGCCGTTTCCGGAATCGGCTCCGAGGACACCCGCTGCTACTCGATCAGTCGCTCAGCTGCTTGCGCCGTTGATCGCGGCGGTCGTCAGCGCTCCGGATTGCAGACCCCATTTGGTGAGGATCTTGGTGTACGTGCCGTCGGCGATCAGCGCCTTCAGCGAAGCCTGAATCGGTTTGGTCATCCCGCTGCTCTTGGGAATCGCCAGGCCGTACGGAGCGGCTTCGTACTCTTTGCCGACGCTCTTGAAGCCGCCGTTCGATTGCTTGATCTGGTAATCGGCGACCGGCGAGTCGGCCATTCCCAGGTCGGCGCGTCCGCTGGACACAGCGAGGTTCACTGCGTTCTGGCCGGGGAAGGCCAGCACGGTGACCCCCTGCTTGCCTTCTTTGGTGCACTTGGCCGACTGCTTGGTGGCTTCTTCGACCTCCACCGTGCCCTTCTCGGCGGCGACTTTCTTGCCACACAGGTCGGCCACGGTTTCGACGCCCGGGTTCGCCGAGCTCTTGGCGTAGAAGGAGATGCCGGCAGTGAAGTAGTCGACGAAGTCGACGGTCTTCTCACGTTCCTTGGTGTCGGTGAACGACGAGGCGCCGAGGTCATACCGGCCCGCGGCAAGCCCGGGGATGATCGTTTCGAAGTCGGAGTTGACGAATTTCGCTTTCAGGCCCATCTTGGCCGCGATCGCGGTCACCAGATCCGGGTCCATGCCGATCACCGTGTGGCCATCCGGCGCGATGAACTCGAGCGGTGCGTACTGGGCTTCGGAAGCGACCGTCAGCGTGCCCTTCGATTTGATCGCGGCGGGCACTTCTTTGGCGATCGCCGTGTCGACCGTCGGAGTCGCTGGAGCGGAGGCGGGCGTCGAGCTGCCGCTGCTGCTGGTGGAACTGCTGCTGCCGCAACCGGCGAGCGCGACGATGACGAGCACTGGCGCAGCCATCGCGAGGACCGTCTTTCTCATCTGGACTCCTGCTTCCTAGGTCGTAAGGGCACGTCGAGCGCGGAAGTATAAGCCCGCATCGACCGGTCAGGAACGTCGGCGAGCCGGGCGGCTTGACCGTTCGGCTCGCCGTGTAGAAGCGACCGCCCTCGCGGCGGCTCAGACCTCAGATTTCCAGGTAGCGCAGGACCACGCGGCCCAGCACCAGCACGTCGCCGTCGTTGAGATCGGCCTGCACGATGCGCCGGCCGTTGACGAACGTGCCGTTGGAGCTGCGGTCGTCCAGCAAGCGCGCGCCGGATGGGCGATCGACCAGCATCGCGTGGCGGCGCGAGACGGACTTCTCGTCGAGGTGCAGGTCGGCCGAGAGGCCGCGCCCGATGTGCATGACCGCGCCGCTCTCCAGCGGAATCAACAGCGTCTCGCCCGTGCCCTGGACCTCGAGGAAGCGCCCCGGTCCGTTCGGACGCTCGCTGAGCGCCTTGCTGCGCACGTTCTCGTCGAGCACGGCGATCGCGTCGACGCGCTCGGTCAAACCTTCGGCGGGAGCGGCGGAGCGGCTGGGTGTCTGCGTGCTCATACGCGTAGTAATGCCAATGCTACTCACGTGTTCCTCAAGACCGGCGAAGAAACTCCTAAAGTCCGACGTCGCTTATCCGACGGACTGCGCAGAGCCCTAGTGACCGGCCGCGTCCAGCGTCGCCGGCGGGCCATCGCCGCCGCCACCTCGGCGCGAGCGCGACGCGCGACGCGCGCTCCACCAGCCCCAGCCGCCGACGGCCAGAACGGGCACCACGTACATCAGCGACGTGTACCAGTGGGTAAGGCATGCGAGCACCGTCATCGCTACAAACGCTACCACGCCTCTCGGTGGCCGGTCCGTGGCTCAGAGCCCGCCGTCTCGGCCTCCCCCGCGCCGCCACGCGGCGGCTGTGCGCGCCCTCGCCGACGGCGCGTCGTGAGCACCAGCGCCAGCCCCAGCACGACGATCGCCGCGCCGACGACGATCGCCGCGACCGGCGCGCTGGAGGCCTCGGGCGTCCAGTAGAGCTGCCCGGCGACCGAGCCGCTCTGCGCGCCCACGGCGATCGGCACGTGCCAGTCGAAGATCAGCGTGCGCTTGCCCTTGTCCTTGACCTGCGGCGGCAGCGCCGGCGACATCCAGTGGATGCGGTGGTCGTGCCATTCGAACTGCCCCGTGCGATCGACAACCGTCCAGGCGGGCGTCGCCTTGGCAGACGCAGAGGCCGGCACCGTGACGTTGCCGTAGAAGCTCTGGTTGAGGAAGTAGGCCGGCGAGCGCGTGTTGACTTCCACCGTGCCGTTGGCCAGCACGCGAGCGTAGGGTTCGCCTTCATAGCCCTCGATCGTCACCGTGCGCCCGCTGCGGTTGCGCAGCTGCAGGCGATCGGAGAACTGCAGCACCTGCAGGCTCACGCCTGCAACCGTCGGCGAGACCGACGTGATCGACGAGCGGTAGTTGGGGCTCGAGCCCTGGTCGTTGAGTGGGCTCTGCGCCTGCTCGCTGGCAGCCAACGCAGGCTGTGCGACACCGGCCAGGGTTGCTGTCGTGCCGCCCGTCGCCAGCAGGCAGATCGCCAGCAGGAACGTAATCGATCGCCGCGCCGACACCGCGCGAACGCTAGCGAAGGCGCAACCGGGTCGAGCCGCCTGGCTCAGGTGCCCACGTCGGACAGCAGCCACAGGCCAAAGCTCGTGAAGGCGACCATCACCGCGAGCATCCAGTACTGGCTGCGCACGGCCTCCTCGGGTTCCTCATACATCGTCAGCGCGCGATCGTGCGCGAGTGCCAGGCCGCTTACGTGACCGAGGATCAGCGCCGCGACCTGCACGTACCAGATGGCCGCATAGGAGATCACCTGGTAGTCGATCTGATATCCGCCCGTGCCGAACAGGTTCGAGCCGTCGCCCAGCGGGTCGGAGGCCAGATAGCCGATCGCCTGGCCCTGCCACAGCAGCAGCGAGAAGTAGTGTGCGAGCACGTAGGCAAAGCCGATCGGCACGAGCGTGTGCGCGAAGGCACGCGTCAGCTGGCCGACGTCGTAACGGTCGCCGACGCTGCGCACGCCGAGGATGCCCAGGCGATAGACCGCCACGATCAGCGCGATGCAGGCCACCAGCCCGATCGAGTAGGCAAGCTCCTGTGCCGGCGTCGCGCCCAGGCCGAGATCGGCGAACACGCTCTGCACGTGCGGCTCGGCTTTTCGCCAGATGCCGCCGTTTGAGAAGCCGTCGAACGTCGTCGTGCCGATCACCGCGCAGATCAGCGTGACCATGCCGCTGGGCATGGTCACGCCGGTCACGCCGCTCAGCGGGCGCCGCCAGCAGAGAAAGCCGTGCTCGTCGCGCACCAGCGGCGACAGTCGCGAGAGCAGGTTCAGATACACCCCGAAGCCGTCGGCTGAGCTGCCCCACTGCTCCACGCCGAACAGCAGCATTCCGCCGAGCGTCACCGCGAAATAGCCAAGCGACAGCGCCGCCAGCAACGACGGTTCGTCGCGATTGACGTACACCAGCTCCAACCACGCAAAGCCGACGATGCCGAAGATCGCCGGCCACACGCCGAGTCGGCTGGGGTAGCGAAGCGGCCCCTCGCCGCCCGAGCGGCGCACGCCCGCGGCTCGAAGCGCCGCGGCGCATACGCGCGCACACGTACGCCACGGGCTCAACGAGGCGAACACGTCGCCGAACAGCACGCTGAGCACGGGCAGCCCGACCCAGAAGATCACATAGATGAACGTCACCGAGAAGTTCGCGTTGGGCACCTGCGCGCCGTCAAAGCCGCTGTAGAGCACCAGCGCAAACAGCGCGACGCCGACCACGCCACCGAGCGCGTCGAGCACCGGCGCGGCACGCGAGCGGCGGCCCGCCGCAGCGCGCGGCTCCGTGCCCGGAGCTACGGCACGCCGATGCTCGCTCTGCAGCTGCGGCGTGCGCCACAGCGTCGACAGGGCGACGAAGGAGACCACAAGCACGATCGCTGCCGTCCAGCTGAACAGCCACACCGGGATCGGCAGGTCGGCCTTGCCAACGATGCCGTGTGCCTGTGCGCTCGCCGGAAGCGCCAGCGTGAGCGCAGCCGGGCCGCCGAGCAGCAAGGCCAGCATGCGGCGACGCGGTGCTCTCATGCCCGGCGCAGTCTATGCAACGCTCGATCGCAGATCGCCGGTTGGGCCGGGTGCGCGGGCTGCGCGAGCGCGTGCGCGGGCGCGCCGAGAAGCCCGCTGGCAGCGGTCGCCCTGCCACCCTCTGCAGGCGCGCTCGCGTACCCTTGCAGCTGCATGCACGCGCTCCCGCTCGCCGTCTCCACCGACATCGAGGCCGCGCTGCAGCTTGGTCCTCTGGCGATCGTCGCCGTGCTCTATGCCCGCCGCGTGCGCACGCTGGCGACGACCAAGCACCCTGTGCCGGGCTGGCGCCAGGCCTGCTTTTACCTGGGCTTCGTGACGATCGCCGCGGCGCTCACCTCGTTGGGCTCGGCCAGCCAGGACCTGCTGTACATGCACATGATCGAGCACTTGCTGCTCGGCGACGTCGCCGCGCTGCTGATCGTGCTCGGCCTCACCGGGCCCCTGCTGGCGCCGATCCTCAAGATCAAGCTGTTCGACCGCCTGCGTGCGCTGTCGCATCCGGCCATCGCCTTCCCGCTGTGGGCGATCGACCTGTACGTCTGGCACGCGCCCGTCTTCTACCAGGCGGCATTGCGCCACTCAGGCGTGCACGCGCTGGAGCACGCGATGTTCCTGGCCTTCGGCGTGAACATGTGGATGTGCCTGGTCGGCCCGCTGCCGACGCCCAGCTGGTTCGGCAACCCCGGCCGTCTCGGCTACATCGTCATCGTGCGCCTGGCCGGCACCGTGCTCGGCAACATCTTCCTCTGGTCGGGCACCGTCTTCTACCCCTTCTACAGCCGCGGCGACGCGATCCACCACATCTCGCCGTTGGCCGACCAGAACATCGCCGGCGCGATCATGATGGTCGAGGAGTCCTTCCTCACGCTCGGGCTGTTCTGCTGGCTGTTCCTGCGCGCCGCGCGCGAGGGCGAGGAGCGCCAGAACCTGCTCGACTACGCCCAGTCGCAGGGGCTCGAGCTCAGCGACGAGCGCGCCGCGCGAGCGGTCGCCGCGGGGCGCGGCGCTGAGCTGCGAAGTCGCCTGGAGGCCCGCACCGGCGCCACCGAGCGCACCTGAGCTGCAGACCGACACGCACGAGCCCGCGTGGCGCTAGGCTGAACCGATGTGCGCCGGATGTGCAATGGCCGCGGCCTCGGCCGCCACGGGCTTCAGAAGCTGGCTGCAGAACCACCACTTCGGTTGGCTCACCCCCAAGCGCCTGCGCGCGCTGACGATCGGCGCGATGTGCGCCGCCGGGCTCGTCTCCACGGTGGGCATCAGCGGATCGACGCCGCCCGCGAGCGCAGGGGCACACGCCACTGCCGCGCACCACACCGCGACGCGCTGAACCTAACCGCGTTCGCGTCGTTCCTCGCGCCTGATCTTCACGCTCAGCGAGATCAGGTTCTCAAGCGAGATCAGCAGGCCGACTCCAGCCACGATGAGCCACGTCGTGCCAGCCCAAATGAGCAGCACCCCACAAGCGACCAGCCCAAGGGGCAGAATCGTCAGCTGGACGCCCCGAATCCAGCGCAGCAGCTCAACGCGCGGCGCGCCCTTGGGTGGCGGCGCACCGTAAAGCCTGTACGCGAGTGCGCGGAGGCGATTCATCACATCACCACGCAGCAAGTTAGGTCCAATGGGCAAGCGAGGCAAGGATGCACCCTGACGGGCACGAGGCAGGTCGCGTGGCGTGTGAATAACACGCGAGCGACCGAGGACGCCGCCTCGCGCCGCCCAGTGGCGTCCAGTGGCGCCCTAACCGCCGGCGACGGCGGGCAGAATCGTCAACTCCGCGCCATCGGCGACCGGTGTCTTCAGCCCGTCGAGGAAGCGGATGTCTTCGCCGGCGACATACACGTTGACGAAGCGGCGCAGGCCGCCGTCGTCGTCATACAGCCGCGCGCGCAGCTCGTCGTGGCGCTGAAACAGGCCGTCGAGCACCTCCTGGACGGTCGAACCGTCGACCTGCGTCTCGGCCTCGCCGCCCGCCGCAGCGCGCAGCTGCGTGGGGATCTTCACCAGGACTGACACAACGCTCAGACGGCGACGGTGTGGGGCAAGTTGGACTCGAAGGCGTCGACTGTCGGCGCGATCGTGTGCGTCTCGAACGTGCCGCGCACGGCGTCCAGCGTCTTCAGGCCCTCGCCGGTGATCACCAGAACGACGCGCTCGTCGGGGTCGATGTCGCCGCGCTCGGCGAGCTTTGCCAGCGTCGCCGTCGTGACGCCACCGGCCGTCTCGGTGAACACACCGGTGGTCTCGGCCAGCAGTTTGATGCCCGCGCGGATCTCGTCGTCTGTCACGGAGTCCACGCCGCCGCCGGTGCGCCGTGCGAGGTCCAGCGCGTAGGGGCCGTCGGCGGGGTTGCCGATCGCCAGCGACTTGGCGATCGTGTCGGGCTTGACCGGGCGGCACACGTCGCGCCCGTCGGCGAAAGCGCTGGCGACCGGCGAGCAGCCCAGCGCCTGCGCGCCGTTCATGCTCGGCAGCTCACCCTCGACCAGCCCCAGCTCGCGGAACTCATCGAAACCGCGCGCGATTTTGGTGAACAGCGATCCCGAAGCGATCGGCACGACGCAACGGTCGGGAAGCTCCCAGCCGAGCTGCTCGGCGATCTCGAAGGCCAGCGTCTTCGAACCCTCGGCGTAGTAGGGGCGCAGGTTGATGTTGACGAACGCCCACTCACGCTCGGAGCACAACTCAGTGCACAGGCGGTTGACGTCGTCGTAGTTGCCTTCCACGCCTACCAGCTTGGTGCCGTAGATGCCCGTCGCGAGCACCTTCTGCTCCTCCAGATCGGCCGGGATAAAGACGTAGGAGTCCAGGCCCAGCGCGGCGCCGTGCGCAGCCACTGAGTTGGCCAGGTTGCCCGTGGAAGCGCAAGCGATCGTCTCGAAACCGAGCTCGCGAGCGCGCGTGACGGCGACCGACACGACGCGGTCCTTGAAGGAGTGCGTCGGATTGGCGGCGTCGTTCTTGACCCACACCTCGCGCAGGCCGAGCCGCTCGGCAAGACGATCGGCGCGAATCAGCGGCGTGCAGCCGGCCGGCAGGCCGGCACGCGAGGCCAGGCGACCGGATGGCCCTGGAGGACCGCCGGCGAGCGGCAGGAAGTCGGCGTAGCGCCAGATGTTCTGAGGTCCGCCCTGGATACGCCGGCGCAGCTCGGCGACGTCTTCGCCGGTGCGGCTGTGGTCGTATGCGACCTCGAGCGGACCGAAGCATTGCTCGCAGACGTAAAGCGCCTGCAGCGGGTACTGCGTCTCGCACTCCTTGCACTGCAGATGACTTGCTGGCATTTCGGGGGCTCCTTCGCTAAACCTTCGCCTTGTCACGTGTGGCGAAGAGCGCGAAGCCCGGCCACACATCACCTGGAATTGGCACCTTCCCGCCTGTGACTTGGCGGTGGTTGCCGGGGTTTCGTAGGGCCAGGCCCTCCACCCCTCTGGATGTGTACAACTGCTGAGCGGCAGTCTAGCAACGATCGCGGCGGCGCGGCAAGTCGACTTTCGTCCAGTCACGCCGCGTGCAATCGCGCCTTCACCGGACGGTAACGCCTGCTACGCGGCGGTGTAGCCCGCTGCAGATGAGCACTCCTGCGCGCGAGCAAAGCGGCGAACGCCTCGGCGAGCACAACGGGCACATTGCCGAACCCGGCACGCAACCGCATCCCGCCCCCACGGCGCCCAGGCGGCGCATGCTGCTGATCGTCAATCCGTATGCGGCGACCGTCTCCGACGGCATGCGAAACCTCGTCGTCCACGCGCTGCAGGGCCGCTTCGACGTCGAGGCCGTCGACACCAAGGCGCGCGGACACGCCACGGAGCTCGGCCGCCAAGCCGCGCGGGAGGGCTATGACGTGGTCGTGGCCTTCGGCGGCGACGGCACGGTCAACGAAGCGGCCAACGGCCTGCTCGGGTCAGAGACTCCGCTGTGCGCCCTCCCCGGCGGCTCGGCCAACGTGTTCGCGAAGATGCTCGGCATCCCCGGCGAGCTGGTCGACGCGACCGAGCACCTGCTGTCGATGGCCGATGACTGGCGCGTGCGCCGCGTCGACCTGGGCGTGGTCAACGATCGCTGCTTCACCTTCAACTCCGGCATTGGCTTGGACGCCACCGTCGTCGAGCGCGTCGACGCGCGCCCGGAGCTGAAGGCGCGCTTCGGCCCCTACTTCTTCACCTGGCAGGCGCTCAAAGCGCTCGTGCGCCGCTACCTCGTGCACGCGCCGAAAATGCAGGTCGACGACGGCCGGCACACGGTCCAGGGCATCACCACGATCGTGCAGAACGGCGCACCCTTCACCTATTTCCACGAACGTCCCGTGCGGGTCTCAGACGGGGCTCGTCTGGACTCCGGCCGGCTGGTCGGCGCGGTGCTGCACCGCGCGACGCCGCTGGCCATGGCGCTGACCGGCCTGCGCACGATGTCGCCGCGCATGCGCGTCGTCGGCCATCGCAACATCAGCGGCCTGCCCGAGTTCTCGACGCTGACCGTGCGCAGCGCCGATGATCGCGCGCTGCCGCTGCAGGTCGACGGCGACTTCCTCGGCGAGGTGCACGAGGCGCGCTACTCGATCCTGCCCGGCGCGCTGCGCGTCGTGTCCTGAGTCCCACCAGTACTAGTCGGCCAGCCTTCGCCTAGCCCCCGCCGGGCGTGACGCGGTACGCGTCGAACACCGACTCGATGTTGCGCATGCGCGTGATCGCGCCCTTGAGCGTGTGCGTGTCGGCCACCTCGACGACGAAGCGGTTCTTGACCATCGGCGGCGTCGACAGGCAACGCGCTTCGAGGATGTTCGCGCCGGACTCGCTGAACACGCGCGAGAGATCCTCGAGCAGCCGGTGACGGTCCCAGGCGTCGATCTGTATTTCCACGACGAACGCAGTCGATTGATCTCCATCCCACGAGACGGACGTGAAGCGCTCCGGGTCCTTGCCCAGCAGCGCGGCGTTGGGGCAGTCTTTTCTGTGAATCGTGATGCCGCGCCCGAGCGAGATGTAGCCGACGATCTCGTCACCGGGCACCGGGCGACAGCACTTGGCCAGGCGCAGCATCACGTCCTCGACGCCCTCCACGCGAATGCCATATTGGCCCGATGACTTGGTCGGGCGGCGGCGTTGGCGGCCGACGCGCAGCAGATCCGCGGCCGTGTCGTCGCCGTCGGCCGCCTCGCCCTGCTTGAGGCGCTGCATGACCTTGCTGACGACCAGCTTCGGCGAGATCTTCGCCGCGCCCAGCGCGATGTAGAAGTCGTCGGCCTTGCGGTAGCCGACCTCGCGAATCACGTCGGCGAGGATCGCCGAGCCGGTGATCTTCTGTGCCGGCAGACCCTGTTTGCGCAGATGCTCCTGCAGCAGGTCGCGCCCGGTGTGCTCGGTGTCCTGGCGCGACTCGGCCTTGAACCACGCCTTGATCTTGTTGCGCGCGCGCGTCGTCTTGACCGTCGCCAGCCAGTCGCGCGACGGTCCGCGCTCGCGCTTGGCCGTGAGGATCTCGACGATGTCGCCCGAGCGCAGCTCGTAGTGCAGCGGCACGATCTTGCCGTTGACGCGCGCGCCCACGCAGCGGTGGCCGATCTCGGTGTGCACCTCATAGGCGAAGTCCAGCGGCGTCGCGCCGGCGGCCAGCGACTTGACCTGGCCCTTGGGCGTGAACACGAAGACCTCTTCCTCGAACAGGTCGGTGCGCAGCGTCTCCATGAACTCGCGAGGATCTGACATCTCCTTCTGCCAGTCGAGCATCGAGCGCAGCCAGTTCAGCTTGGCGTCGCCGTCGCCCTCGCCGCCGGCGTCGGAAGTGCCGTTGGGACCGACCTTGTAGACCCAGTGCGCGGCCACGCCGAACTCGGCCATCTCGTGCATCTCCTGCGTGCGGATCTGGATCTCCAGCGGGCGCCCCTCGGGGCCGATCACGGTGGTGTGCAGCGACTGGTACATGTTGAACTTGGGCATCGCGATGAAGTCCTTGAAGCGACCCGGCAGCGGCTTCCACAGCGAGTGGATCACGCCGACGGTGCCGTAGCAGTCCTTGACCGAGTCGACGATCACGCGCATCGCCGTCAGGTCGTAGATCTCGTTGAACTCGCGGCCCTTCTTGGTCATCTTCGAGTAGATCGAGTAGAAGTGCTTGGCGCGCCCGGCGATCTGTGCCTGGATGCCCAGCTCGGCAAGCTCGCGCGAGAGGTATTCGCCGGCCTGGCCGACATAGCCCTCGCGGTCCTCGCGCTGCTGGGCGACCAGACCCTTGATCTCCTGGTACTTGCGCGGGTGAAGCGTCGCGAACGCGAGGTCCTCGAGCTCCCACTTCAGCGCGTGGATTCCCAGCCGGTGGGCGAGCGGCGCGTAGATCTCGAGCGTCTCACGAGCCTTCTCCATCTGCTTCTGCTTGGGCATCGCGTCGATCGTGCGCAGGTTGTGCAGGCGGTCGGCGAGCTTGATCAGGATGACCCGCACATCGGTGGCCATCGCGACCATCATCTTGCGGTAGTTCTCGGCCTGCGCCTCGTCGTGGGACTGGAAGGTGATGCCGGTCAGCTTGGTCACGCCGTCGACGATCGCGGCGATCTCCTCGCCGAAGCGCTCGCGCACCTCCTCGATCGAGGCCGACGTGTCCTCGACGGTGTCGTGCAGCAGCGCCGCGCACAGCGTCTCGGTGTCCAGGCGCATGCCCGCGCAGATGCGCGCCACGCCGACGGGATGCACGATGAAGTCCTCGCCGGACTTGCGCCGCTGCGCGGCGTGGTGCTCGCAGGCGAACACGAACGCGTCCTGCACGCGCGCGCGGTCGATCTCCACGGCGGAGTCGGCGGCGTGCTCGGAGACGATCGCGAACAGGTCGTTGAGCAGCCTGCGCTCGGGCTCTGACAGGTCCAGGCGCTGCGGCGGGCGGCTCTGGCGGCGGTCCTGGGCGGCGACCGTCCCGCCATTGCCCGACGGCTCGGACGCGTGGGCCTGGGCCGGCGCGCCGGAGGTGTCGTCGCTCACCGGCCGCGGCTGATCGGCGACCTCGGTGCTCTGCGGGCTGTTGGGTTCCTTGGCCACGGCCATCTCATAAGGGTAGGGGACCGCCCACTCCGATCAAAGCGGCTGGGGCAGCCGCCTAAGGCAGCGCGAACAGGACCAGCTCGTCGTCCTCTGTCTCATCGGCCCGCGGCGGCGCCACGGGCTGGCGCGGCGGAAGTCTTGCAGCGTCGATCGGCGCCGGCATTGGGCTGGCGTGGCGCAGCACCAGCCGCGGCTCGGACACGCCGCGCCACTCGTTGACCTCCAGCGTGAACGTCGCCTGCACCGGCTCTCCGTCGGGCACCGGCAGCGCGCCGCCGGCGCCGAAGGCAACCGCGCGGGCTCGCGCGCCGCGCGAGTTGACCGTAAAGCGCACGTGCTTGCCTTCGCCCATCGGACGCGCGTCGGAGAAGCTCGCATCCTCGACCATCAGCGACACGCCCGGGTTGGCGCGACCGAACGGCGCCAGCGACTGCAGCTCTTCGGCCAGCTGCATGCCCAGCTCATCGCCGCCGACGACCGCGTCGACGTGCTCGAGCGGCGCCAGGTCCGCGGGCCCGAGCACGCCGGCGGCGTGGTCGTCCAGCGCCATGGCGAACGCCTGCACGTTCGCGGCGTCGATCTCCAGACCCGCGGCCGCGCGGTGCCCGCCGTGTCCGATCAGATGCTCTGCACAGGCGTTCAGCCCGCCGAGCAGGTCAAAGGAGCCGATGCTGCGCCCCGACCCCCTCCCCCGTCCCTGCTCGAGTGCGATCAGCACGACGGGGCGGTGATGGCGCTCGACCAGGCGCGCGGCGACGATGCCGATGACGCCCGCATGCCAGCCCTCGCCGGCGAGCACGTAGGCCGAGCGCTCGCCCAGCTCTGTGACCTGCGCTTCGGCTTCCCAGCGAATGCGCGTCTCGACCTCGCGGCGTTCGGAGTTGGCGCGATCGAGCTCTGAGGCGATCTGCGCCGCACGCTCAGGATCCTGGGTGAGCACGAGCTCCAGGCCGGCGTCGGCACGGTACATGCGCCCGGCGGCGTTGATGCGCGGCGCCAGCGCGAAGCCGACCGAGCGCTCGTTGACGCGAGCAGCATCCACGCGCGCGACGCTCATCAGCGCGCGCAGGCCGGGCTTGGTGGTTGAGGCCAGGACACGCAGGCCGCGCCGCACCAGCGTGCGGTTCTCGCCGATCAGCGGCACGACGTCGGCGATCGTCGCCAGCGCCACGAGGTCGAGATCCCGCTCGAGCTCACCGGCGTCGCGCCCGGCGGCGTTGAACAGCGCCTGGGCGAGCTTGTAGGCGACGGCCGTCGCGCACAGCTGCGCACACGGGTATCCGCCCAGCGCCGGATGCACGATAGGCGCATCGGGCAGGCGCTCGTCGGCGCGCGGCGAGTGGTGGTCGGTGACCACGACGCGCATGCCCAGCTCGTGCGCCAGCGCGACCTCCTCGACGGCCGTGATCGCACAGTCGGCGGTCACGAGCAGCTGCGTTCCACGCGCTGCCAGCCGCCGCACGGTCGGCTCACCCAGGCCGTAGCCGTCGCTGGCGCGGTCGGGCAGGTAGGAGTCGACATCGGCGTCCAGTGCGCGCAGCGCGCGCACGAGGATCGCCGTCGAGCACACGCCGTCGACGTCGTAATCGCCATGCACGGTGATCCGCCGCCGGTCGCGCACGTGCGCGAGGATCGACTCGACGGCCGACTCCATGCCCGAGAAGCTCGAGTGGTCGTGCTGCTCGTCGGCGGCCAGGAAGGCCCGCGCCAGCTGGGGCGTGTCGTGGCCGCGGCGCACGAGCACCTGTGCCAGTGCGCGGCTGACGCCGAGCTCACGCTGCAGGCCGAGCACGCTCTCGGGCGGGCACGGCGCGAGCTGGAAGCGTGGCGGCTGCATCGCAGCCACACTACGGTCAGGGCGAGACGGAACTGCGGTGGTCGCCGAGCGTGCGCGTCAGAGTTCTGCGGCGTGTGCCAGGCCTGCGCGTTCGCGGCGCATGCCCTCGAGATACACCAGCGCGATGCCGATCAGCGCGCCGGGTATCGCGTACAGCACGACGGCGACGTCGGTGGCGTTTTCGCCGGGGATCTTCAGCGAGGAGACCTTCACGCTGTAGATGATCAGCCCGACGATGATCGCACCGGCCAGCGAGCCGACGAAGGCGCCGACGATGCCGCCCCAGAAACGGTCGGGCAGGAAGATCGTGAAGTGCCAGATCGACAGGCCCATCATCACCCACGCGAGCAGTCCCATCAGCGTCTACCGTGGCGCTTGTTGCGCGGTCGTTTGCGTTTGGGCGCAGCTTTGTCTTCCTTGAGCACGAGATCCTCCGGCGTGAGATCGGCCGCGGGGTCGCGCTGCGGCGGCTCGGGCTCATCGCGCCCGGGCTCGGCCGGCGGCGCCTGCTGTGCCACACCGGCGCCGGCCGATCCGCGCTGAGACCTGCGTCGGCCGGCGCGCCCGCCGTTGGGTCGCGCCGGCGGTTTGTCCTCGACGTCGAGGTCGGCCACCAGTTCCTGGAACTCGTCGCGTGAGATCTGCTCGCCCGGCTCCTCCGGAGCGGTCAGGCGCCCGCTGCGCGAGCGTTTGCGCTTCTGGTCGGGCTCGACGTCGACCGGAGCGCCGCCGAGCGTCGTGGCATAGGCCGGCACCGCGCCGAGCTCGCGCACGATGCGCGTACGGCGGTTGCGATAGCCGGCCTCGCGCTCCTTCCAGTGCGTCAGCACCGGCGAGGCGATGAAGATCGAGGAGTAGGCGCCGGAGGCGACTCCGACCATCAGCGCAAAGGCGAAGTCCTTCAGCGTGTCGCCACCGAAGAGCAGCAGCGCGAGCACCGGCAACAGCGTGCAGAAGCTGGTCGCCAGCGATCTGGTCAGCACCTCGGACATCGAGCGGTTGACGATCTGCGAGAAGGCAGCGCGCGGCATTCGTGGAACGTTCTCGCGCACACGATCGAACACGATGATCGTGTCGTACAGCGAGTACCCCAGGATCGTCAGCAGAGCGGCGACCGTCGCCGTCGTGACTTCCCTCCCCGTGAGTGAGTAGACACCCGCCGTGATCAGCAGGTCGTGCATCAGCGCGATCAGCACAGGTATCGCGTACTTCCACTCGAAGCGCAGCGCGATATAGGCAGAGATCACCAGCAGCGAGGCGATGATCGCGATGATCGCGCTGTTGGCGACCGTTTTGCCGAACGTCGGACCGATCGAGGTCGAGGAGAAGTTCTTCGTTTGCAGTTTCGTTTCCAGCGCGCTGCGAACCTTTTTCAGGCCTTCGGGCGTGAGCGTCTTGGTGGAGATCTGATAGCCGGCGCCGCCGATGCTCTTGTTGGAGATTTTCTGCACTTGCGCGCTGGAATAGCCCTCGGCGCGCATCACCGATTCGATCTGGCTCTCGCTGACGGGGTGCACGAACGCCGTATCGATGCGCGTGCCCGACTTGAAGTCGATGCCGAAGTTCAGCCCTTTGCCGCCGATCGCCAGCGCACCGATCAGGAGGATCACGCCGGACAGCGAGAAGAACCAGCGCGAGGCGCCCATGAAGTCGAACGTCCAGCCTTTGCCGCGCCGCTCGGCGCCGAGCGCGGCCGGGTGGGAGACGAATTTGGAGCGACCCATCGCGCCGAGCGCGGCCTGCGTAGCCAGAACGGCCGTGAACAGCGAGACGAGCGTGCCGATGCCCAGCGTGAAGGCAAAGCCCTTGACTTCGGCGGTCGCCAGCGCGAACAGGATGAACGCGGTCATGAACGTCACGACGTTGGCATCGACGATCGCCGCAAAGCCGCGCTTGTAGCCCGTGGCAATGCCGGAGATCACCGATCTTCCCCCGCGTATCTCCTCCTTGACGCGCTCGAAGATCACGATGTTGGCGTCCGCCGCGACGCCGATCGTGAGGATCAGCCCGGCGATGCCCGGCAGCGTCAGCGTGATCGGGATCAGCTTGATCAGCGCGAAGAAGTAGATGCCGTAGATGACCAGACCGCCGACCGCGATCGCGCCGAGCACGCGGTAGAACAGCAGCAGGAACAGGCAGACGATCGCGAAGCCGGCGAGCCCGGCGACCAGGCCCTGGTTGAGCGCGGTTTTGCCGAGCGTCGCCGAGATCTGCGAGTTGGAGATCGGCACCAGCTTGATCGGCAGCGCGCCGGACTGCAGCTCGTTTGCCAGTTCCTGGGCCGAGGTGATCGTGAAGCCGCCGGAGATCTGCGATCCGGTCGTGGCGTCGATGCCTTCGGGATACTTGGTGTAGTCGATCGACGGAGTCGTGATCAGCTGTTCGTCGAGCACCACGGCGAAGTGCTGCTGTGCCGCTTCCTTGCCCACGCCCGGCAGCTGGGCTTCCTGGCCGCGGTGGGCGATTTCCTTGGTGACATTCTGAAAGACGCTCTGACCGTGGCCGGTGAAGCCGAAGGTGACGTTCGGCGCGCCGGTGCCGCCCGCGCCTTCGTCAAAGCTCTGCGTCGGGTTCTTGACGTCTGCGCCGGTCAACACCGAGTCGTCCTTGAGCACGTAGAAGCTGTTGGGGCTTTTGTTCGTGACTTTGCCGGTTTTTTCGCTTTCCACGGCGCGGGCGCGAACCAGCACGGTGCCTGGGTTGACGCGCACGGCCTTGACGTTGGGGCCCTTCTTGAACTTGCCCTCGGCGAACAAGTTCTTTTCGGTTTCTTCGGGTCCGGCGAGCACCTTTTCGTGCTTGGGTTCGAGCAGGTACCAATCGCCGTAGATGCAGCCGCCGACCTGTGCCGGCGTGCAGCCTTTGCTCCAGGTCGTGTCGCTCTTGCGCAGTTCCGGCGCGCGTTTGAGCGCGCGCTGCACGGCCTGATACTCCGGCAGGCCGAATTGCGCCGCACCGGCGTTGGCGCCACCGGTGACGGTCTGTTCGCCTGTCCCGGCCGGTTTTCCGGTCGGGCCGATCACGTTGGGCTCCCAGTCATAGAAGAACAGCTGGGCGGTCTTGCCGACCTCCTGTTCTGCACGCCCGGCGTCCTTGACGTCCGGCAGCGCGACGTTGATTTCGTCGGCGCCCGAGCGCTGGATTTCCGGTTGGGCGACGCCGAGCTGGTCGACACGCTTGCGCATGATGTCGATCGCGCGGTTCAGCGATTCGGCGTCGACTTTGGCCTGCGCCGTGGGCTTTGCCTGGTAGACGAGCTGCACGCCGCCCTTGAGGTCCAGGCCGAGGCGCGTCTTTTTGCTCGCGATGACGGCGACCGACGCGGCGATCAGCCCGGCGACGATCAGCAGGATCAGCGTGTTGCGGCGACGATCGGTCATTGCGCACCCATACCCGGTTCAGACTACTTGTCGGGGGTCAGCACGAGCAACAGCCCGCCGTCGTCGTCGTAGGCCGGGAACATGTCCGCCTTGGCGCCGGCCGCGTTGTCGCGTTCGCCGGACACCTGCACCGGCACGTCCATTTTGCGTACGCCCCACTCCAGCACCGTCTTGACCGGGTCATCACCATTTGAGAAACGCAAGCCGAGAACGCTCTCGACGGGCTGGCCGATCACCTCTTCCTCCTCCAGCCCGGTGAAGGCGAAGGAGTTCTTGCCGCAGCCGATCACGCGACCCTCGCCGTCGCACACGAAGAAGGCCGCATCGGGCGCCGGGTAGTAGTCATCGAGCAGTTCGAACAGGAACGCGAAGCCGCACTTCGAGCAGCCCTTGGGCTGGCGCGTGAAGCCGATGTTGCGGTCGAGCTCGGTGGTGCGGTGTCCGCAGTTGGGACAGATGAACGGGTGTGCCATGGATCGGTACAGACTACGCAAGCAGGCTCAGAACAGCGCCTGCTCTGATTGCGCGGGCGCCTGCAGACCCATGTGGGCGAAGGCCGCCGCCGTCGCGGCGCGCCCGCGCGGCGTGCGCTTGATCAGACCCTCCTTGAGCAGGTATGGCTCATACACGTCCTCGATCGTGTCCTGCTCCTCGCCGACGGCCACGGCCAGCGTCGACAGGCCCACGGGGCCTCCCTCGAACTTCACGCAGATCGCGCGCAGGATCTCGCGGTCCAGGCGGTCGAGGCCGAGCTCGTCGACCTCCAGCATCTCCAACGCCGCCTGCGCCGCCGGCGCGGTGACCACACCCTGCATGCGCACCTCGGCGAAGTCGCGCACACGCTTGAGCAGACGGTTGGCCACGCGCGGAGTGCCGCGGCTGCGCGCGGCGATCGCGATCGCTCCGTCGTCCTCGAGCTCGATCTCCAGGATGGCCGCCGAGCGGCGAACGATCTGCGCCAGGTCGTCGACGCCGTAGGGCTCCAGACGCGCCTGGATGCCGAAGCGGTCGCGCAGCGGCGTCGTCAGCAGGCCCGTGCGCGTCGTCGCGCCGACCAGCGTGAACGGCGGCAGATCCAGCGTGACAACGCGCGCTCCCGCGCCCTGGCCGACGGTGATCGGCAGGCGGTGGTCCTCCATCGCCGGATAGAAGGTCTCCTCGAGCGTGCGCGGCAGGCGGTGGATCTCGTCGACGAAGAACACGCTGCGCGGCTCGAGCGCCGTGAGGAAGGCGGCCACGTCGCCCTTTCGCTCGAGCGCCGGCCCAGCGGTCTGCACGAACGGCACCTCGAGCTCGGCGGCGACGATCTGCGCCAGCGAGGTCTTGCCCAGGCCGGGCGGACCGGCCAGCAGCAGGTGGTCGAGCGCGTCGCCGCGCGCGCTGGCCGCCTCGATCGCGACCGACAGCTGCTCGCGCAGCGATTGCTGGCCGACGAAGTCGTGCAGGCGCTTGGGCCGCAGCGAGCGGTCGAGCTCATCCTCGGCCACCAGGTAGGGCGTCTGGATGCGCGCGGTGTCGGGAGTGACGATCGCCTCGCCGCTCATGACCCGGACCTGGCCAGACGCAGCGCGTGCGCGAGCAGCGCCTCGGCGCTGTCACCCTCGGCGTCGTGCAGCAGCTCGTCGGCCTCGCCGGGCGCGTAGCCGAGCTCGATCAGGCCGGCGCGCGCGAGGCCGCGCCCGGAGTCGCCGTCATCCACGCCGTCGGCCTCGCCCTGTCCGCGCGAGGCGAGGATCGATTCGTCGGCGGCGTCGGCGTCACTGCGCACGACGACCTTCTCGCGCAGCTCCACGATGATCCGCTCGGCCGTGCGCTTGCCGATGCCCGGCACAGCCTGAAAGCGCGCGGCGTCGCCGGCGGCGATCGCCATGATCAGCTCGCGCGGCGAACCGCCCGAGAGCACGGCCAGGGCGACCTTCGGCCCGACCGCCTGCACGGACAGCAGCATCAGAAACAGGTCGCGCTCCTGTTCGGCGTGAAAGCCGTACAGCGCGAGCGCGTCGTCGCGCACGATCAGGTGCGCGTGCAGCGTGACCTGCTCGCCGACCGGCGGCACGTGGCGCAGCGTCTCGGCCGAGACGGCGGCGCGATAGCCGACGCTGTCGCAGAGGATCACGACGTGATCGGCACGACGCACGGCGACCTCGCCACGCAGCAGCGAGATCATGCGCCGGCCTTCGCCAGCGCGCTGGACAGCGGCGCGCTGTTGACGTGGCAGATCGCCACCGCGAGCGCGTCGGCGGCGTGATCGGGCCGCGGCTCACGCTCCAGCGAGAGCAGCGCCTGGACCATGCGTGCGACCTGATCCTTGGCCGCTCGGCCGTTGCCGCAGACCGCGCCCTTGACCTGCTGTGGCGTGTAGCCGGTGCACGGCAGGCCGTGCTGGCCGGCCGCGAGCATGACCACGCCGCGCGCGTGGCCGACGGCGAAGGCGGTGCGCACGTTCTGGCCGAAATACAGCTCCTCCAAGGCCATCGCGTCGGGCTCGTGCGTGGCGATCAGCTGCTCGATCTCGTCGTGGATGTCGGCCAGGCGTCGCTCGTGCGCGGCGCCTGCGCGTGTCTCGATCACGCCGCCGTCGAGCGCCGCCAGGCGCCCATCGCGGCGCGCGACGACGCCGTAGCCGGTGTTGGCCAGACCGGGATCGATGCCGAGGACGATCATGCTGGGAGATTCTGCGCTCGCGCCCGGACGCCTGCCTGCCGGCGGCGTCGCGTACGCTGCGCTGCAGATGAGCGCCGAGCCGATCGACTTCGCCGCCGAGGGCCTGCTCGACGGGTTGGAGGGTCAGCAGCGAGACGAGCGCCTGGCGCTGTTGCAGCAGCTGGCGGCAGACGGCGTGACGCTCGCCGAACTGCGGCGCAGCACGGCAGCGGGCTCGATCATGTACCTGCCGGCCGACCGCGTGATCGTCGGCAGCGATCGCTACACCGTCAGCGAGATCGCCGAGCGCAGCGGCATAGAGGAGAGCTTTCTGATCGCAGCGCGGCGGGCCATGGGGCTGCCGATACCTGAGCAGGACGAGGCCGTGTACACCGAAGCCGAGCTGGAGACGGCGCGCATGACCCACTACGCCCGCGACGTCGGTATCTCCGACGACGAGCTGCTGGACCTGCTGCGGGTGCTCGGCCGGGGGCTGTCGCAGGTGGCTGAAGCGCTGCGCGCGCTGCCGTTGAAACTCGTGCTCGAGCCGGGCCTCTCAGAGCCGGAGCTCGCCAACCGTTACGCGCACGCGGCCGGCGCGCTGTATCCGCTGGTCAACCCGCTGGTCGAGAGCGTGCTCAAGCTGCACCTCAAACACGCAACGCAGAGCACCGTCGTCAACGCGCTGGAGCGCAGCGGGGGTCAGCTGCCGGGCTCGCGCGAGGTGAGCGTGTGCTTCGCCGACCTGGTCGGCTTTACGCGTCTCGGCGAGGAAGTGCCGCCAGACGAGCTCGGGCGCCTGGCCGCTCGCCTGGAAGCGCTCGCCGGAGATGTCGCCGAGCCACCGGTGCGCCTGGTCAAGACGATCGGCGACGCGGCGATGCTCGCCTCGCCCCAGCCCGAGCCGCTGCTCAGCGCGGTGCTGCGCCTGATCGACGCCGCTGACGCCGAGGGCGAGCACTTCCCGCAGTTGCGCGCGGGCGCGGCGATGGGCCAGGCGGTGCCGCGCGCGGGCGACTGGTTCGGCCGCCCGGTCAACCTGGCCAGCCGCATCACCTCGGTCGCGCGCCCCAGCAGCCTGCTGGTCGAGCGCGAGCTGCGCGAGTCGGTCAATGCGGGCTATCGCTGGTCGTTCGCCGGCGAGCGCCGCCTGCGCGGCATCCGCGGGCCCGTGCCGCTGTTTCGCGCGCGCCGTGCCAGCGACGCGCCGGCGTCGAGCTGAGCGCCCCGCGCCACTGAGGCGCGAGTGGCAAGCCTGGCCAGGACGCAGGGAGCGTGGCGTACGGACGTACGCGAGCGACCGAGGACGCCGCCAGGCGCCGTCAATCGCGCCTCAGCCCGCCACGCGTTCCAGGACGTCGGCAGGCGCGTCGAAGTTGGCGTGCACGGCTTCGACGTCGTCGCTCTCTTCCAGAGCGTCGATCAGGCGCAGCAGCGAACCGGCGTGGCCCTCGTCGACGGGCACGAGCGCCGACGGCCTGTAGACCATCTCGGCGCTGTCCATCTCCACGTCGGCCTGCTCGAGCGCGTGGCGCACGGCGGTGAAGTCGGCCGGCTGGGAGATCACCTCGAAGACGTCGTCGTCGACGGCGATGTCCTCGGCGCCCGCCTCGACCGCCGGCAGCAGGTCGTCTTCGGAATAGCGCGTGGCATCGACGACGATGGCGCCCTTCTTGTCGAACAAATAGGAAACCGATCCGGGCTCGCCGAGGCTGCCGCCGTTCTTGACGAAGGCGTGGCGCACGTCGGCGCCGGTGCGGTTGCGGTTCTCGGTCATGGCCTCGACGAGCAGCGCCACGCCGCCGGGCCCGTAGCCCTCGTAGAGCACGGCCTCAATCGCGTCGGCCTCGCCTCCCTCGCCGGTGCCCTTGGCGATCGCGCGATCGATGTTGTCCTTGGGCATGGACGCTTCCTTGGCCTTGCGGATGGCCAGCTCCAGCGACGGATTGCCGACGGGGTCGCCGCCGCCGTCGCGCGCGGCGACCATGATCGCGCGCGTGAGCTTGGAGAACTGCTTGCCGCGACGCGAGTCCACGATGGCCTTCTTGTGCTTGATGCTGGCCCACTTGGAGTGTCCTGACATGCGCCCAAGTCTACGAGGCCCACAGGGGGACGGTGGGCCAAGCGCGGCGACTCCAGCCCCGCGAAGTCTCGCCGCGGACGCATAGGATGGGCGGCTGATGAGCGTCGAGGTGACACCCGAGATCTTCAAGGCCTATGACATTCGCGGCCTCTACGGCGAGCAGATCGACGGCGATCTGGCCGAGCGAATCGGCCGTGCGTTTGCGCACGTGCTGAGCGATCTCGCGGGTAAGCCAGTGGCGGACCTGCGCGTGGGTCTCGGCCACGACATGCGTCTGAGCGCGCCGAAGCTGGCGGCACGCTATCGCCAGGGACTGCTCGGCGAGGGCTGCAGCGTGCTCGACGCCGGCGAAGTGGGCAGCGAGATGCTCTATTACCTGGTCGGCTCGCGCGAGCTCGACGGCGGGCTGATGTGCACGGCCTCGCACAACCCGAAGGCCTACACGGGCGCGAAGCTGGTGCGCGAGGGAGCGATCGCGCTGTCGGGCGACTCGGGCATCGAAGACGTGCGCCGGCTGGTGGAAAGCGGCATCGGCGGAGAGGCCCAGAGTGAGGGTGCGCTCGAGGAGACAGATATTTATGAGGAGTTCCGATCTGCGGCCCTGGCGTTCATCGACGCCGATACGGTGCGCTCCGCGTCAAAGCGCCTGAAGGTGGTCGTGGACGGCGGCAACGGCATGGCCGGACGCATGGTCGGGCCGTTGCTGGAGAGCCTGAACCTGGAGCTGATCGAGACCTATTGGACGCCCGACGGCAACTTTCCCGACCACGAGCCCAACCCGCTGCTGGAGGAGAACCGCCGGCTGATCATCGATCGTGTGCGCGAGTCCGGCGCGGACCTCGGCATCGCCTGGGACGGCGACGCCGATCGCTGCTTCTTCATCGACGCCACCGGCGCGTTCGTCGACGGCGACTTCCTCACGGCGCTGCTCGCACGGTCGCTGCTGGCGAAAAGCCCAGGCGAGGCGATCCTCTACGACGTGCGCGCCTCGCGCGCGGTGCCCGACACGGTGACGGCAGCCGGCGGCAAGCCCTACATCAACCGCGTCGGACACGCCTTCTTCAAGACGCGCATGCGCAAGGAGGGCTCGCTGTTCGGCGGCGAGGTCTCCGGGCACTACTACTTTCGCGACTTCTACTGTGCCGACTCGGGCACGATTCCGGCGCTGCTGGTGCTGGAGCTGCTGTGTGCCAGCGGCAAGACGATGGCCGAGCTGCTGGCGCCGTTTCACTCGCGCTACTTCATCTCCGGCGAGGTCAACTCCGAGGTCGCCGGCCGATCGGAGATCGCCCAGCAGGCGAAGATCGAGGAGATCGCCGAGCGCTACTCAGACGCCGAGCAGAAACGCCTCGATGGGATCTCGATCGACTACGAGGACTGGCACTTCAATGTGCGCCCGTCGAACACCGAGCCGTTGCTGCGGCTGTGCCTGGAGTCGCTGATCTCGCCGCAGGACATGGCCAGGCGCCGCGACGAGGTGCTCTCGCTGATTCGCTCGTGAGCGAGCCCGACGACCAGCGCGAGGAGCGCGAGCAGCTGGCGCTGGCGGCCGAGGCCGGGGTGCATCGCCTGGCGATCCCGACGCCGTTTCGCGTGGGGCGCATCAACGCCTACCTGATCGAGGACTCGCCGCTGACGCTGATCGACTCCGGCCCGAACTCGGCCAAGGCGCTGGACGAGCTCGAGCAGGCGCTGGCGGCGCTCGGCCACGCGGTCGAGGACATCGAGCTGCTGATCGTCAGCCACCAGCACCTCGACCACTTCGGCCTGGCGAGCATTCTCGCGCGGCGCTCGAGCGCCGAGGTGGCGGCGCTGGACGCGCTGGCGCCCTACCTGGCGGGCTACGGCTCGCAGGCCGACGCCGACGACTCCTTCGCCGAGGGTTTGATGCTGCGCCACGGCATTCCGCCGGAAGTCGTCACGGCGCTGCGCTCGGTGTCGGCGAGCTTTCGCGGCTGGGGCGCGGCTGTCGAGGTGACGCGTCCGCTTGCCGACGGCTCGGAGCTGCGCCTGCGCGACCGCACGCTGAAGGTGCTGCACCGCCCCGGGCACAGTCCGTCGGACACGGTCTTTTACGACGAACAGCGCTCGATGCTGCTGGCGGCCGACCACCTGATCAAGCACATCTCCTCCAACCCGCTACTGGCGCGACCGCTGGGCGCCGAGGCCGACTTCTCGGACCGATCGGAGATCGGCCAGCGGCCGCAGGCGCTGGTCACGTACATCGACTCGCTCGCAAAGACGCGCGAGATGGAGCTGTCGCTGGTGCTGCCCGGCCACGGCCCGCCGATCGTCGACCACGCGGCGCTGATCGACGAACGCATGCGCCTGCACAAGCGCCGCGCGCAGAAGATCCGCAAGCTGATCGAGGTGCAGCCGCGCACGGCGCACGAGATCGCGCACGAGCTGTGGGGCAACGTGGCCGTGACGCAGGCATATCTGACGCTGTCAGAGGTGCTCGGCCACGTTGACCTGCTGACCGCCGAAGCCAGCGTGGTCGAAGATGAGCGCGACGGCGTCGTGCACCTGACCGCCGCCTGAGCGCCTCCGCGGCGCGCGCTTGGCCGTGCCGCGCCGCGCTAGGCGCCTTGATCGGCGCCGCCTCGCGACGCACTCTCCCCCGCGCCGCCTCGCTCGGCGCCTCGCTCGATCTCGCGTATGTGCGCGACGTTTGCGCGATCGTCTTCCTCGGCGCTTGCCTGCGAGGCGAACCATGCGTCGAGGATCTCCGAGAGCTCGGCCTCGGAGGTGCTGCGCAGGCTGAGCGCGAGCACGTTTGCATCGTTCCAGCGGCGCGCGCCGGAAGCCGTGGCGGCGTCGAGGCACAGCGCCGCACGAATCGAGGCGACCTTGTTGGCGGCGATCGACGCGCCGGTGCCGGTCCAGCAGCACACGATCGCCTGCTCGGCGCGGCCGACGGCCACGTCGCGCGCGGCCGCCTCGGCGGCCCACGCCCAGTCGCTGCGCTCGTCCGCGCAGAGTGCGCCGTGGGCAAGCGTCGTGTGCCCTCGGCGCTCGAGCTCGCTCACCAGCACGACGGCGATGCCGGTGAGCTCGTCGGCTGCGATGGCGATGCGCATGCGCGCGAGTATCGCCGATCGCGCCGGGCGCGAATGACAAGATAGGCGCGTGAATCGTGAGCCTCCGGGCACGCAGCCGCCGCGCAGCTTTCGCCCGCGCCTGCACTGGGAGCTTTTGATCTGCAGCGTGCGCGGGCACGAGCTGGTCGGCACGGATGCCGCCGAGCTGCGTGAGAGCGACGCGCTGTTCGCGCGCCAGGACGCGCACGGCGCGCGTTGGTACCGCTGCCTGCGCTGCGACAGCTGGCTGGCGCTGTCGCCGCCGTCGGCGCCGACGCGCGAGCATCCGGCGGCACGCGAGGAGATCGAGCTGCCATTGAGGGGCAAGCCGTTGCGCGACAAGGTGGTGCTGCGCCTGATCGCACTCGATCGCGCGTTTCATTTCGTCGTGCTGGTCGCTCTGGGCGTGCTCGTGCTGCTGTTCGCGGCCGACCGCGCGACGCTGCGCCCGACGTTCTACAAAGTCATCGCCGACCTGCAGGGCGGCGTCGTGTCTGGCCAGTCGCACTCTCACCACGGCCTGCTGCACGAGCTCGACAACCTCTTCACGACCTCCTCGGCCCACCTGCACCAGCTCGGAGCCGTGCTGCTCGCCTACGCGGCCGTCGAGGGCGTCGAGGCGGTCGGGCTCTGGTATCAGAGACGCTGGGCCGAGTACCTGACGTTCCTGGTGACGGCCTCGCTGCTGCCCTTCGAGATCTATGAGATCGTCACTCGGGCGACCGTCTTCAAGGTCATCGCCTTCGTGATCAACGTCGCCGTCGTCGTCTACCTCCTGCTGGCCAAGCGCCTGTTCGGCCTGCGCGGAGGCGCGGCAGCCGACGCCGCGATCGGCCAGCTCGACGTGGGCTGGGAGGCGCTCGAACGCACGGCGCCGCCGCCGGCGTCCGTCCCGGCGCCCCTCGCCGAGCAGCTGAAGCCCTGAGGGATTCCGGGCTAGCGCGACTCGGGCAGCGCCGTGCCCGGAGAACGCTGCGCGGCGAGGTCGAGGAACAGGCGATGAAGGCGATCGTCGTCGCCCAGCTCGGTGTGGAAGGAGACGGCGAGCATTCGCCGCTGGCGCGCCGCCACCGGGTGGCCGTCGAGCTCGGCGAGGATCTCGACGCTCGGCCCGTGCTCGGCGATCCAGGGCGCGCGGATGAAGATCCCCCTGATCGGCCCGCCCCGAAGGCCGCTCAGCTCGACATCCGCCTCGAAGCTGCGGATCTGGCGCCCGAAGGCGTTGCGCTCGGCGCGGACGTCCATCACGTCGAGGTGGTCGCGGTCGAGCATGATCAGCCCGGCGCATGAGCCGAGGATCGGCAGGTCCGCCGCGGCGAGCTCGCGCAGCGGCCCGGCGAGTCCCTCGCGCTCGATCCCGAGCGTCATCGTCGTCGACTCGCCACCGGGGATCACGAGGCCGTCGAGACCGTCGAGGTCGCCCGGCACGCGCACCTCTCGCGTTCGCGCCCCGAGCCCACGCAGCATGCGCTCGTGCGCCTCGAAGCCCCCCTGGAGCGCCAGCACGCCGATCAGAGGCGTCATCGGGCGACCAGGAC
>DATARK010000010.1:0-12868 GCA_036264175.1 Solirubrobacteraceae bacterium
CGCGAGCTCAAAGAGACCTTCGGCGCAAAGAGCCCGCGCTCCTGGCAGATGCGCTTTCACACGCAGACGGCCGGCGTGTCGCTGACCGCGCAGCAGCCGCTGAACAACATCATCCGCACGACCGTCGAGGCGCTCGCCGGCGTGCTCGGCGGCACGCAGTCGCTGCACACCAACTCCTACGACGAGGCGCTTGCGCTGCCCACCGAGGAGGCCGTCACGATCGCGCTGCGCACGCAGCAGGTGATCGCGCACGAGACCGGCGTCGCGAGCACCGTCGACCCGCTCGGCGGCAGCTACTTCGTCGAGGCGCTGACCGACGAGATGGAGCGAACGGCCTACGACTACTTTCATAAGATCGACGAGTTGGGCGGGATGGTGAACGCGGTCAAGCGCAACTACCCCCAGCGCGAGATCGCCGACGCCGCATTCACGTTGCAGCAGGAGATCGACGCCGGCGAACGCGTGGTCGTCGGCGTCAATCGCTACACGGCCGAGGACGAAGAGGCGATTCCCACGCTGCGCATCGACCCGGCGCTGGAGGGCAAGCAGCTCGGCCGCCTGCAGGCCGCGCGTGCCAAGCGCGACGGCGCAGCCGTCGAGGCGGCGCTGGCGGCGCTGCGCGAGGACGCGGCGCACGAGGGCCGCAACCTGATGGAGCCGCTGTTGACGTGCGCCCGCGCGCATGCTTCGGAGGGCGAGATCATCGAGTCGCTGCAGCAGGTCTTCGGCGACTACACCGAGACGCCGGTCTTCTGAGCGGCGCAGTGCGCCCGGCGAAATCGCGCGCTGCGTGCGCGATGGTATTCACCGCGCGGTGATGTCGAACTACTCCACGAAGCCTCCGTATAACCATGGTTATACGGGCTCTTCAACGCGACACACAGACCGCGGGCCAAGCCGCGGCACCGGCGCAACTTCTGCGCCGGTCCAGGTTATTGGAGGGTTAGGATCAGCTCTTGCCAGCGCCCGCAGATGTTCCACGGAGGCTCGATGAACCATCGCATGCGCCCGGCAGGCGCGTGACCAACCGCCTGCGCAAAGGGCTGATTCTCGGCTCGCTGTTCGTGGTGCTCGGCAGCGCGACGACGCTGGCGATCGCCTCGCATCGCATCAAAGCCGAGCAAGCGGCGTTTCGCGCGCCGACTGCCGCGCGCTGCTACCCGAGCACGCTGAACGGCTCGGCGACGCTACCGGGTACGCCGGTGAACGTGTCGCCGCTGCCGGACTCCTACGACGCATCGGCGCGCACGCAGATCAGCCTGCTGGGCACGAGCGCCGGCGCGCTCGGTCATCTGCGCGTGAGCGGCTCTGACAGCGGCTCGCACAGCGGACGCCTGCGCGCCTACTCACAGGGCGACGGCGCCAGCTTCGTGCCCGCCAAGCCGTTCTCCGCGGGCGAGACCGTGACGGTCAAGGGCGACGTGAAGGTGGGCGCACGCACACAGCGCTTCGACTACCACTTCACAGTGGCGACGGAGGACGTGCTGCCCTACTCCAAGCCGTCGCCGCCTTCGGGCCTGGACCCCAACGAGAAGCAGCACTTCCACACCGAACCTCACCTGGAACCTCCGTCGATCACGGTGACGACGAACTCGCCGCAGGCCGCGCAGGGCGACGTCTTCCTGGCGCCGTACACCGGCCCGGGCCCGCCGGGGCCGATGATCATCGACCAGCAGGGCAACCTGGTGTGGTTTCACCAGCTGCCGGCCAGCGTGCCCGTGGCGACGAACCTGCAGGTGCAGCAGCTCGACGGCAAGCCTGTGCTGACCTGGTGGCAGGGCTACATCCCGCCCCAAGGCTTCGGCCAGGGCGAAGAGATCATCGACAACACGGCCTACCAGCAGATCGGCCGCGTGCACGCCGGCAACGGCTTCAAAGCAGACCTGCACGAGTTCAAGATCACGCCGCAGGACACGGCGCTGCTGACCGTGTTCAACCCGATCGACTGCAACCTGTCGGTCGTCGGTGGCCCCAGCGGCGGCGCGGTGACGGACAGCATCTTCCAGGAAATCGACCTGCGCACGGGCTTGGTCAGGCGCGAGTGGCACAGCCTCGACCACGTCGCGCTCGGCGACTCATACAGCCTCGCGACGAGCACCAGCGACACGTACCCGTTCGACTACTTCCACATCAACTCGATCGACCAGCGCGCCGACGGCACGACGCTGATCTCGGCGCGCAACACATGGGCGATGTACTTGATGGACACGACCAATGGGCGCATCGGCGTGACGCTCGGCGGCAAGCACTCCAGCGCCGCGCTCGGCGCGGGCACGCGCACGGCCTACCAGCACGACGCGACGACGCTGCCAGACGGCACGATCAGCCTGTTCGACAACGGCTCGGTGCCCAAAGTGCACCCGCAGTCGCGCGGTCTGGTGCTGTCGTTGAGCGCCGGCGCGCGCTCGGTGAGCGCGAGCAGGCAATACGAGCACGTGCCCGCGCTCTCGTCCGGCAGCCAGGGCAACATCCAGCAGCTGTCCAACCAGGACATGTTCGTCGGATGGGGGTCAGAGCCATACTTCTCGGAGTACAGCGCCAGCGGCCAGCTGCTGTTCGACGCGCACATGCACGGCTCCTACGAGTCCTATCGCGGCTACCGCTTCCCCTGGACCGGAGCGCCGACGAGCGCTCCGGCGATCGCCGCCGCCGCAGCCTCAGGCGGGCGCGTGCGCGTGTACGCGAGCTGGAACGGAGACACGCGCACGGCCAACTGGCGCGTGCTGGCGGGGGCGAGCGCGCAGACGCTGACGCCGGTGGCGACGGCCGCGCGCAACGGCTTCGAGACGGCGATCACGACGCCCGGCGCGGCGCCCTATGTGGCAGTGCAGGCGCTCGACGCGTCCGGCGCGGTGCTCGCCGGCTCGCGCACGATTCGCGGCTGAGCACGCCGAAAGTCGGCGCGCAGCGCGGGTTGGTACGCTCTGCAAGGTTCGCGTCAAGGAGGGGTTTTCAACCGTTGGGCATCAGCAGATGACAGCGCGCAAGGTCAACTCCAAACCCCGCAGCACGGACGCCTCACCGTCGGGTTCCGGCGGCGCGCGCTACCGACGCCTGCCGACGGGTGCGCACGGGCTGACGCGCGAGGAGGTCGAACGCGACCAGCGCGAGCGGCTGCGCTCGGCGATGGTCGAGCTGATCGCCCAGCGCGGCTATCCGGCGGTGCGCATTCTCGACCTGACACAGCTCGCGCACGTCTCGCGTCCGACCTTCTACAACCTCTACTCCGAAAAGGAAGAGCTGCTGCTGAGCGCCTACGAGGACATCGCCGGGCGCACCACGCAGAAGGTCGCCGAGGCCTTCGCCCAGGGGGACACCGACGAAGACAGCCTGCGCCGCGGGCTGGAGGCCTTCGCCGAGCTCGGCGCGGCCGAGCCGGAGGCGATGACGCTGGCGCTGCTGGGCACGTTCGGCGCCGGCCCGCGCGCGCTGGAACGCCGCGACCGCACGCTGCACGCACTGGAACGCATCGTCAGCTCGGGTCGCTCGCTGTCGGCCGACGGCGAGCTGCCGCGCGACCTGACGGTGAAGTTCCTGATCGGCGGCATCCGCGAGGCCTCGGCGACGCGCCTGCGCCAGGGCCGCACGCAGGAGCTGGTCGAGCTGGCCGGTGAGCTGGGCCAGTGGGCCAACAGCTACCCGTCGGAGCTGCCGCTCGGCCTGGAGGGCACGCTGCGCATTCGTCGGCGCGACGGCAACGGCGACGGGAACGCGGCGGCTCGCGACGACGGCGACGGCTCCGGCGCCGGCACCGGCACCGGCGGAAATGGCGAAGGATCCTCGGCGCAGTCCTCGCCGCGCAGTCGGCGCGCCGAAGGGCGCCTGCCGAGCGGCCGCCACGACCTGCCGCGCGACCAGGTGATCAAGAGCCAGCGTGAGCGCATCGTCGACGCGACCGCGGCGATCGTCGCCGAGAAGGGCTTTGCCGGGCTGACGATCCCCGAGATAGCCTCGCGCGCGAACGTCTCGCACGAGACCTTCTACGAGATGTATCCGACCAAGCACGCCGCGTTCTTGGGAGCGCAGAAGGTCGGCCTGCACCAGGCGCTGCGCGTGACGCGTGACGCGTATGAAGCGCATGCGGACGCCTGGCACGGGGGCGTGGCGGCGGGCATGCACGCGCTGATGGAGTACGTGTGCTCAGAGCCGTCACATGCGCACTTGACGCTGGTCGACACATTCGGCGCGAGCCCGGAGGCGATCGAGATTCGCGAGAGCGCGCTGCAGGCGTTCACGGCGTACCTGCAGCCCGGCTTCGAACACGCGCCGGCGCACGTTGACGTGCCGGACGTGGCCGCCGAGGCGGTCGCCGGCGGCATCTGGCAGGTGCTGCACCACTACATCGAGCAGAACCGCATGGACGAACTGTGCGACGCGGCGCCGCAGCTGATCTTCCTCACGCTGAACCCGTTTCTCGGGCCGGAGCTGGCGGCGGACACCGCCCGCCAGCCGGTCAGCTGAGCAACGTCCGCACGTTTCGGCAGGCTTCAGCCACTTCACAGGTCGCTCTTGCGTGCCTTCTGCGGCGCCGCGGGGTAGTTATGTCAACGCGCCGGGCGCCCTGCGCTGCGTGGACCCTCACGTCCGATGACCGATACGGCCACCATCAAGACCCCATCCAAGCCTGCCGCCGGGCGCGAGCTCGAGCAGCCGCAGCTGCGCCGCCTGACGCTGCACGGCCATCGCATCGCCTACCGCCAGGCCGGCAGCGGGCCGGTGCTGGTGCTGATCCACGGGATCACGTCGAGCTCGGCGACGTGGGAGCGCGTGATGCCCTATCTGGCTCGCCACTTCACGGTGATCGCGCCGGATCTGGTCGGACACGGCGAGTCGGACAAGCCGCGCGGCGACTACTCGCTGGGCTCGCACGCGAGCAGCGTTCGCGACCTGATGCTGGTGCTCGGCCACGAGCGCGCGAGCGTCGTCGGGCACTCGCTGGGCGGCGGCATCGCGATGCAGTTCGCCTACCAGTTCCCCGAGCGCTGCGAACGGCTGGTGCTGGTCGACAGCGGGGGTCTGGGGCGCGACGTCAACGTGCTGCTGCGGGCGGCAACACTGCCGGGCGCCGAGTTCGTGCTGCCGCTGCTCGCAGCCACGCGCCTGCTGGATGCCGGGCGGCTCGCCGGCAGGCTGCTCGGCGCGCTCGGCCTGCGGGCGCGCACGGACATCGAGGAGATCGCGCGCGGGCACGCAACGCTGTCTGACGCCGAGGCGCGCGCGGCGTTCGTGCACACGCTGCGCTCGGTCGTGGAGCCCGGCGGCCAGCGCGTCGATGCCTCCGACCGCCTGTACCTGTCGGCGCACATCCCCTTCCTGCTGATTTGGGGCGCGCACGACTCGGTGATCCCTGTCGCGCACGGCCGCTCGGCGCACGAGCACGTCTCCAGCAGCCGCCTGGAGGTGTTCGAGGGCTCGGGGCACTTTCCGCAGCTGGACGAGCCGCATCGCTTCATCGACGTGCTCGCGGACTTCCTCGACTCCACCGAGCCCGCGTCGCTTGACGCAGAGAGCTGGCGCGCACTGCTGGACCCGCACTAGCGGCCGCCGCGCCTCCGACCGCCTCGTCGCGTCTGCTCGCGTCAGGACGGGCGCACGTCGAGCACGACCTTGCCGGTCGCGCGCCGCTCGTCGATGCAGCGCAGCGCGTCGGCTGCGTTCTCCAGCGCGAAGCGCTCGCCGACGATCGGGCGCACGAACCCTTCGCCGATCAGGCGGTCGATGACCTCGCCGATCTCGATGTTGACCTGCGGGCGCGCCATCACGTAGGCGCCCCAGCCGGCGCCGACGACCTCGGTGTTGCAGAGCAGCAGCCGGTTGACTTTGACCTCGGGGATCGAGCCGCCGGTGAAGCCGACGACGACCAGGCGGCCGTTCTCGCGCAGCGAGCGCAGGCTGTCGGTGAAGCGATCGCCGCCGACCGGGTCGAGCACGATGTCGACGCCGCCGCCGGAACGCTCCTTGACCTCGTCCTTCCAGGTGTCGCTGAGCAGCACGACCTCATCGGCGCCGGCCTGCTCGGCCACGCGCTGCTTGGCCTCGGAGGAGACCAGCGCGATCGTGCGCGCTCCAAGGCCCTTGGCGACCTGCAGCGCGGCCGTGCCGACGCCGCCGGCGGCGCCGTGCACGAGCACGGTCTCGCCCTCCTTCATGCGCCCGCGCATGACCAGGCAGAAGTAGGCGGTGTGGTAGTTGAGAATCAGGCTGGCGCCCTGGGCGAAGTCCAGCTCGTCGGGCAGCGCGAAGGTGAAGAACTCGGGCGCGACGGCGACCTCGGCAAAGCCGCCCAGCGCGCAGAAGGCGGCGACGCGGTCGCCCGGCTTCACGCTCGCGCCGTCGCTGGCGCTGCGCACGATTCCGGCGACCTCGCTACCCGGCACGAACGGCACCGGCGGTTTCATCTGGTACTGCCCGCGCGTCTGCAGAACCTCCGGGAAGGAGACGCCGGCGGCGTGCACGTCGACGACCACGCCGGCGCCGGGCGTGAGCATGTGCGAGGGCTGCGGGTCCTCGAGCTCGACCAGCTCCAGCGCGCTGTCGGGACCGGTTTCCCGAACGATCTGCACGGCTTTCATGCTGCGATTATGTCCGAAACATCGAGGCGGCCAGGTTCAGCGCGCGCTGAACGCCTGAAGCTCACCCGAGGCGACCTCGCGCGACGGCGCGATCACCTGGTGGGAGCCGTCGTCGAAGACGATCACGCCGCCACCCGGCAGCCAGGCCAGCGCGCGGCGCGGGCCGCTGAGGATCGCCGCCTTGGCGTGAATCTCGGCCATCAGCGCACTGGGCGCGAGCGCTGTGACCTGCACGATGCCGGTGAACGCAGGCCGGCCGGTGCCCGGGTCGAGCAGGTGATGCGCCGGACGGCCTTGCTCGTCAAGCCAGCTGCGACGCCCGATGCCGCTCGTCGCCACGCCGCCGCGGCGCAGCTCGAAGGTGTGCAGTGTCTGCCCGTCGAACGGGCTCTCCACGTCGACCGTCCGCGCGACCTCCAGCGTGCCGCCGAGCGCCAGGTCGCCGGCGCAGTTGACGGCGAAGGCGTCGTGCTCGGCCAGCTGCGCCGCCAGCACGTCGGCGAACAGACCCTTGGCCAGCCCGCCGCTGTCGAGCTTTACGCCCGGCGGGCGCGTGACGACGCGACGCGGCAGGTTGACCTCGATGCTCTGCCAGCCCTCCGCCGATCCGGCGCTCGCCGGCGCGCGCGGCGGCGCCTGGGCGAGCGCGTCCGCCAGCGGCACGGGCTCGCCGAGATCGGCGTCGTAGCCCGCCGCTTGGATCTGGTCGACGAGCGTCGCGTCGACGAGTCCGCCGGTGAGCGTCGCCGCGACGCGCACGGTCTGCGCCAGGCGCGCCATCAGCAGGCTCACCGGCACATCCCAGCGCGGGTCGGCGTTCAGCCGCGACAGCTCGCTGTCGGGCACAAAGCGCGAGAAGTCCTCGTGCCAGCTCTGCAGCCGTCGGCGCACGAGTTCGACCGCCTCGGCCGCCGAGCGCTCCGACGCATCGCCGCTGACGAACGCCTCGCAGGCGGAGCCGAAGCAGTCGAAGCGCTCGCTGGCCTCACGCGTGACGGTCATGACTGAGATGTTGTCACCGAGCTGACCGAGCTTTCCGATTCGCCGCTCGATTCGCTCGCGGTGCTCGCTTCGCTGGATTCGCTCGACGCTGTCGATTTGGCCGCTTCGGCGGCTTGCGCTCGTTCGGCTTCGGCGGCCCTCTTGGCGGCTGCGGCTTTTTCGGCACGCTTCTTCGCGGCGGCCCTGCGCGCGGCCGCTTTGCGCGCGGCGGCCTTCTTGGCGGCGGCGCTGGAAGCGCGACTGGACGTTGTGTCGGTGGAGGCGGTGCTGCTGTTTTTGGAGGCGGCGGACAGCGCCGGGTCGTGGCCGGAGGCCAGTTGCACGTAGACGACAAGGAACAGCGCGCAGAACAGCGCCGCCGTGACGGCCGCGACCGAACGGCGAATGCGCCGAGCGCGGCGTCGCAGCAGGTCGCGCTTGGCTTGCGCGCGCTGGCGCGCGGTCAGCCCGCGCGACTCGCCTGCGGGGCTGCGGCGGGACGAGGACGGGTCATTGGTGGGCATGGTCGCTCCTTGTCGGTCGTGGAGTGCTTTGTCCAAATAGTCTCTGCGGCTTGCTTGCGAGAGCGCTGATCTCAGCCTGGGAGGTTGCTGAGCCCGCGTGCAGCGGCCGTCGCAGTGCGAGCGCGCTCGCGACCGTCGGCGCCGGCGGCCTTGGACCTGCCGAGCAGCCGCGTGAGCAGCAGCGCAAATGGCGGCAGGACCACGACGGCGGTCATCGCCAAGAACCAGGCCTGGCCCGCGTCGCTGCCCTCGCCGAGCGAGTGCGCGATGCCGAGAATCCATGCCAGCGCGGTGAAGCGGTGCAGCATGCGCCATCGCTGCACGCCGATGCGCGCGCGAGCGTAGTAGGACAGACCCAGGGCGAGCAGCGCCCAGAAGGCGATGATGCCGGCGGTCGTCCAGAACGTCATGTAGCCGCTCGCGAAGGGCACCGCGACATCGGCGAGGCTCAGCTTGAGAAAGCCGTCGCCGAGCAGCGTCAGCCCGTGCACCGCGATCGCCGCCAGCGTGGCCAGCGAGAGCGCCTCGTGTGCGACACGCAGGTCGAGCCTGCGGCCCTTGAGCAGCCGTCCGCCCATCAGCAGTCCGATGCACACCGAGACGCTCGAGAGAATCAGCGCGGCGCTGCCGGCGGCTCGGCTGGCGATCCAGTAGAGGTGCGGTCCGGTGGCCGTTGCCAGCGCGCCGGAGAGGTTGGCGATCGCCATCGGGCTCAGCCTCGATCTAGGAGCGTGCGGCGATCGGAGCGGACGCGCGCGCGGCGCGGTTGTGGGAGCGCACTCGCGCGTGGTGCGGGGCCGTCAGCGGCGGGCCGACGGACGCTGTAGGAGCTTCATCCCGCGCAGGCACGTGGGGCGTCAGCTTCGTCGCGCGCGACATCGCGTAGGTGAGCGCGGACAAAAGCGCGACACCGGCGAGAAAGTTGATCGTGATGAGAAGCGAGAGGGACATGATGCTCCTTGCCTTGGCTTGCGATATAGGAGCAGTATCGAGAGGAACCCTTAGCCCGCCATGTGTCCACCCTGAGAGCCGGCTGAGACTGAAAACGCCCGCAGATTCAGGCGTTTCGCCAGTCCAGCAGGACGCAGCGCTCCGCCGGTGAGGGCGTTCAGACGGATCTGGAAGCGTCGCCGGCGGCCTTGGGCGGCAGCTTGGGCAGCACGACGACGAAGCGCGCTCCGCCGCCCTCCGCGCCGGCCGCGCTGACGCGGCCTCCGTGCGCCTCGACGACCGTGCCGACGATCGACAGCCCGAGCCCGGCGCCGGCCTTGCCGCGCTCGCGCCCCGCCTCGGCGCGCCAGAAGCGATCAAACAGCCGCTCGGGCGAGCCCTCCGGCAGCCCGGGGCCGTGGTCGCGCACGCTCAAGGTCACGCTCTGCGCGTCCTGAGCAACCGACACCTCGACCGGCGTGCCCTCGGGCGTGTGCACGAGCGCGTTGCGCAGCAGGTTCGCCAACACCTGTCGCAACCGATGTGCATCGCCGGAGACGATCGCCGGCGCTGGCGCGTCCAGCTCGATCTGACGAGCGGGCGCCATTGCGTGAGCGTCCTCGACGGCATCGCGCGCCAGCATCGCGACGTCGACCGGCGCCTGGATGAGCTCGGGCGACTCGTCCAGGCGCGCGAGCGTCAGCAGATCCTCGACGAGGACGCCCATGCGCTTTGACTCGTCCTCGATACGTCGCATCGCCGTCTGGGTCTCTGACTCGGTGCGCGTGGCGCCCATGCGAAACAGCTCGGCGTAGCCACGGATCGAGGCAAGCGGCGTGCGCAGCTCGTGCGAGGCGTCGGCGAGAAAGCGCCGCAGGCGCTCTTCGCTGGCCTCGCGCTGGGCGAACGCCTGCTCGAGGCGCTCGAGCATGGCGTTGAGCGCAAGTCCCAGGCGGCCGACCTCCGTGCGCGGCGTCGCCGGGCTGACACGGCGAGAGAGCTCCCCGGCCGCGATCTCGCCGGCGGTGACCGACATCCGGTCCAGCGGGCGCAGGCCCAGTCGCACGACAAAGAATGCGCTTGCCCCGAGCGCCGCCAGCACCGCAGCGATCACCAGCAGCTCAACCAGCAGCAGACGGTGCAGTGTCTGGTCGACGTCGTGCAGCGGCACGGCAGAGATCGTCAAACCGCTGTCCTCGGGGTCGTGGATGGCAAAGGCGCGATAACGCAGCCCCGAGGAGCCGTAGGAGCCAACCGTGAAGAGCGTGCCGATCGGCACGGTGGCGGGAATGCGCGGCGTGGCCGGCGCCGCCTGGCCGTAGCTGATCAAGATGTGCCCGAGCACCCGTCCGGCGGCGTTCCGGCGCTGGCCGTAGGTGCCGGGCGGCAGGTTCAGATTTGGGCCGCCGGGGCCGTTCCCCCGGTCAGGCTGGTCGTCGCCGCGAGAGCCATTGGCAAACGGAGCCGGGCCGGCCGGTTTGAACCCGGCGATGTCGAGCGCCCGGGAGAGTGCAGGGCCCGCGCCGCGCAGCTCCTGGTCGATGCGCCCGAGCAGGAACGAGCGCTGCTCGGCGTAGGTGACGGCGGCCAGCGCGACGAGTCCTGCGGCGGCCAGCAGCAGCACGCTCGCGAGCACGCGCGCGCGCAGCGAGGCCATCAAGGTCTTGGCGCCTGCAGCGCGTAGCCGACGCCGCGTACGGTCCTGATCAGCGACGGTCCGTGCGCGTCGAGCTTCTTGCGCAGATAGCTGATGTAGGTCTCCAGCACGCGCCCGTCGCCACCGAAGTCGTAGTTCCACACGTGGTCGAGCAGCTGTGCGCGCGTCATCACACGGCGCGGGTTCAGCAGCAGGTAGCGCAGCAGGCGATATTCGGTCGCCGTCAGCTCGATCGGCACGCCGGCGCGCGTCACCTCGCGCGACTCCTCGTCGAGCTCCAGGTCCTCGAACACCAGCCGGCCGGTCTCGGCGGGCGCCTGGCCGGTGCGGCGCAGGATCGTGCGGATGCGCGCCACTAGCTCCTCCAGGCTGAACGGCTTGGTCATGTAGTCGTCGCCACCGCCGCTGAGGCCGCGGATCTTGTCCTCGGTGGCGTCTCTGGCGGTGAGGAAGATGATCGGCACGCCGGCGCGCTGCGCGCCCAGGCGCCTGGCCACCTCGAAGCCCTCCATGTCGGGCAGCATCACGTCGAGCACCATCAGGTGCGGCTTGAAGCTGCTCACCGCCGCGAGCGCCTCGCGCCCGGTCGCGGCGGTCTGCACGTTGAAGCCGTTGAAGCGCAACGCCATCGTCACGACCTCCGCGAGGTTCGGCTCGTCGTCGACCACCAGCAGGCGCGCGCCGTCGCCGTTCTGCTCAGGCATCGGGGGATCTGCGTTCATCGAGCATCAAGATGATTGCGCGGAGTGAGAGCTGCGCGCGAGCTTCCTGAGAACTTGCTGAGAAGAACCATTGCAGCCGCTGTGGTTGTCGCCGGTGCGCCGGAGCTAGGCGAGGCTCGTCGCGGCGCGCGCATCGGCGCGCAGCCAGGCGGCCAGCGCCATCGCGGCGGCGACCAGCAGCACGGCCGGCCACGCGCCGATCGCGCGTGCAAGCAGGTGCGAGACGACGAACGCGCCAAGGCCGACGCAGGCCAGCTCGGCGGCAGTTCGGGCGTCGTTGCGGCGCAGCCACTCGCGCACGCACCACAAGCCGCCGGCCAGCAGCACGACGCCGCCCAGCGGGCGCGAGCCGGTGCCGGCCGCGACCGCGTAGCCCGCGATCAGCGATGCGCCAGCAACGGGCGCTGTCGGTGTCTGGCGCATCGCTTGCAGCCTAGCGATGCCTAGGCCGAGCTCGACTCGCGCCACAGGTCGATGCCGCCCTCCTGCGCGTGGCGGTCGATCTCCGCGAGCTCCTGCTCGTCGAACTCCAGGCGCTCCAGCGCGGCGACGTTCTGCTCGAGCTGGCGCACGCTGCTGGCGCCGAGCAGCGCTGACGTGACACGCTCGTCGCGCAGCACCCAGGAGATCGCCATCTGCGCCAGCGACTGCCCGCGCCCGGCGGCGATGTCGTTGAGCGCGCGCACGCGCGCGAGGTTCTGCTCGCTGAGCATCTGCTCGGAGAGCGCGATGCCGCGTCGCGCGCGCGAGTCCTCGGGCACGCCGTTCAGATAGCGGTCGGTGAGCAGGCCCTGCGCGAGCGGTGTGAAGACGATCGCGCCGATGCCTTCTCGCTCGAGCACGTCGAGCAGCTCGTCCTCGATCCAGCGATTGAGCAGTGAGTAGGACGGCTGGTGGATCAACAGCGGCGTGCCGAGCTCGTGCAGGATGCGCGCGGCCTCTTCGGTGCGCTTGGGCCCGTAGGAGGAGATGCCCACATAGCGCGCCTTTCCAGCGCGCACGGCGGTGTCGAGCGCACCGACGGTCTCCTCGATCGGCGTCTCGGCGTCAAAGCGGTGCGAGTAGAAGATGTCGACGTAGTCCAGACCCATGCGCGCAAGGCTCTGGTCGAGGCTGGCCAGCAGGTACTTGCGCGAGCCGAACTCGCCGTAGGGGCCCGGCCACATGTCCCAGCCGGCCTTCGTGGAGATCACCAGCTCGTCGCGGTAGGGGCGCAGATCCTCGGCGAGCACGCGCCCGAAGTTGCTCTCCGCGCTGCCGTACGGCGGTCCGTAGTTGTTGGCCAGGTCGAAGTGCGTGATGCCGAGGTCAAAGGCCCGGCGCAGGATCGCGCGGCTGTCGCGCAGCGGGCGGTCGTCGCCGAAGTTCCACCACAGCCCGAGTGAGACGAGCGGCAGCTGCAGCCCGCTGCGACCGCAGCGGCGGTAGGCCATCGCCTCGTAACGGCGCTCGTCGGCCATGTAGCGCTGCAGGGCCATCTCC
>DATARK010000058.1:0-19503 GCA_036264175.1 Solirubrobacteraceae bacterium
CAACGCCGCGCTGCGCGAGGAGCTCAGCCGCGACGAGCGCGTGATGCTCATGGGCGAGGACATCGGCGTGTTCGGCGGCGCCTTCAAGGTCACCGAAGGGCTGCTCGATCAGTTCGGCGAGAAGCGCGTGCGCGACACGCCCATCTCCGAGAACACCATCGTCGGCATCGGCGTCGGCGCCGCCATGGCCGGCCTGCGCCCGGTCGTCGAGCTGATGACCATCAACTTTGCGCTGCTCGCCTTCGACCAGATCGTCAACCACGCCGCGCACATCCACTACATGTTCGGCGGCCAGGCGCGCGTGCCGCTTGTCGTGCGCATGCCCCAGGGCGCCGGCCATCAGCTCGGCCCCACTCACTCGCACTGCTTCGAGGCGCTGTTCCTGCACGTTCCCGGCCTGCTCGTCGCCGCGCCCGCAACCGCCGCCGACGCCAAGGGCCTGCTGAAGACGGCCATTCGCGACGAGAACCCGGTCATCTTCATCGAGCACGAGTCGCTCTACGGCGTGCGCGGCGACGTTCCCGACGACCCCGATCTGCTCGTCGACTTCGGCCGCGCGCGCATCGCCCGCGAGGGCGCCGACGTGACCGTCATCGGCGTCTCACGCATGGCCGTCACGGCCGAGCGCGCCGCCGCCACGCTCGCCGACGAGCACAGCATCGACGCCGAGGTCATCGACCCGCGCACGCTGCGCCCGCTCGACCTCGACACGCTGCTCGCGTCCGTGCGCAAGACCAACCGCTGTGTCATCGTCGAGGAGGGCTGGCCGCACGGTGGCGTCGGCGCCAACCTCGCCGCGCTGATCTCCGAGCAGGCCTTCGACGACCTCGACGCACCCGTGCGCCGAGTGTCCGGCGCCGACGTGCCGATGCCCTACTCAAAGCCGCTCGAGGACATCGCCTACCCGCACGAGCCGCAGATCGTCAGCGCCGTGCTCGACACGCTCGGCGTCGGCGCGCCCGCCGCCGGCAACGGGAGCGCCGCCTGATGGCCGAGCTCGTCATGCCGCGCCTGTCCGACACGATGGAGGAGGGCACCATCCTGCGCTGGCTGAAGACCGACGGCGACGAGATCCAGCGCGGCGACGAGCTCGTCGAGATCGAGACCGACAAGGCCAACATGATCTACGAGTCCGACCTCTCCGGCACGCTGCAGACCGTCGCCGCCGAGGGCGACACGCTGCCCGTAGGCCAGCTCATCGCGCGGGTCGGCGTCCCCGGCGACGGTGCCGCGGCCACGGGCGGCCAGGCGGCCGGCGAGCACGGGCCAAGCGACACGCCAGTCGCGAGCCCGGCGAGCGCTGCACAAGAGCCCGTCGTCGCCAGCGGCGCCTCGGACGTGCCCGCGCCCGCGGGCGACGGCGCGCGCGCCAAGGCCTCGCCGCTGGCGCGGCGCATCGCGCGCGACCGCGGCGTCGACCTGCACGCGCTCAGCGGCAGCGGCCCCGGCGGGCGCATCGTCAAGGCCGATGTCGAGGCGGCCGGCGGCAGCGCGGCCGCGGGGCCGGACTCCGCCCGCGCGCCGGCGACAGGACCGAATGCCCCTTCGCCGCCAGCGGGCGCTGCGGCGCCGGCGCCGGCGACGGCGACGGCGCGCGAGGACGTGACGACGGCCAAGGGCGAGACGACCGACGTGGCGCTTACGCGCATGCAGCAGACCATCGCGCGGCGCATGGCCGAGTCCAAGGCGACCATTCCGGACTTCACGCTGCTGGCAGACGTGGACATGCAGGAGTGCGTGCGCCTGCGCGGCGAGCTCAAGCGCATCTCCAAAGACGAGGCGCCGACGTACAACGACATGGTCGTCAAGGCCTGCGCGCTGGCGCTGCGTGAGCAGCCGCGCGCAAACGGCAGCTACCGCGACGGCGCGCTGCAGCTGCACTCGCGCATCAACGTCGGCGTGGCAGTCGCCGCGCAGGACGCGCTCGTCGTGCCGACCGTGTTCGACGCAGACGCCAAGGCGCTCGGCGAGATCGCGCGCGAGACGCGCTCGTTGGCCGCGCGCGTGCGCGACGCCACCATCACGCCGCCCGAGCTCGGCGGAGGCACGTTCACGGTGTCCAACCTCGGCATGTACGGCATCAAGAGCTTCACCGCCATCATCAACCCGCCGCAGGCGGCCATCCTGTCCGTCGGCGCCGTGCAGCAGCGCGCCGTCGTGCGCGACGACGAGGTCGTCGCGCGGCACACGATGACGCTCACGCTCGTCTGCGATCACCGCGTGCTCTACGGCGCCGACGCCGCCGAGCTGCTCGCGCGCATCCGCGAGCTGCTGCAGGCGCCCGCCGCGCTTACGCTGTGAGCGCACCGGCCGGCTCGACGCCGCTGTCGCGTGCCCTGCCGGACGAGCATGCGCTGCGCGAGCTGCACGACTCCGACAGCGACGAGCTGCACGCGCTGATCGAGCGCAACCGCGCGCGCCTGGCGCAGTGGATCCACTGGGCGCACAGCCAGACCCTGCAGGAGACGCGCGCGTTCATCGGCAGAGCGCGCGCGATGGAGCAGGAAGGCAGCGGCCACAGCCGCGCCATCGTGCGCTGCGGCGCCGGCGAGCTGGCAGGCGTCGTCGGCATCACCGTCGACCGCGCCAACCGCTCGGCCGCGATCGGCTACTGGCTCGACGAGGCCAGCGGCGGCAAGGGCGTGATGACGGCCGCCGTCGCCGCCGTGGTCGAGGACGGCTTTCAGCGCTACCGGCTGATGCGCGTGGAGATCCGCGCCGACGTCGACAACCGCGCCAGCTGCGCCGTCGCCGAGCGCCTGAGCTTTCAGCGCGAGGGCGTCCTGCGCCAGAGCTACCGCGTCGTCGACGAGCGCTTCTCAGACGACGCGCTCTACTCGTTGCTCGCCGGCGATCCTGCGCGCCAGGCGCTCGGCGAGCGCGCGTCAGTCGCCTAGCGGGTCTTCCCAGCGCAGCCCCGCGAAGCGCGAGAAGTCGTTGTCGTGCGAGCACAGCGTCGCGCCGTGCTCGATCGCCAGCGCCGCCAGGTGAGCGTCGCTGGTCAGGTTGCCACCCGCGCCCAGCGGGGTGAGCAGATCGCGCAGGACCGCCGCGTGGCGATCCGTCGGATGAATAACCGTCGCGACCGGCTGGGCGAGCCAGCGCTGGATCTCCTCCAGAGCGGACTCAATCGGCCACGGGTCGCGCGTGCTCTGCCGCCGCGTCGTGATGCGAAGGAAGCCAAGGAGTGCGAACCACGCAAGCGCGACCGTCTCGGTTCCCGAGAGAGCTTGCTCGAACCATCTCAACGTCGTCTCGTGCTCTCGCGCCTCCTCGTCCACCACGTAGATCAGCAGATTGACGTCGAGCAGCTTCACTTGCCTTCTTCCATCTTGCGGAGGATTTCCTCGTCCTCCATTTCCCCCGCGATCTGGTTCGCCTTGACGATGTTGATGCGAACTCCCAGCGGAGCCGTTTTCGCCTTGAACAGCCGCGGCGTCGAGGCGGACGCATCGAGACCCGCCCGCACCGCGTCATTCAACGCAGCCTTGAAAGAGACGCCGCGCTCGCGCATCGTCGCCTTCAACTTCGCCTCGACATCTGGATCGAGCGTGACCGTCGTACGCATGAGCGCATCATATCATCGCTTAATATGCTGTCATGATGCCTAGGCGCTTCAGCGCTACGCTGGCAGGGCAAATGCGCAAGTCGCTTCCGTCCGCCGACGAGCTCTGGGTCTGCCACCTGGGCCATGTGCCCTACTCCGACGGCGTAGCCCTCCAGGAGACACTGTGCGGCCGCCGGCAGGCCGGCGAGCTGCCCGACACGATGCTGCTGCTCGAGCATCCGCCGGTCTACACGCGTGGGCGGCGCGCAGGCGCACATGATCTGCCGTTTCCCGAGAGCTTCTACGGCGCCAAAGGCATCGACGTGGCCGACACCGACCGCGGCGGCAAGCTCACCTACCACGCTCCCGGTCAGCTCGTCGGCTATCCGATCGTCGAGATCGACGACGTCGGCCACTACCTGCGCACGATGGAACAGGCCATCGTCGCTGCGCTCGCCGTGCAGGGCATCGAGGCGCGCTCGCGCCACGACGAGGGCATCGACTACACCGGCGTGTGGGTGCAAGATCGCAAGATCGCCTCGATCGGCGTGCACGTCTCGCGCGGCGTCACCACGCACGGCTTCGCCGTCAACGTCGACAACGACCTGCAGCCGTTCTCCTGGGTCGTCGCCTGCGGCCTGCCCGACGTGCAGATGACCTCCATCGCCGCCGAGCTCGGCGCCGCACGCGCGCCCGGCCTGGCGTGCTTTCGCAAGGAGATGGCTTACCGCTTCGCGCTCGCCCACGGACGGCGCCAGCGGCTGGTCAGCGCGCGGCGCCTGGGCATCGACGCCGCGCACGCCGAGAGCGGAGCCCCGACAGGGGCGCAGCCCATCAAAACGATTCCCCGCGACATGGCCACAGCGGTGCCCGCATGAGCGCCACGCGTTCGCGCGCCAAGCCCGGCGGCATGGACGTGCTCAGCGTGCTCGGCCCCGACGTGCGCCCGCTGCGCGAGCGCAAGCCGCCGTGGTTCAAGGTGCCCGCGCCCGGCGGCCAGCGCTACCGCGAGCTGACCGAGCTGATCCGCTCGGAGAACCTGCACACCGTCTGCCAAGAGGCCGCCTGCCCGAACGTCGGCGAGTGCTGGGAGCGCGGCACGGCCACGTTCATGATCCTCGGCGACACCTGCACGCGCCGTTGCGGCTTCTGCAACGTCAAGACCGGCAAGCCCACCTGGAACGACCCGCTGGAGCCGGCGCGCGTGGCGCGCTCGATCGCGCGCATGGGCCTGCGCCACGCCGTCATCACCTCGGTCGACCGCGACGACCTGCCCGACAAGGGCGCCTCGGCGTTCGTCGGCGTGATCCGCCAAGTGCGCCGCCAGGCGCCCGAGTGCCAGGTCGAGGTGCTCACGCCCGACTTCCAGGGACAGGAGATGCCGCTGGCCAAGGTCATCGCCGAGCGCCCCGACGTGTTCAACCACAACGTCGAGGTCGTGCCGCGCCTGTATCCGCTGGCGCGACGCGGCTCGGAGTTCCAGCGCTCCTGCCGCGTGCTGCGCCTGGCCGGCGAGATGGGCGAAGGCGACGTCGTCACCAAGTCCGGCCTGATGGTCGGACTCGGCGAGACACACGACGAGCTCGTCGAGACGTTCGCCGCGCTGCGCCAAAGCGGCGTCGGCGTACTCACCGTCGGGCAGTACCTGCGCCCCTCCGAGCGCCATCTGCCGGTCGTGCGCTACTGGCACCCCGACGAGTTCTCAGCGCTGCAGAGCGCCGCCTACGAGTTCGGCTTCGACCACGTCGCCGCCGGCCCGCTCGTGCGCTCCTCCTACCACGCCGATCAGCACGTGCCACAGCCGCGCGCTGGCGTCGGGCCGCTGGCCGCCAGCGGGTAGTTTGCATGGCCGGCTCTGCGCCGGCCTGAATGTTTCCGCTCAAAGACAACATCCCGCTGGCGCGCTTTCCGGTGGTCACGGCTGTGCTGGTGGCGATCAACGTGGTCGTGTATCTGCTGGAGATCCGCCACGGCGGCAGCTTCTTCGGCGGGCCGTCAGACAGCGTGACCGTGCACTACGGCGCAATCCCCTACGAGCTGACGCATCCAGGCAAGCACTGCGACGTCGTGAGCGTCGCGCAGGGCGGCGAAGTCGTGCGCACGGTCGCCTGCCAGGGCATGCCCGGCGTGACAGGCACGCCGCCCTCACAGCCGGCCACCTGGACGACCGTGTTCAGCTCGATGTTCATGCACGGCAGCTTCCTGCACATCGCCGGCAACATGCTGTTCCTGGTGATCTTCGGGCCCAACGTCGAGGACGCCACGGGCCGCGTGCGCTATCTCGTCTTCTACCTGCTCGGCGGCATCGTCGCGCTGGCCGCGCAGGTGCTCGTCGGCCCGAACTCGACGGCGCCGACGCTCGGCGCGTCCGGAGCGATCGCGGCGGTGCTCGGCGGCTACCTGCTGCTGTATCCGCGCGCCCGCGTGCTCACGTTGATCTTCATCGTGTTCTTCGCCACCGTCGTCGAGCTGCCCGCCGTGGCGCTGCTGGGCGTGTGGTTTCTCGAGCAGCTGTGGTTCGGCGCCTCCGGGCTGGCCAGCCCGATCGGCGGCGGTGGCGGCGTCGCCTACTTCGCGCACGTTGGCGGCTTCGTCTTCGGCCTCGCGCTGATCAAGCTGTTCGTGTCGCGCGATCGCGAGTCAGGCAAAGGCCTGCAGACGCCGCCAAGGGCTGTGTACTGAGCCGATGAGGCGCATCCTCGTGCTCGGCGCGCTGCTTGCGTTCATCGCCGGCTTCGCCTTCCTCACCGTCGCCGCGATCGTCGAACAGGGCTTCACGATCGCCAGCTTCATCTCGCTGCTGATCCTCGCGCTGCTGTCGATCGGCATCGTCGGCGCGCTGCGCAATCCTCCGCGCTGACCGTGTCGCGCCGCCTAACCTTCGCCAGCCGATGACCGTTGCAGCGCTCGCACGCGCCAGATGACCACTTCGCCGTTCATGACACCCGACCAGAGCCGCCGGCGGCGCGACCTCGCGCGCCAACGCCGCCGGCGGCGGCGTGCGATCGGCTGGGGCTCGTTCGCGCTGGCCGTGGCTGTGGCCGTCGTCGTCGTCGTCGCGCTGTCCCGATCCGGCGGGCACAGCCCGGCCGTGGCGTCGACTGCGAAGGCCAAAACGACCACGCAAGTAAAGCCGGTCGTCAGGCCGACGCTGTCGGCCGTCGGACTGCCGCTGGCCAAGCCGGCGCTCGCGCTCGCCGGTATCGGCGTCGAACAGCAGGACTCGGTGCACATCGCCTTTCATCACCCGCCGCGCGCGGGCGTGCTGTTCAACCTGACAACCGGTCAGGTGCTGTGGCAGCGAAACGCCTTCGTGCATCTGCGCATCGCCAGCCTGACGAAGATGATGACCGCGCTCCTGACCGTCAAATCGGAGCCGCCAACCGGTCGCGTGCTGATCACCAAGGCCGCCGTCAACTCGGCCGGCTCGAAGGTCGGCGTGCTGCCGCTGGGCAAACACGTGCGTCTCGAGACGATGCTCTATGGGCTGCTGCTGCCCTCCGGCAACGACGCGGCGATCGCGCTCGCCCAGCACGTCGCCGGCAGCATCCGCAGCTTCGTCTCGCGCATGAACGCCGAGGCGGCCAAGCTCGGCATGGGCTGCACGCGCTACTCCTCGCCGTCGGGCTACGTCGATTCCGACAACTACTCCTGCGCCGCCGACCTCGCCGTGCTGGCGCACGAGGACCTGCTGCAGCCGCGCCTGGCGAAGATCGTGCGCAGCTACACCGCGCAGCTGCCGTTGCCGATCAAGGGCGGCAAGGTCTACCTGTACAACAACAACCCGCTGCTGATCTACCACTACCCCGGCGTGACCGGCCTGAAGACCGGCTTCACCGACGCGGCTGGGCGCTGCCTCGTGGCTACCGCCGAACGCAACGGCGTCAGGCTCGGCGTCGTCGTGCTGCACTCGCCCGACCCCGGCACGCAGGCGCGCCAGCTGCTCGACCGCGCCTTCCAGGGCGTCTACCACCAGGCGCCCGTTAGAGAGCCGCCGATGCCTGCGGGGGCCTGAGCATTCGCCGTGCGGCTCCAGCAGATCGATACCCCGAGGAGTACCGTTCTCCGATAGATTGACTGGTCAGTCAGCCAAAGGAGAACGCCGTGGATCTCGACGACACACAGGAGCAGGCCGCATATCGCGCCGAGGCGCGCGCGTGGCTCGATGAGCACAAGTCAGAAGCTCCGGTCCTGACCGGCGCGGGCGCGCTGCAGGACGAGTCGGAGATAATCGCCGCCCGCCGCGTATGGCAGGGCAAGCTCGCCGAGGGCGGCCTCGCAGGCGTGACCTGGCCCAAGGACTTCGGCGGTCAGGGCCTCGGCCCGATCGAGCAGGTCATCTGCAACCAGGAGATCGCCAAGGCCAAAGTTCCCGGCATTCTCGACGCGATCGGCGTGGGCATGCTCGGCCCGACGATCATCGCCCACGGCACCGACGAGCAGAAGGGCCGCTACCTCGGCCCGATGCTGCACGGCGACGAGGTGTGGTGCCAGCTGTTCTCCGAGCCGGCAGCGGGATCGGACCTGGCAGCGGTGCAGGCGCGCGCGCGCCGCGAGGACGACGGCAGCTGGCGCCTGAGCGGCCAGAAGGTGTGGACGACCAACGCGCAGTTCGCCTCCTACGGCCTGCTGCTCGCACGCACCGACTCCGACGTGCCCAAGCACAAGGGGCTGACCATGTTCATCGTGCCGATGGACGCCGAGGGCGTGACCGTGCGCGGCCTGCGCCAAATCTCCGGCGAGGCCGAGTTCAACGAGGTGTTCTTCGACGACGTCGCGATCGACGCCGACGCGGTCGTCGGCGGCGTCGGCAACGGCTGGGGCACGGCGCTGACCACGCTGATGTTCGAGCGCGTCACCATCGGCCTCGGCAGCGAGGGCATGGGCTACAACTCCAACCGCTTCGCGCAGGCGATCGCGCAGGATGCCGACGCGCGCAAGGACCCCGAGGTGCGCCACGATCTCGGCGAGATCGCCAGCGAACTGCTCGCGGTGCGCTTCACCGGCTATCGCACGCTGTCGGCGCTGCAGAAAGGCCAGGTGCCCGGCCCCGAGTCCGGTCTGGCGAAGATCACGATCGTCAGCGGAGCGATCAAGGCCGGCGACCTGATCGCCGACGTGCTCGGGCCCGACGCGCTCAGCGATGACGGCGAGTGGGCCTACATGATCTCCTTCCTGCCAGGCCTGAAGTCGGCCGGCGGCACCGAAGAGATCCTGCGCAACACGATCGGCGAGCGCGTGCTCGGCCTGCCTCCGGCGCCACGCCTGGACAAGGGAATCCCCTTCTCCGAGCTGCGCTCCAAGGAAACGGCGGCGGCATGAACTTGTCACTCTCAGACGAGCAGGTCTTCCTGCGCGAGGCCGCCCGCGGAACGCTGTCGCGCTTCAAGACCTTCGAGGCGATCCGCGAGGCGCTCGACGGCAACACAGACGCCCTGCCCGACCTGTGGCCGGCCGCCAAGGAGGCCGGCTGGCCAGGCCTGCTGATCTCCGAGGAGCATGGCGGCGCCGGGCTGGACGCGTTCGACGCGATGCTCGTGCTCGGCGAGTGCGGGCGCGTGCTCGCACCGATCGCCCTGCTCGGGCATCTGCCGGCGACGTCGATCCTCAACGACTCCCCCGCCGGCGCCTCGCTGCTCGACGCGCTCGCCACGGGCGAGCGCCGCGCCGCCTACCTGCCGGTCAGCCCGCCTGACGACATCTCAGGTAAGTGGACAGTCGATCCCGCCAGCGGCAAGGTGCGCCCCGGCGCGCCGACCGCCACGGCCGACGGCGACGCAGCCCGTGTGAGCGGACAGCTGTCCTTCGTGCCCGACGCCCCCGGCGCCGACGTGCTCGTCGGCGTGGCGCTGCTCGACGGCAAGCCCGTCGGCGTGGCGATCGAGGCCGACGCGTCGGGCGTCAGCGTCGAGCAGACCACGCGCTATGACGCCAGCCGCTCGCTGGGCCATGTCACGCTCGACAACGCGCCGGCGACCGTGCTCGACGCGTCCGAGCAGGCGCTCGGCTCGGCCTGGTATCTGGCGCAGTCGCTCGTCGCAGCCGAGTCGCTCGGCAGCGTCGAAACGGCGCTCGACGTGTCGGTCGAATACGCCAAGGAGCGCCACACGTTCGGCCGCGCCATCGGCTCCTACCAGGCGGTCAAGCACTCACTGACAGAGGTGCTGCGCCAGCTCGACAACGGACGCTCGCTGCTGTACTACGCCGGCTGGGCTCGCGGCGGAGCGCCGGCCGAGTTCCCGCTGGCCGCCAGCGCCGCGCGCTCGGTCGCCGGGCGCGCGCTCGACCAGGGCTCGCGCACGATGATCTCCGTGCACGGCGGCACCGGCGCAACGTGGGAGCACGACGCGCCGCTGTACTTCCGCCGCGCACAGCTCTCGCGGCGTCTGCTCGGCGGCACCAACGGTGCCACCGACCGCGTCGCCGGCGAGCTCTTGGCGCAGGCCGACGCGGCCTAGGCTCTGCGCGAGTTCCGGGTCGGCGCACAGCCGGCCCGGATGGCCGGCCATGTAACTGCCGTGGCGGCCGGAGCGTCACAAGTTGTATCCAGAAGCGTAGGCCGGCTCGGCCAGAAGCCCGGATGGCGGTCACTTGGTCACGCGAGCTGCCGAGGCTTTCACCAAGGCAGCCAGCACAGGCGCGCCATACGCCGCGTGCACCGCTTCGATCAGCGCCGTGTCAACACCGCAGTTGATGCAGAAGCTGTGCTGCGACCAGCCGATCGCTCGCGCGAGCACCTGATCGGCGTAGGTCACGCCCGTGGCGTCGTGGCCGTAGTAGTCATACGCGGCCGCCCACGCGGTGCCGTCCAGCGCGTATCCGGCGCCGTCGGCCGACAGCAGATGTGCGGCGGCCATGATCGAGTCGAAGTCGTCGTAGATCGACGGGTGCTTGGCCGTCGCGTGGTCATACGCGCGCGGGCGCCGGCCGTAGCGGAAGGAGTCGCTCACGAGCCGCCAAGTGGGCACCGGCCCGTTGGTGACGTTGAACTGCATCGGACCGCCACAGCATCCGGCGAAGTTGAGGCCGAAGTAGGTGTCCGGCGCGGTCGAGAAAGCCGACTCCTGGCGGTGGATCGAGGCGATCAGCAGCCAGTTGACGCCGAAGGTGCGCTGCGCGGTCTCATAGATCGGATAGAAGCCTTCCATCCAGCGCGTGGGAATGTGTGTCTGCGTCTGCCCGACGAAGCGCGTCGAGTCGAGCTGCTGCTGAGCGCCGGACGGGCGCGCGACGATCGCTGCCCGTGCGGCGCTCTCGGCGCTCGCCGAGCTCGTCGTCGGGCGTGAGGTGCCTGCAGCCGACGTGTGCGCGAGCACGCTGGCCGAGGCGGCGGCGCTGGGCGTCGGCGTCGTGGCCGCGACCGGCACCGCCGGCGGCGCTGCGGCCGGCGTGGACGTGCCCGAGCGACCGCCGAGCACCAGCGCGGCGACCAGCACCGCCGCGCCAAGCAGCGCCAGAGCGCTGGCGAGCAGCCACGCGCCGCGCTCGCGCGCCGGCGCGGGCACGTTGGCCTGCGCGCCGGAGGCGCTGGGTTGATCGGCGTCGCTCATCGGCGCTACACGGTAACCGGCGGCCCCTCGGCGGCGATGCGCTTGCCGGCGGCGTCTCGCACTGCGGCTGGCGTCGAGCGTCCGGCGCCGGCGAGTGTGCGCCGGGGGACGAACGTCCTAGCGCCGCGCGGGGCGCCGCGACCTTGGCCCTACCGTCTGTGTTGGTTTACGTATGGGCAGGCTCGCACTCACCCTGTCGGCGTTTGCGCTCGCCGTCGCCCCGACCGCCGCTGCCGGCGCGCGTGCTGTTCCGCGCCGCTCGACGCCGGCTGCCACGCGCGACGTCACTTCGCAAACGCACGCACCGGTAGCCATGGTAGATACGCCGTATATACTTTGGCTATCGCTGCACGCAACACGACATACAACCTCCGCCGCCACGTCCCCCCACACGTCCAGCGCCGACACGACGGCCTCTCTCACGCGCGCGCGCACGCGGGCGTCCCCGGCAGCATCGACGCCCGCGCTGACAGCCGCGCAGCAGCACTTCCTCTCGCTCGCCCAGACGGGCGTGGCGCAGGCCAAGCAGCGCTGGAACGATCGGCGGCTGCATTGGTATGACTCGCGGCTGAACGACCGCGACCGCTATCCGCTGGCGACGATCTGGGACATCGTGCCGCTGTTTCAGTCGCTGGACGCGATTGCGATCGCTCAGCCCTCGCCTGCCAACCGCGCGGCGGTGACGAGTTTTGCCAAGGGCGCCGAGCGATATCTCAACCGCGGCCTGCGACCGCTGCCGGGCTACTCGCCGTACCCCGGCGACCGCGCTGCGAACACGGAGACATGGTTCGACGACAACGGCTGGTGGGGCCTGGCGTTTGTCAATGCGTATCGCGCGACCGGCGACAAACACTGGCTGACGGACGCCAACCGCGCGCTCGCCTACGTCGCTGCGGCGGGTTGGGACGCGAGCGCGGGCGGGCTGTGGTGGAACACCGACCACCCCTACAAGGCCGGCTCGGCGATGGCCTCGGACACGCTGCTGGCGACGCTGCTCTACGAGCAGACCAAATCGAGCTTCGCGCTTGGGCAGGCTCGCAAGTTCCTGTCGTGGGCCAACACCAGCGGGTTCAGCGCCGCCGACGGGCTGTACGCGGGCAGCAGCCTGAACCCGACGCCGATCGACTACGCCGAGGGTCCGATGACCTACGCACAGGCGCTGCTCTGCGCGACGACCTCGTCGCCGAGCGACTGCCAGCACTCCGAACAGCACGAGCGCAACTCGCTCAAGCGCTTCGGCTACCTGCTGGACTTCTCGCCGCAGTACGACGCGATCTACCTGCAGTGGATGCTGGCGCTGTACTCGCTCAACCACGACCGCACGCTGTACACGCTGGCCGTCGACAACGCTCGCAACGCCGAAACGCGCGCGCGCAACGGTGAAGGCCTGTACCTGCTCTCCTGGAACGGCGAAACGCTGTCGCCGAGCAACGCGCGCGCGGGCATGCTGCAGACGCACGCGGCGACGACCAGCCTGTTCGCCTGGCTGGCGGTCTACCCACCGCCGGGCTGAACGCCGAGCTAGACGCCGAGCACGCGTTTGGCGATGCGGTCGAAGGTGTGGTCGGGCAGCAGGCGCCGGGCGAAGATCATCGCGCGCGCGTCGCGTCCGACGACGTAGCGCGAGCGCATGCGCCGCGCCGTCAGCGCGCGCTCGATCGTCTCGGCGACCTGCTCGGCCGGCACGCCGCGCTTGGCGGTGTCCTGCAGCGCCTTGTCCATCGCCTGGGGCACGTGCCCGTACTGCTCCTGCAGCTCGCGCGGCACGGTGATCTGATCGCCGGTCTCGCGCGCCTTGTCCCAGATCGGCGTGGCGACGGAGCCGGGCTCGATCAATCCGACCTGCACGTCGGAAGTGGCCAGCTCGACGCGCAGCGCGTCGCCGAACGCCTCGATGGCGTGCTTGGACGCTGCATAGGGGGCCGTGAAAGCCATCGCCACGCGCCCGCCGACGGAGGACATGAAGAGGATTCGTCCGTGCGCGGCGCGCAGCGCCGGCAGCATCGCCTGGGTCACGGAGATCTGGCCGAGCACGTTGACGTCGAACTGCTTGCGCAGGTCGTCGGGGTGGATCAGCTCGAGCGGACCGCCGTAGCCGATGCCGGCGTTGTTGATCAACGCGTCCAGGCGGCCCGGCGAGGACTCGCCCGCAGCGGCGAGCTCTGAGACGCGACCGGCGGCTTGCCTGATCTGCTGGAAGTCGGTGACGTCGAGTATCAGCGGCTGTATGCGCCCCTGCGGCGCTTCGCTGGACAGACGCTCGCCGTCCTGGCTGCCGCGCACGCCGGCGAGCACCGTCCAGCCGGCGCGCGCCAGGCGCAGCGCAGTCGCCTGGCCGATTCCGGTGGACGCACCGGTGATCAGTGCGGTGGGCACCTGCTGAAACCTACTGCGCCGACTCAGCAAGCGCTTAACATCGCCGGCGATGCTTGGTCACATGCGCAAGCGCCGCCACGGTGCAGGCCGCAGCTCGGCGTGGCCGGGGCTGATGCTCGCGCCGCTCGCGGCCGCGGCGGCGATCTCGCTGCTCAGCGGCTGCGGCTCAGGACTGCGCGACAATGACGACGCGCGCGCCGACGTGGACGCGATCACGCACGCGAGCTGCGCCTCGACGGTGCTGCAAGCGCTCGGCGGAGTGGCGACGCGCGTGTATGGCGAGGGCATCTCCAGCGAACGCACGGGCAGCGCGCTGCACATAATCGAGTCCTCGACGGCGCTGCGCGCCGCGGTCGAACGCGACGACGCAGCGCAGGCGGGCGCAGCGGCGCGCGCGCTGATCGCCACCGGGCACCTGACGAACCTGCGCGTGGTGCGCAACGGACGGCGGCTGATCGACGTCGGCGGCCGCGCGGTGGCGCCGCTGAAGGGCACGCTGAAGGATGCTTCGGGCAAGCCGATAGCGAGCTTTCAGACCAGCGTGTGGGCCGCCGGCGGTCTGGTCGCCGAGGTCAACGGAATCGCCGAAGGGCAGGCCGTGCTGCGCACTTCGGGAGCTGTGCCGAGTGCCGACCACGACCTCGCCGGCGCGATCGCGCTGCCGCCGGGTGAGCTGCCGGCGCAGGGCACGCTGACGCGCGGCGGTGTCGTCTACCAGTTCACCTCGCTGCCCGTCAGCGGCTTTCCCAGCGGCGACGCACAGCGCCTGTATGTGCTGCGCACGATCGCCTCGACGGCGCCGCTGTGCGGTTCCAGCGACGAAGACACGACGGTGAACACGCTCAGCCACATCGCGCGGCTGATCTACGACGGAGAGGCCGGCAAACGCACGCTCAAGCAGATCCGACGCGTGCAGGCCAACGCCGCGCTGCTGCAGGCGGTGGCCCAGCACGACGCCACGGCCACGCGCAAGGCGATCGAAGCGCTGCTTCACCAGCACATCGTGCGCCTGCGCGTGAGCGCCGGCGGGCACCTGCTGTCAGACGTCGGCGGCCCTTACGTGCTGGCGCCGGTGACCGCGCCGCTGCGCCGCGGCGGCCACACGATCGGCAGCTTCACGATGTCGATTCAAGACGACGAGGGCTACAAGCGCCTGGCCAACCGCCTGGCCGGGTTGGACGTGCTGATGTACATGAACGGCAAGCTCGTCAAGAGCACGCTCGGCGCTTCGCCGGGCGCGATCCCGACGACCGGCTCGGTGCACTACGCCGGCAAGAGCTTTCGCGCCTACACGTTCATCGCCGAGGCCTTTCCCTCGGGCCCGCTGCGTATCACGGTGCTGATCCCATTGCCCTACTCCTGAGTCGATACGCCCTGCCCGCACGCACGCACGCCGCGCCGCGCCGCGGTATCAGGCGGCGACCAGCGACGAGCGCTTCTGCTCGAGCGACTGCAGCAGCTCCGCGAAGGCCGCGGCGAATTTCTCCACGCCCTCGCGCTCGAGCGTGTCGGTGACATCCTTGTAATCGACACCAACCGCGGCGAGGTCGCCGAACAGCTTGTGCGCCTCGTCCAGCTCTGACTCCAGGCGCGGGCGCGGCTTGCCGTGGTCCTGGAAGTCCTTGATGGTCTCTTCGGGCATCGTGTTGACGGTGTCGGGCCCGATCAGCTCCTCGACGTACATCGTGTCGGGGTAGTCGGGGTTCTTGACCGACGTGGAAGCCCACAGCACGCGCTGGGGCGTGGCGCCCTTGGAGGCCAGGTACTGCCAGCGCTCGCCGGCGAAGATGGCCTTGTAGCGCTGGTAGGCGAGACGCGCGTTGGCGACGGCGAGCTTACCCTTGAGCTCGTCGTGGCCGAGCTCGTCGAGCCGTCTGTCGGCCTCGGTGTCGATGCGCGAGACGAAGAAGCTCGCGACGGAGGCGACCTTGGTCGGGTCGCCGCCCTCGGCGACGAGACGCTCCAGGCCGCGCACGTAGGACTCGGCGACCTGTTCGTAGCGTTCCAGCGAGAAGATCAGCGTGACGTTGATCGATTTGCCCTTGGCGATCACGTCCTCGATCGCCGCCAAGCCGGGCTTGGTCGCGGGGATCTTGACCATCAGGTTGGGCTTGTCGACGGCTTCGTGCAGGCGCATGGCTTCGCGGAAGGTCGCCAGCGTGTCGTAGGCAAGACCGGGGTCGACCTCCAAGGAGACGTATCCGTCGCGCCCGGAGCCGCCGTCCCACACCGGACGGAACAGGTCGCAGGCCTCGCGGATGTCCTGCTCTGCCAGCGCCCAGAAGACGTCCTTGATCGGCAGCTCGGCGTCGAGTTCGTGCAGCTGCTCCTCGTAGGCGTCGCCGGAGGCCATGGCCTTCTGGAAGATCGAAGGGTTGGACGTCGCGCCGACGACGGAGTAGTCGTCGAGCAGGCGCTGCAGGTCGCCGTCGCGCGTCGTTTCGCGCGAGAGGTTGTCGATCCACACGCTCTGACCCAGCGCGGAGAGAAGGCGCAGCGGAGGAAGCGGCTCGGAGGACATGACTCGGCTCCTTGTCTTCTTGATTTTTATTGATCTCGTTCGAGCAGCGTGCGGGCGCGCGCGGCGATGTTCTCCGAGGTGAAGCCCAGCTCCTCAAGCACCTTGGTGCCGGGCGCGGAGGCGCCGAAGCGGTCCAGTCCGAGCACGTCGCCCCGCAGGCCCACCCACTTCCACCAACCGGCGGTTGCGCCGGGCTCCACCGACAGGCGCGCGGTCACCGACGGCGGCAGCACCTCGTCGCGGTAGTCCTGCGACTGCGCCTCGAACAATTCGATGCAGGGCATCGACACGACGCGCACCTTCACGCCGTCCTTGCCCAGCGCCTGTGCGGCGTGAAGCGTCGTCGGCACCTCGGCGCCGGTCGAGAGCAGGATCAGCTCGGGCGCGGCGCTTTCGTCGGACTCCCACAGCGTGTAGCCGCCGCGCTGCAGCAGCTCGGCGCCGGCGACCTCGTCGCGGTCGAGCGTGGGGATGTTCTGGCGCGACAGCAGCAGCGCGACCGGCCCGTCCTCGCGTTCCAGCGCGACCTGCCAGGCGACGGCCGTCTCGTTGGCATCGCCCGGGCGGATCACCCACAACTCGGGAATCGCGCGCAGCGAGGCGAAGTGCTCGATCGGCTGGTGCGTCGGGCCGTCCTCGCCGAGGCCGACGGAGTCGTGCGTCCACACCCACACGACCGGCAGCCCCATCAGCGCCGACAGTCTGACGCTGCCGCGCATGTAATCGGAGAACATGAGGAAGGTGGAGCCGTAGGGCTTGACGATGCCACCGTGCGCGCACGCGCCGTTGACGATCGCGCCCATGCCGTGCTCGCGGATGCCGAAGGGCACATTGCGCCCGGCGTGCACGCGCGAGAACTCGCCGGCGCCGTCGAACACCGTCTTCGTCGACTCGACCAGGTCGGCGGCACCGCCGATCATCGTCGGGCCGAACTCGGCGAACGCGGCCATCGTCTTCTGCCCCGCGGAGCGCGAGGCGATCTCCTCGCCCGCCGCGAACTTCGGCAGCGCCTGCTGCCAGCCGTCGCGCAGCTTGCCCTGCCAGGCGAGGTCCCAGTCCGCGGCCATCTCTGGAAAGGCCTCGCGCCACGGGTCCAGCAGGCTCTTCTGCCACTCGCTCTGCGCCGCCGCGCCCTTGTCGCGAAGCGACATGTGCTCGTAGACGCGCTCGTCGACCCAGAACTTCTTGTCGGGGTCAAAGCCCATCACCTGCTTGGTCGCGCGAACCTCGTCTTCGCCGAGCGCCGAGCCGTGCGACTTGGCGGTGTCGACGGCGTTGGGCGCCGGGTAGGCGATGTGCGAGCGAATCGAGATGAACGACGGCTGCTCCTCGTGTTCGCGCGCCACGCTCAGCGCATGCGTCAGCGCGTCGACGTCCTCGGCGTCCTCCACACGCTGCACATGCCAGCCCTCGGCGGCGAAGCGCGCGGTGTGGCTCTCGGAGTCGAAGGACAGCGCCGTGGTGCCGTCGATGGTGATGTGGTTGTCGTCGTAGCAGAGCGTCAGCTTGCCCAGGCCGAAGTGCCCGGCGATCGAGGCGGCTTCCTGGCTGATGCCCTCCATCAGGTCGCCGTCTGAGCAGATCGCGTAGGTGCGGTGATCGACCAGCTCGTGCCCGGGACGGTTGAAGCGCTCGGCGAGGAAGCGCTCGGCCAGCGCCATGCCGACGGCGTTGCCGACGCCCTGGCCGAGCGGGCCGGTCGTCACCTCGACGCCGGGCGTGTCGCCGCGCTCGGGGTGACCCGGCGTGCGCGAGCCCCACTGGCGGAACCGTTCGAGGTCGTCGACGCCGAGATCCCAGCCACACAGGTGCAGCAGCGAGTACTGCAGCACGCAGGCGTGGCCGGAGCTGAGCACGAAGCGGTCGCGGTCGGGCCAGGCGGGGTCCTGAGGGTTGACCTGCAGGAAGCGCTCGAACAGCGTGTAGGCCAGCGGCGCCAGCGCCATCGCGGTGCCCGGATGGCCGGCGTTGGCCTTCTGCACCGAGTCCATCGCCAGGCCGCGGATCGTGTCGATCGACAGCTCGCGGATCTCGCGCTCGTCCATTAGCAGCGATCCTAGCGAGCAGCGGCGCCCCGCACCGAGCGGCTGGCCGGCGCGCGCGATCGCCGATAGAGTCCGCCGATTATGGACGAGCAGTTCTGCGATCTCCCCAACGGCATAACGCTCTGCTACGAGACGTTCGGCGAGCCCGGTGATCCGACCGCGCTGCTGATCATGGGGCTGGGCACGCAGATGGTCGCCTGGCACGAGGACTTCTGCCGCGAGCTCGCCGCGCAGGGCTTTTACGTGGTGCGCTTCGACAACCGCGACATCGGGCGCTCCACGCACACCGAGGGGCCGCCGCCGACGATCCGCCAACTGCTGCTGCGCTCCAAGCGCGCGGCGCGCTACACGCTGGCCGACATGGCCGGCGACGCAGCCGAGCTGCTGCGCATCCTCGATCTCGCGCCGGCGCACGTGATCGGCGCCTCGATGGGAGGGATGATCGCGCAGACTCTGGCGGCGCGCCACCCCGAGTCCGTCAGCTCGCTGACGTCGATCATGTCCAACACCGGCGCGTTGACCAACGGGCAGCCGGCACTGCGGCTGTACCCGTTCTTCCTACGCCGTCCGGCGCTGGGCATGGACGAGTACATCGCGCACTTCACGCGTCTGTTCGCCGCGATCGGCTCGACCGGCCTGCCGCGCGACCCCGAGGAGGTTCGCCAGCTCGCCGGGATCAGCTACGAGCGAGACCACGACATCGCCGGCCCCGGACGTCAGCTCGCGGCGATCATCGCCTCTGGCGATCGCACGCGCGAGCTGCGCCGCGTGGTCGCGCCGACGCTCGTGGTTCACGGCACCGCCGACCCGCTCGTGCACCCGTCGGGCGGGCGCGCGACAGCGCGCGCGATCAAGGGAGCAAGGCTGCTGAACATCGCCGGCATGGGCCACGACATGCCACGCGCGATCTGGCCGCAGCTGATCGGCGCAATCGTCGAGAACGCGGCGAGGGCGGGTGGCTCCCCGGATCGCCACCCGCCCCTACCCGCTCCCCGGAAGTCCCTATCGGGACTCGCCGGGCAAGCGCCCCGCGGCGTCCCTCAAGCGCCGTGAGGTCGCCGGCGGTGCGCCGGCAGTCCCGCCATCGAGTGTGCGCGACCGGTTGAGCACCAGCGGTTGCGTGCGCGCACGCGCACGAGCCAGTGCAGGTCGTGCCTGCAGTGCGAGCGGCGATAGGGCCAGCGGCCGTGCAGCGCGCGCAGCATGCGCTGCTCCTGGCAGCCGGACAGCCTCATCGCCTGGCGCCCTTTCCCCTGTGCTTGCAAATCGCCTTCAGACCCATCGTGCAGGCCCCTTGTCTCAACCCTCACGCCACCCGAATGCCGGTCCGGATGGGCGGGACCGCTTCTCCCGCTGCGACATATAAATCATGTTTTACGCGGAATGTCAACACACAACCGAATCTGTCGCATTCGGCTGCCCCGCGGGGGAGAAAAAGTGCGCCCGGCGGGAATCGAACCCGCG
>DATARK010000061.1:0-7473 GCA_036264175.1 Solirubrobacteraceae bacterium
GGCGCGCCGCCGGCGAGCCGGCGCACGAGCCGCGCCACATCGGCGGTCGGGTTGCGGCTGACGCCTGCGCAGGCATCGCGCGAGCACAGTTCCCGCAGCGCCGGCGTCATCGCCCTGAAGGTGCTCACGTGGAACGCTTCCGGCCCTTCCGGCGTCTCGGTCGAATCGAGCACGAGCGCCTCGACGTGCTGGGGGTAGCGTTCGGCGTACTCGAGCGCGACCTTGGTGCCGTAGGAGACCCCGAACAGGACGAGCTTGCGATAGCCGAGTGCCTGCCGCAGCGCCTCGACGTCGGCGACCGATTCCTGCGTCGTGTAGCCGCCGCGGTTGGGACCGATCTGCAGCGCGCAGCGTTCGAATGCCCGGCCGATGCTCGCGATCCCACCTTCGCCTTCGAGCGCAGGACACGACAGAGCGCCCGAGGAGCCGGTGCCGCGCTGATCGAAGACGATCAGGTCGCGCCCCGCAAGCGCCGGTCCGATCGCGCTGCGCAGCTCCCCGGCGATCGGGCTCGCCGCCTGCCCAGGTCCGCCCGCGAGCGCCACCACCGCCGTTTCGCTGGGCGCCGCGCCGGCCTGCAGTCGCTCGACGTGCACGGCGAGCGCCCCACCGGCTCCGCCCGGACCGCGCACGAGCGGGACGGTCAGTGTCGAGCAGGAGAAGCCGTCGCGGCTGGCACACGGTGCGAAGCCGAGCGCTCCCGCGCCGGCGGGCTGGGCAAGCGCGAGCGCCAGGGCCACGGCCGGGGCGAGCGATGTCAGCTGTGAGAGGCGCCGCGGCACTGCCACCAGACGTTAGCGGCGCCCGCTACGACTAGTTGACGAACACGTAGCGCAGCATGGCGGCGATGCCGCGGTCGCGCAGGGCTGCGAGCCGTGCCGGATGGGCGACCAGGACGCTCAGACGGGCAGCCGGCATCGGCGTCGGCGCGAGCTCCAGGCCGCCGGGCGGCCCCTGCGGGCTCGAGAGGTGGACGTGAACGCCGCCGAGCACGCCCGTGAGCGATCCCGGTCCGCTCATGCGCAACGTGCCGTGAGCGGCCGCCGATCCGCCGATCCGCAGCGTGCCCGACCCCGCTGAGGCGATCGTGCCGCTGACGGTGACGCCGGGCACGTAGGAATAGCCGTGCAGCCGGATCTTGCCCTTCACGAGGCCGCCCCAACCGGCGCGCAGCCCGCCGGCGCGGACGTTGCCTCCCCCGAGCAGCACTTCAGCGAAGTTTTCCAGCACCGCGAGCAGCAGCTGGCGATCGAAGTCGCCGAGCGTGAGCAGCGCCGCCTGCAGAGTGCGACCCGCCAGCCCCTGGTTGCCCGGTGCAATCGGAACTGCGGCGAGCGAGCGCGGCGGCAGCGGCGTCGGCAGAGACAGCGGCGGCGGCGTGCGTTCGTGGCACTGCCTGACTTCGTGTCCGGCCTCAAAGAACGCTTTCAGCGCGTTGTGCGCGCACGGCGTCGGATCCGATCCGAGCACCGAGTGCCCGGTGTTGGGGACGACGAGCAGGTGGGAGTCGGGGATCGCGGCGGCGACTTCGCGCGCACCGGATGTTGGCGTGCGCAGGTCGTCGGCGCCCGAGAGGATCAGCGTGGGCACGTCGGGCAGCGGCGCGTTGTCGAGTTCGGGCCCGCCGGGAGTCGCCGGCCACAGAGCGCAGGCGGGGACGTCGCTGAGCGCCAGGGCGTTGGCGGTGGTGAACGGAGCGAACACGGAGGCGCCGAGCCCCTGCAGCGCGGCACGCGCTTCGCGCAGCCGCTTCGCCGGAGTCGACGCGCGGTTCCATGGAAAGTCGACCTCGTCGCAGATCGTCGCGTAGTACAGCGGCACGTCAAACGCCTCGGCGATGCTCGCTTCTTCTTCTTCGTCCGAGCCGACGGAGGCGCGCCCGAGCAGACGAGCCAGCGCCGCCGTGTCGCCGTAGTCGGCCGAGCGCACGGCCGCGGGGAATTCGGCGCGCAGGATCGGGTCGAAGTCGCCCTCGAGCAGCACGCCGACGAGCTCGTTGGAGGAGACGTGGGTCGGGTGTGGGTGCCCGTCGGGGTCGATCAGCGTGCCGCTGACGCCACGTCGCCCCATCCGCCGCACCAGCCGCGCGAGGTCGCTGACGGGTTTGCGGGTGATCGCCCTGCAGACGCCACCGGCGCACAGCTGACGCAGCACGCGCGGGATGGCGGCAAAGGTCGAGCGCTCGAACGGGTCGGGCCCATTGGGCGTGACGACCGAGTCGAGCACCAGCGCCTGGACGTGCGTCGGGTACTCCTGGGCGTAGCGCTCGGCGACCTTGGTGCCGTAGGAGGTGCCGTACAGCACGAGCTTTTCGTAGCCGCCCGCCTGGCGGATCGCCTCGATGTCCGCGACCGTCTGGGCGGTGGTGAACAGCCCGCGCGTGGCTCCGATTTCGCGTCCGCAGCGCGCCACCACGCGCGAAGGGGAGAGTTTGCCCGAGTGCCTGAAGACGGGACAGGAGAGCCGATGTGAGAAGCCGGTGCCACGCTGATCGAAGACGATCAAGTCGCGGGTGGCAAGAATCGGCCCGAGCAGGACGTCGAACTGCACCAGGTAGGGCAGCGCCGACTGCCCCGGCCCGCCGGCGAGCGCGATCACCGCGTCCTTGGCTTCGCCGAGCGGGGCGCGGTGGCGGCGCAGCGCCAACGTGATCGCCCCCTGTGAGGGTTCGGCGGAGTCGAGCGGCACCGTCAGGTGCCCGCAGGCGATGCTGTTCGATTCAGCGCAAACCCCCCACCTGATGTCCGCGCCGGCGCTGGGTGCGGCTAGCAGCGAAAGCCAACCGACGGCCAGAAGCACACTCGTGAGTTCGCGGGCCCCCAGTCGCACAGTCGGAATCTACACGAGCGTGGCTTGGGGGAGTGCCGGCGCGTCGGGCGCCACCTTGCGCGCCCCAGATCGACGCGGTCGGGCACGAGGTGTACGCTCGATGGCGATGCGCCCCGAGCGCCAGATCGTAGAGTCCCCCGCCGCGCCGGCTCCGATCGGCCCTTACAGCCACGCCGTGCGAGCAGGCGGATTGCTGTTCTGTTCGGGCCAGATTCCGCTGGACCCGACCGGCAACGACCTGGTCGGCGAGAACGCCGTCGAGCAGGCAAGACAGTGCCTGCGCAACCTCTCGGCGGTGTGCGAGGCGGCCGGAGCGTCGTTGCGCGACGCGGTAAGGCTGACCGTGTACATGACGGACCTGTCGCAGTTCGCAGCGGTCGGCGAGGTGTACGCGGAGTTCTTCGACGACGCTCCGCCTGCCAGGGCCGCGGTTGGAGTGGCGGCGCTGCCGCGCGGGGCGCAGGTCGAGATCGACGCGATCGTCGCGCTGGGTCAATGAGCCGGGGAAGAGGCCCCTTCGCGTAGCTGGGCGCGTCTGATCTTGCCGCTCGCGGTCTTCGGCAGCTCGGCGGCGAAATCCAAGACGCGCGGGTACTTGTAGGGGGCGGTCTCGCGCTTGACGTGCTCCTGCAGCTCGCGCGCAAGCTCGGGCGAGCCTGTGTGCCCGTCGCGCAACACGACGACCGCTCGAACGACGCTTCCGCGCTCCTCGTCGGGAGCGGCCACCGCAGCGGCTTCGGCCACCGCGGGATGCGCCACCAGCGCCGACTCGACCTCGAACGGTCCGATCCGGTATCCGGCCGAGACGATCACGTCGTCGGTGCGCCCCTCGAAGCGCAGGTAGCCATCCGGGTCGCGCGTGACGCGATCGCCGGTGCGCCAGGGGCCCTGCTCGCGGCGGTCCTCGATCTCCCAGCAGCCGTCTTGGTGGCTGATCCCCTCCCCGAGGTAGCCCAGAAAGAACGTCGGCACGGTACGGGGATCGACGACCAGCTCGCCGTCCTCGATCGTCAGGTCAACGCCCTCGAGCGCCTGGCCCATCGAACCGGGAAGCGCCGGTTGCCCGATCGGCATCGCGGTCATCTGTCCGGTCTCGGTCTGCCCGTAGCCATCGCGCACGTCCAGTTCGGTGGCCTCGCGCCAGGCGCGCAGTACCTCGGGGTTCAGCGCCTCGCCGGCGGCGACCATTCCTCTCAGGCTCGGCAGCGCCCGCAGCTGCGCGCGCTTGGCGATCACGCGGTACTCGGTCGGCGCCATGCACAGCACGTCGACGCGCTCGCGCTCGATCAGCTCGAGCCGCTCGTGCGGATCGAAGCGCGCGTCGTGCAGCAGCGCGGCGGCCCCCATCAGCCACGGCGCGATGAAGACGTTGCGGGCGGACTTGCTCCAGCCGCTGGCGGCGGTGCACCAGACCAGGTCGCCGTCGCGAGCGCCGAGCCAACTCTCGGCCTGCAGGCGCTGCCCGTGCAGGTAGCGCTGGGCGTGAACGACGGCCTTCGGCTCGCCGGCTGTGCCGCTGGTGAAGGTGATCAGGGCGGGATCGTCGGCGGCCATCTCAGCGGCCGGCGTAGCGCTCGCCTCGGCGCCCGGATCGACGGGTGCGTCAGGGTCACCCACCGGCAAGCCGTCTCCCGGAACCCACAGCACCGGGCAGTCGGGCGCGGCGGCCTGCAGCTCCTCGCGGTTGCGCAGATCGGCAACGATCAGCGAGGGCCGCGCCACCGCGAGGCGCAGGCGCAGATCCTTGGCGCGCAGCTGCTCGGTGCAGGGCAGCGCCACGGCCCCGATGCGAAAGCAGCCCATCATCGTGGCGACCCACTCGACGCGGTTGCCGATAAGCGTCATCACGACGTCGCCGCGGCTCACTCCGTGAGCGGCTAGCGTGCCGGCGCTCGCCTCGATCAGGCGGCGCATCTGCCCGAAGGTCCACTCACGGCGCGTGCCGTCGCGCCCCAGCTCGACCAGAGCACGGCGCTCGGACGGCTGGGCCTGCAGGACCTCTCGGGCGAAGTTCACGCCGAGTATTCTCTCGATATCGAACGAAAGCGACCCTGGAGCCCGCGCGAATGGCCGTAGCCCCCGCCCCCTACACCGAGAAGACCGACGAGCAGAAGGCGATCACCGAGATGGTGCGCCAGTTCGCCGACGAGCAGATCATCCCCAACGCCGAGCACTACGACGGCAAGGACGAGTATCCCGAGCCGATCGTCGAGCAGATGAAGGAGCTCGGCCTGTTCGGGGTGACGATCCCCGAGGAGTACGGCGGCATGGGCTTGGACTTGACGACCTACGCGATGATCGTCGAGGAGCTCTCGCGCGGCTGGATCTCGATCTCGGGCGTCATCAACACGCACTTCATCGGCTCCTATCTGCTGATCAAGTTCGGCAGCGAGGAGCAGAAGCAGAAGTACCTGCCGCGGATGGCTACGGGCGAGATCCGCGCCGCCTTCTCACTGTCAGAGCCGGAGCTGGGCTCCGACGTGCAGGCGATCAAGACTACGGCCAAGAAGGGCCAGGACGGCCGCTACGAAATCAACGGCCAGAAGATGTGGGTCACCAACGGCCTGATGTCCTCGCTCGTGTTCGTGCTCGTAAAGACCGACCCCGACGCAGAGCCGCGCCACCGCGGCATGACCTGCTTCATCGCCGAGAAGGAGGGGGGAGCCTCGAAGAACACCGGCGAGTACGCCGGCCTGAACGTCACGCCGAAGATCAAAAAGCTCGGCTACAAGGGCGTCGAGTCGACCGAGCTGGTATTCGACGGCTACCGCTGCCCGGCCGAGAACGTCCTCGGTGGGGAGGACGCGGGCTTGAACAAGGGCTTCGCCCAGATGATGGACGCGCTGGAGGTCGGTCGCGTCAACGTGGCTGCCCGCGGCGTCGGCATCGCCCAGCGCGCGCTGGAGCTGGCGCTGCGCTACAGCCAGGAGCGCAAGGCGTTCGGCAAGCCGATCTCAGAGCACCAGGCGATCCAGTTCAAGCTCGCCGACATGGCCACTCAGGTCGAAGCGGCGCGCCTGCTGACGATGCGCGCCGCGCGGATGAAGGATGACGGGGTGCGCTCGGATCTGGAGGCCGGCATGGCCAAGCTGTTCGCCTCCGAGGCGGGCCGCTTCTGCGTCGAGGAGTGCTTCAGGATCCACGGCGGCTACGGCTACTCCAAGGAGTACGAGATCGAGCGCCTGTACCGCGACGCCCCGCTGCTGCTGATCGGCGAGGGCACATCGGAGATCCAGCGGATGGTGATCGGCAAGAAGCTGCTGCAGCGCCACAAGATCTGATCCGGTGATCGCGCCGGCTGAGTGGGTAGGAGGTTGAGATGGCCGAGGATGCCAAGGGATTGATCGAGCGCGCCGTGCGGCGCTTCGTGGAGGAAGTACCCGCACTCGCGACGATCAACCTGATCGTCGGGATCGAACTGCACGGCCGCGGCGACACGCAACATTTCCGCCTGCTGTGCCCGCAGTTCGAGGTAACCAAGGGTCTGGCGACCGACTCGAAGATCAACGTCGAGATGCGCCGCGAGCAGTTCAACGTGTTGGCCAAGGACGCCAAAGTCCCCGACTGGATCGAGGCCTTCACCTACGGCATGGCCAAGGCCAGCGGCCCCTCCCAGTACCTGCGCCTAATCGCGACGGTCGTCGAGAAGCAGCGCGAACGCGAACAGCTGAAGACCGCGCGTAAGCGCGGCTGAGTGCCCTAAGCGTCTAGCGGGCCGTTGGGCAAGCGAGGCAAGGACGCAGGGAGCGCAGTGTGCTAGTGCACATAAGCGACCGAGGACGCAGCATCACGCAGCTCAACGGCCCGCTAGTGGTAGGCGAGGATCTGCTGGGCCAGAAACGCCAGCGAGGCCAGCATGAAGAGGATCATGATGATCAGTGAGAAGTTTTCGCTCACGGTTTCCTAACCATAACCGCTAGGAGACCCGCAGTGGTGCGGATGTTCCGAGCACCGCTCCGCCGGCGCTGAGGGCCTGGCTCTGCACGTACAGCGGCTGGGCGCTGACGCTGACCGGGGGGGTCACGGTCGCGCTCGCCTGGAAGCCTGACCTGGGCACGTTGGCGAATTCGCTCAGAGAGCTGGGGGAGGGGCCGGACAGCAGGCGCCAGGAGGCGACTTCGGTGGCCCCGTTCCAGCTCGTGCTGACGGTGACGGCCCCGCCGGCCTGGCTGGCGGCGATCGCGGGCGGTTCGCTCGGGTGGCCCACCCAGGGCGACAGGTAGGTGCGGAAGTTCTGAACGCCGCGCCCGAGCGTGCCGTCGAGCAGGACGCCGCCGTCGGCGCCGTACTCGGTGAAGTTGGGCAGGTTGCCATAACCCATCAGCCAATCGTCGCCTGGCAACGCCAGCGTGTTGCCCTGGGCGGCGGCCGAGAGGACGTGGCTGGGGTTGGTGAACGCTTGGACGAGCGAGACCGTCTTGTGCGCGTAGTCGGGCCGCAGCAGCACGCCGCGCGACTGCTTCTCCTTGACGGGACTGGCGCCGTTGTCGAACACGGAGATCAGACCGCCGGCCTGCCACTCGGCGTCGTGCTGGAAGAAGGTGCGAGTCCCGCGCCCGACCTTGAAGGTCGAGTGCGGCCCGCCGAGCTGCCAGTTGAACGCACCGGTCTTGATGTTGACGTCGTACAGCGCGCAGGTGTTGC
>DATARK010000008.1:0-14814 GCA_036264175.1 Solirubrobacteraceae bacterium
CTCCACAGAATCGTGTGTGTCCCCGGACATCAGACAAGTGCTCGACGGCGTAGGCGCGCGCGATGATCGACCAATCACAGGTTGGACGAACGTTGACGGGCTGAGGCGGCGAGCCGACGAGCGCACACGGTGGCGCCCGTCGGCTCGCCGCGCCACGGGGCGATCTAAGCGCCGCCCCGTGTGCCGGCTGGCGCCATCGCACACGCCGGGCCGGACGTCGGTCTCGACTTGTCATCGAGACCGCGGCTCTGGCTCTCGGGCGAGCCCGTTGCGGTCTCGTCTGAGCTGGCCGGAGCACCGGCGATCATCGTTGCCGCGAGCAGTCTTGAAAGGCTCATCGCTGTTGACCTCCCGGGTCGTTGACGTGTCGGTGGCCATCATGCGCAGCGTCGCTAAGCGGGCGCCAAGCGAGGCTTGAGCAGGCGCTGGGCGGTGGCTGAGGAGACTGTGAGAGGCGCTGAAAGCCCGTGTTTTCAGGCTCCGCCTGCGCCTATGCGAACATATGTTCGTGCGCTGGAGCAACCTCACGCTCAACGAGGAGGAGCAGCGACGGCTGCCCGGCTACCGCGACGAGGCGATCGTCCGGCGCTTCGAGGCGCCCGAGGCGCTCCAGACACGTTTCTACGAGGTGCGAGCGCGTTCGGTGCTCAACCGCGTGCCCAAGCAATCGCGCATGCCGTTTCGCTGGACGATCAATCCTTATAGGGGATGCAGTCATGCCTGCGTTTATTGCTTCGCTCGCCCGACACACAAGTACCTCGACTTCGACGCCGGCCGCGACTTCGAGCGCGAGATCGTCGTGAAGGTCAACGCGCCGGAGGTCCTGCGCAGCGAGCTGGCGCGGGCGTCGTGGAAGCGCGAGCACGTGGCGCTGGGAACGAACACCGATCCGTACCAGTGGGTCGAGGGTCGCTACAAGCTGATGCGAGGCATTTGGGAGGCGCTGCGAGACGCGGCGAACCCTTGCTCGGTGCTGACCAAGTCGCCGCTGCTGCTGCGCGACCTCGATCTGATGCTGCAGATCGCGCAGCGCACGAGCTTCACAGCGTGCCTGTCGATTCCGACGCTCGACGAGAAGGCCTGGCGGGCGACGGAGCCGCATACCCCCAATCCACGCGCGCGCCTGGAGGCCGTCGCCGAGCTCAACCGCGCGGGCATTCCCACGGGCGTGTTGATCGCGCCGCTGATGCCGGGCATCAACGACTCGCCAGATCAGGTCGGCGAGCTGTTGGATCTCGTGGACAAGGCTGGTGCGACCAGCGTCGGCGGCGTGGCGCTGCATCTCCGTGGTGAGGTCCGCCAGGTGTTCATGGGCTGGCTCTCGGAAAAGCGCCCGGACCTGGTCGATCGCTATGAGCGCCTCTATGCCAGAGGCGCCTACGCGCCCACCGAGGAACGAAAGCGGCTCTCGCGACTGGTCAAACGGCGCGGTGATTCGCGACGCTTTGCAAGCGCTCGCACGGACCCGGGAGACGCGCGCCACGAGGTGCCACAGCCAACGACGGCAATCCAGCAGGCTCTCTTCTGAGCTAGCGCATGCCGGCTTGGCCGGCAGCCATTTCGTCGGCGATCTTGTCGCCACCCGAGCGGCGGCTGACGGCCGCGCCGAACTCCGGCGCGACGCTTGCAATCGTCGCGCCGAGGCGCACGGGGAGGGGGGCGACGTCGATCTCGCCCTTGTTGCGCTCGATCCCGCGGATCGTCGCGCGCGCCACGTCCTCGGGGCTGCGCGTGCCAACCGTCGACGGAAGCTCGGCGCCGGCCACGGCGAACATGCCCGCGTCGCGGATGAAGCCCGGCATCACCGTGGTCACGCCGACGCCGCTGGTGCGCAGGTCGATGCGCAGGCCGGCGGCGAAGCCGCGCAGACCGAACTTGGTCGTCGTGTACATCAGCGAGACCGGCGTGGCCGCGCGGCCGCTGAGCGAGGACATGAAGACGAGGTGCCCGCGGCCGCGCGAGAGCATTCCCGGCAGCAGCGCGTGCGTCAGCGCGATCGGCGCACGGAGGTTGACCGCCAGCGCGCGGTCGATCTCCTGCATCGTGAACGTGTCGAGCGCGCCGGTCGCCGGCAGTGCGGCGTTGGCGATCAGGATGTCCACGTCGCCGGCCTCGCCCACGAGCCTGTCGACCTCCGCCGGGTCAACGAGGTCGACCGCCAGCGCCCGCCCGTTGAGCTCGTCGGCCAGCGGCTCCAGCACCTCAGCGCGACGGCCGGTCAGCAGCAGGTTGCCGCCCTGCGCGGCGATCGCGCGTGCGATCGCGTGACCGATGCCTCCGGTCGCCCCCGTGAGAAGTACGTTCGCCCCCGAGATCTTCATCTCGTCAAGCCTACGCAAATACGCCGCCGGCGGCACCCACGCCGCTCGAAGCTCCGCTCGACGGCATCACTGGACGGCGATACTGCGCGCATGACGGGCGGCGAGCAGAGATCGGGCGAGGTGCGCGCGCCGGCGCGCACGCAGATCTTCGCGCTGTTCGGCCCGACCGGCGTCGGCAAGACCGCCATCGCAGTGGCGCTGGCCAAGATGCTGCGCGAGCGCGGCGAGATGCCCGTGGCGGTCTCTGCCGACGCGCTGCAGGTCTATGCGGGCCTGGAGACGCTCACGGGCGTCGCGTCCTCGACCGAGCGCGCTGCGCTCGAGCATCGGCTGCTGTCGTTTCTGCCGCTCGACGCAACCTTCAGCGCCGGCGAGTACGCCAAGCTCGCACACGCCGAGATCGACGGGCTGCTCGAGGGCGCCAAGCGGCCGATCGTCGTAGGCGGCACGGGGCTCTACCTGCGCGCGGCGCTGGCCGATCTGGACCTGCGCCCTGCGCCGGAGCCGGCCACGCGCGAACGCCTGATGGCAGATCTGCAGCGCCACGGCGCCCCCGAGCTGCATCGTCGTCTGGCCGAGGTCGCGCCATCGGCGGCACAGGTCCTCGAGGAGCAGGATTGGCGACGGATCGTGCGAGCGCTGGAGCTGGCCGAGACGGGCGAGCTTCCGCAGGCACGCACCAGTTCGCAGCTGTGGAGCGACGAGCTGCGCCATCCGACGCTGCTCGCGGCTTTGACGATGCGCCGCGAGGCGCTGTACGAACGCATCGACGCACGCGTGGAGGCGATGATCGCCGCGGGCGTACTGGAGGAGGTGCGTCGCGCCCATGCCGCCGGCGTGTCGATCACCGCGCGCAAGGCACTCGGCTTCGAGGAGCTCTTGGCAGGCGACGTGGAGGCGATGAAGCGCCGCACACGCAACTATGCGCGCCGCCAGTTGACGTGGATGCGCAAGCTCGCCGGGACGACGCCGATCGACGTGAGCGATCGCTCGCCATCCTCGGTCGCCGAGGAGATCCTAGACTCCGCCGCCTGATGCGATTCGAGAAGTGGCAAGCGCTCGGCAACGACTACCTGATCGTCGAGCGCGACAATCTGCCGTTCGAGCTGACACCCGCGCGCGTGCGCGGTCTGTGCCAGGCGCATTTCGGCGTGTTCGCCGACGGCGTGCTCGAGCTCTCGCCGCCGAGCGACCCATCGGACGTGGCCGACCTGCGCATCTTCAACCCCGACGGCTCGGAGGCCGAGCTTTCGGGCAACGGTGCGCGCGAGGCGATCCTGTACCTGCGCCGCCGCGGCTGGACCGAGCTCGACAGCTTCTCGATCCAGACCGTCGCCGGGCGGATCGCACCGCAGATCACCGGCCCTTTCACCTGCCGCGTCGACATGGGGCGCGCGAGCCTCAGCTCCAAGGACTTCCCCGCCGGGCCGCCCGACGGCGCGGCCGAGCTGCGCGTCGAGACCTCGGGCGAAGGCGCCGCCGAGCAGGTCAAGTCGTGGAGCGTCCAGCACGTCTCGATCGGCAACCCTCAATGTGCGATCGCTGTGTCTGACGCGCAGACGCTCGATGCGCTGGAGCTGGGCGTCGTCGGCCCCCCGCTGGAAGGCCATCCAGAGTTCCCCAACCGTACGAACGTCTCGTGGTACGCGGAGCTCGAGGCCGGTCCGCCGGCACGTATCCGCGCGCGCATCTTCGAGCGCGGCGTGGGGGAGACGCTGTCCTCCGGCACCGGCGCGACGGGCGCGGCCGTGGCCTATCTCGTCAGCGGCATGTCGGGGCGGCCGCCGGGGCCGCCGGCCGAGGCCACGCGTGTCGTCGTGGTGCTCGACGGCGGCGAGCTGGAGGTCGAGGTCGATCCGGACCTGCGCATCCACCTGTCAGGCTGGGCGCTGCCGGTGTTCGCCGGGGAGATCAGCGAGCAGCTGCTTGACGAGCTGCGCGAGAGCGCGTGAGCGCGAGGAACTCAAGATCCACAACGAAGGAGCTGGATGAGACCGAGCAAGCGCCTGGGGCGCATTCCGCCGTATGCGTTCGCCGAGCTCGAGCGCAAGATCGCCGACAAGCGCGCCGCCGGCGTCGACGTGATCAGCCTCGGCATCGGTGACCCCGACCGTCCGACGCCCGCGCTGATCGTCGAGGCGATGCAGGAGGCCGTGACCGAGGCCGAGACACACCAGTACCCCTCGAACCGCGGCCGAGCGGACTTCCGCGCCGCGGTGCGCGACTTCTACGCACGCCGCTTCGATGTGCCGCTCGATCCCGACAGCGAGATCATCCCGGCGATCGGCGCCAAGGAGGCGATCTTCAACCTCAACCTGGCATTCCTGGACCCCGAGGATTACGCGCTCGCTGCCGACCCGGGCTATCCGGTCTACACAGGCGGGCCGTGGCTGGCCGGCGCCGAGCCGGTGCTGATGGCGCTCCAGCCCGAGCTCGGCTTCGTGCCCGACCTGGGCGCGATCGACGAGGACGTCGCCAGGCGCGCCAAGCTGATGTACCTGAACTACCCGAACAACCCGACCGGCGCGCTGGCCCCCGACGGGTTCTTCGAGCGCGTGGTCGAGTTTGCCCGCTCCTACGAGATCCTCGTGGTGCACGACAACGCCTACTCGGAGATCGCCTTCGACGGCTACCGACCGGCCTCGTTCCTGGCGACGCCGGGGGCCAATGAGGTCGGCGTCGAGGTGTTCTCGCTCTCCAAGGGCTACAACATGACCGGCTGGCGCTGCGCGGTGCTGGTTGGAAACGCAGACGCCCTGCAGACCTACTGGCGGCTGAAGACGAACGTCGACTCGGGACTGTTCGACGCGATCCAGCTCGCGGGCATCGCCGCTCTCTCGCCGGAGGCCGACGCCGAGGTCGCGTCGATGACCGAGCTGTACCGGCGACGGCGCGATCTCGTCTGCGACGCGCTGCGCAAGATCGGCGTCGACGTGCATCCTCCGCACGCCACGATCTACGTGTGGGCGCCGATTCCCGACGGATATGAGAGCTCGGCCGCCTACTGCGAGCACGTGCTCGAGCAGGCCGGCGTGGTGGTCACGCCCGGAGCGGTCTACGGGCCCGCCGGCGAGGGCTGGTTTCGCATCTCGCTGACGACGCCCGACGAGCGGCTGCTGGAGGCGGTCGAGCGCCTCGGCGCGCTCGCAAATTGATCACAGGGCAGTGGGCCGCCGCTCTAGAATGAGTGGTGGATGCAGAGGAGTCGCAACGGGCGCATGACGCCGACACAGCCGTCGCAGAACGGCCACGGATCAGACGAGCAGGCGCCGCGCGCGCGACAGCGCGCGTTCTGCGTGGCGGCGCTCCCGCGCGGCGAGGACGACCTAGCCGAGTTGGCTGAGCTGCTGCGCACGGCCGGCGTCGGAGTCGTGGGGGAGATGATCCAGCAGCGCGACCAGCCGCACCCCAACACCTATCTCGGTCCCGGCAAGGTCGCCGAGGCCAAGGCCGCAGCCAAGGCCGCCGACGCGAACCTGATCGCCTGCGACGACGAGTTGACCGCGCGCCAGGAGCGCAACCTGGAGGAGGCCGTCGGCCTGCCGGTCGTCGATCGCACGACGGTGATCCTCGACATCTTCGCCTCGCATGCCGGCAGCGCCGAGGGAAAGCTGCAGGTCGAGTTGGCTCAGCTCGAATACAACCTCGCGCGCATGCGCGGCCTGTGGACGCACCTCGAGCGACTCGGCGGCGGCATCGGCACAAGGGGGCCGGGTGAGACGCAGATCGAGACCGACCGCCGTCTGGCGCGCGACCGCATCGCCGCGCTGCGACGCCGCCTGGAGCACGTCAAGGGAACGCGCGCGGTACAGCGCGCCGAGCGCGAGCGCGCATCGCTGCCAACCGTCGCGCTGGTCGGCTACACGAACGCCGGCAAGTCGACACTGCTCAACGCAATGACCGGCGCCGACGTCGGCGTGCGCGACCGGCTCTTCCACACGCTGGACCCGACCACACGCGAGCTTCGCCTGAGCGGCCGCACGCATCTGCTGACCGACACGGTCGGCTTCATCTCAAAGCTTCCCCACCAGCTGGTCGAAGCCTTCGCTGCGACGCTCGAGGAGACACGCCGCGCCGACCTGTTGGTCCACGTGCTCGACGCCTCTGCGCCAGAGGAGCAGCTGGAGATCATGCGTCACTCCGTCGAGCAGACACTCGAGGAGATCGGCGCCGGCGACCAGCCGCGTCTGCTCGTGCTCAACAAGGCAGACCTGCTCGACCAAGGCGCGCGCGACGAGCTGCGCCTGCGTCATCCCGAGGCGGTGCTCGTCAGCGCGGCTAACGGCGAAGGGCTGGCAGAGCTCGGCGAGCGCATCGAGCGGGAGCTGGCGCACACGCTGCGCCGCGTCGAGCTGCTCGTGCCTTACGCCGACGGTGGCAGCCTCGCCGAGCTGCACGACGTGGCCGGCGACGTCAGCCGCGAGGACACGCCCGAGGGCGTGCGCGTACGCGCCCTCGTGCCCGCCCGCCTGGCCCAGCGCTTCGAGCGCTTCGCGATCGCTCCATCGCCGCGCCCCATCGCTTCGTAAGGCACCGGACCCACTGACGGGCGTGGGTCAAGCGGATCAAGGACGCAGGAAGCGTGGCGTGCTGACCAGCACGCGAGCGACCGAGGACGCAGAGCCGCGCCGGCCCACGGTCGTCAGCGCTCGTCGCCGCTGCCTGACAGGACACCACGGCGCTGGCGCGAGAGCAGCTTGTCGAGGTTCGCCTGCGCGACCTCGTCGAGATCGAGGTTCAGCTCGCTGGCCAGCTGCGCGACGTACCAGAGCACGTCTCCGAGCTCCTTGGACATCTTCTCGCGCCGCTCCTGGCCGACCTCGCCGCCGTCGTCGCGAATCGCCTTCTTGGCGTGCTCGGCGACCTCGCCAGCCTCTCCGGCCAGGCCCAGCGCCGGGTAGGCGAGCCACGCCTCACGTGGGTACTCCGCGGTGCGCCGCGACAGGCGTTGGTACTCCGAGAACTCCATCGCCGCGATCCTAGATGGCCTTTCCGGCGTCGCAATCGCGTGAAAGCGCAGTTTGCGGCGCCCCGGTGGCGTACTTCGCCGCTAGAGCCCCGCAGCGCGACGGGCGCTCGCGTGCGCCTCGTCCTCGAGCCGATCGTCCAGCGGCGCCAGCTCGGCGGGGTCGATGCGCAGCGCGAGCGCGATCAGCCAATCGGCAAACCAGGCGTTCTTCGGCAACAGCGGGCCATGCAGGTAGGTGCCGATCGTGTTGCCCGCGCGCGCGCCCTCGAACCCGCTGCGGCCGTCGTTGCCGTGGCCGCGCAACACGCGCCCAAGCGGCTCCGACTGCTCGCCCAGCGCTGTGCGCCCGCCGTGGTTCTCAAAGCCCGCCAGTACACGCGCGGCGTCCTGGCCGCCAGTGGGGCCGAGGCGCACCTCGATTGCCACATTGCCGATCAGGCGACGGTCGTCCTCGCGCGTCGTGCGCACGTCGAGCAGTCCCACGCCCTCGATCGCCTGCTCGCCGAGCGTGTAGGAGTGGCCGAGCAGCTGGTAGCCGCCGCACACGCCCAGCACCACGGCCTCGCGCTCAGCCGCACGATGAAGCGCCGCGCTCTTGCTCTGCAGCAGATCCTCCGCACACAGTCGTTGATCGCGGTCCTGGCCGCCGCCGAGATAGAACAGGTCGTGCGCGTCGGCGTCGAGCGGCTCGCCGAGGCCGCTGGCGCTCAGCTCGAAGCCAATGCCGCGCCAGCGACAGCGGCGCTCGAGCATCAGCAGGTTGCCGCGGTCGGCATAGATGTTCATCAGGTCGGGATACAGCGCGCACACACGCAGCGCCTGCCCCGTCGAGGCCTCGACGGTCGCGTCAGACACCGAGCACCACCACGACACTGCCGACGTGCTCGTCGGTCGCCGCTACCTCATGGCGCGCCAACGCGCGCAGGCCGGCCTCGCGCGCATCGCGCTCGAGCTCGGTGGCATCCACTCGATCGAGCTTGATCAGGTTGCGCTCCGGCGGCGGCTGGGCGCCATCGCCGCGCGTAGCTGGCCGCTCGTCGATCACGCGACGATCGCGTTCGATCTCCACTCCGTCGGCGAGCTCGCTGACGCGCACCGCGCGGCTGAGAAACAGCCGGCCATCGACGTGCGCGCGCTCTGCCGCCGGCCCAGCGCTTCCGAGCGCGCAATCGAACGGCTCGACATCGGTGAGAATCGCACAGGCGATCGTCGCGCTCTCGCGCAGATGTTCGCGCGCGCCACGCAGGAACGCGACACGTCCCGCGGCGCCACCGAGCAGCTGGACCGTCTGCATCGGCGCGATACACAGCGCGAAGTCTCGCCGCTCCAGGTCAAATGAGCGTGCGTCGGCGCAGATCGTCTCGATCTCCAGACCGAGCCCCGCAGCGCGAGCGCGCAACGACTGCAGCAGCACCGCATCAATATCGACGGCCGTCATCGCATGCCCACGGCGCGCCAGGTCGAGCGAGACGCGCCCGGTGCCAGCGCCGACGTCGAGGATCGGGCCGCCCGCTCGCACCGCGAGCTCGTGCCAGAGCGCGAGGTCTACGCGATAGCCACCGCACTCCAGGTCGTGCCAGACGACGTGCGCAGGCGTGGGCGTCTCCGTGCCCAGCGGCGAACGGGCCGACGCGTCGCTCACGACCACGAGCTGCTGACCTCTCCGCGCGCGACCAGCAGCTCGCGCAGCGCAAGCATCGCCGTGTATGTGGGAAGCGCATACAGCGGCGCGTCATCGTCGCTGCGATCGGCGGCAGCCTCGTCGAGCGCCGTACGCAGCTCCGGTCGCACGTGGATGCGCTCGGCCTCGATACCCGCGTACTTCATGCGCACGGCCAACTCGGCGGCGCGGCTGCCGCTGCAGGTGAAGCTGCGAACACGACCGGCGAGCAGCTCGAAGTCGGCGTCCCAGATCCACGAGACGTCGCGGCCATCGGCGATCTTGTCGTTGAGCACGCCCAGCAGATCGTGCTCGCCGGGCTCGAGTGCCAGCGTGCGCAGCACCTCGTTGGCCCCGGCAGGGTTCTTGACGAGCAGGATGCGCAGCTCGCGCGGCGCCGACGCCGACGACTGCTCGCCGTCGCGGCGCGACAGCGCTTTCAGGGTGACGCTCTCGGCGCGTCCGAAGGCCGCCCGAGTGCTCTCCAGGCCGGCGACGATGCTCGCCAGCGAAACATCAAGCGCGGTCGCGAGTGCAGCCGCGGCCAGCGCGTTGTACACGTTGTAAAGGCCCGGCAGGGCCAGTTTCACTCGCTCACGGCCGGCAGGCGTGTGCAGCGTGAAGCTGGCCGAGCGCACGCCCTCCAGGACGACCTCGCTCGCGATCACCTCCGGCTCGGGCCGGCGTTGGCCGCAGCTGGGGCAGTGGTAGTGACCGAGGTGGCCCAGGTAGATCGCGTCGAACACATACGGCGCGCCACAGCGGCGGCAGTGCTTGGCGTCGGCCGCGTGCGCCATGCCGGCCAGCGCCAGGGAGTCGTCCTCGACGCCGAAGTAGAGCGCGCCGGTGCGCTCGCGCCCGAGGTCGGCGACAAGCGGATCGTCTGCGTTGAGCACGAAGCGCTCGGCCTCGACGTCGTTGGCCCAGCGCTCGGCGATCGTCTCCAGCTCGCCGTAACGGTCGAGCTGGTCGCGAAACAGGTTCGCGAGCAGGATCACGCGGGGATGCAGCTGAGCGGCCACCGCATCCAGCCACAGCTCGTCGACCTCGAACAGACCGAGGTCGCCGGCGATGGCGCCGTGAGGGCGCGCGGCTGCGAGCAGCGCCGTGGCGATCCCGCTGGCCATGTTCGCGCCGGCGGCGTTGTGCACCAGCGACACGTCGGCCCGCTCGAGGATCGCGGCGGCCATCGCCGTCGTCGTCGTCTTGCCGTTCGTGGCCGAGACGAGCACACTGCCACGTGCCAATCGCGAGCCGAGCGCCGCGATCGCGTCGTCGTCGAGCGCCAGCAGCACCTTGCCCGGCACGCTCGTCGCGCCGCCGCCGCGCAGTCGCGCCAGCGCGGCCGCCGCCCGCGCCAGCGCGAGCTTCGCCGACAGGGCCGCTGCCATCAGCGCCCTTCCGCGCTCTGGCCGGGCGTCCCCTCGTCCGCTTCGGCGCTCGCGACAGCGCCCGCCGCGGGTCGCGAGGCCTCAGAGAAGGCCGGGCGCTCGGGAGCCTGCGCCGGCACGAGCACGGTCACTGCACCGGGGATCGCCGTGACCGTCAGCGGAAGCTCGCCGATCGGGTCGCCGTCGGCATACATCGTGAACGGTCGATCGCAGGAGATCGACACCTCGCGCGCACGAAACACGTGGACGCTGGGCTGGTCGACATGCGTGCCCTTGAACACGTTCGGCAGAATCTTCGTGAGGAAGGCCAGCTTGCCGATGCTCTCGAGCACGATCACCTCGAGCAGGCCGTCGTCGAGCATCGCGTCTGGAGCCGCGAGCATGCCGCCGCCGTAGGCCTTGGAGTTGCACGCGCCGATCGTGTAAGCGCTGAAGCTGCGGCGCTCGCCCGGCGGGTCGAGCTCGAGCTCGAAGCGCGCTGGCTTCCACGAGACCAGCGCGCGCAGCGCGCCGTAGGCGTAGACCATCGCGCCCAACCACGCCGGAGCTTCGTTGGCGATGCGGTTGGCATCGCTGTCAAAGCCCGCCGAGGCGATGCCGACGAAGCTGTGGCCGTCATGCGTCGTCGCGTCGCGCACCTCGCCGACGTCCATCGCACGCGGCACCCCTTCGGCGATCGTCGCGCACGCGGCGGTGATGTCGTCGGCGATGCCCAGCACGCGCGCCAGATCGTTGCCACGGCCTCCCGGCAGCACGCCGAGCACGGCCCCTGGAATCGGCCGCAGCGCGTCGGCAACCGCGCCCACGGCGCCGTCGCCGCTGAGCACCGCAGCGATCTCTCCGGCCTGAGCGGCCTGCACGGCGAGCTCTCGCGCGTGCTCGAGGTCGCGCGTGTCATCTCGTTTGACGGTCAAGCCGTGGTCGCGCAGAGCGCGCTCGGCCTGCGGCGCCAGACCCCGCGCGCGCCCGCCGCCCGCGGCGGGGTTGACGATCAGGCGCACCGCTCGAGCTTGCATGGGCACGGCGCAAGCGTAGTGCGCGCGCTCGGCGGCGACGCGCAGAGCGCTGAAACAGCCCGCGTGTGCGGGCGCTACGCGGCGGCGGCCTTCGCGCGATCTCGCCGTCGGCGCCCGACGGCAGCGGCGATGCCCAGCGCGGCGATCACGACGAACAAGCCGAGCAGGACGGCCGGTGCGACGCCGATGCCGCCGAACGGGAGCGACACCAGCTCGACGATGCCAAAGCCGACTGCCAGCAGCACGATCACGAGCAGGAGGATCAGCAGAATGCCGCGCACGCGCGCGATGATTCCGGCAGACGCCGGAGGGATCAGCAGGCCCATCGCGCGCAGCGCGAACAGCTGACGACCGCTCGGCGGCGCCTGGCCGAGACGCTCGACCGCGCTCTTGAGGTCCCCGGCACGGCGTTCGGCGAGCGCGAGCGAGGCATCGGCCATGCGACGTAGTTGCATTCGCTCCTGCGGACGCGCCGCGGCGATCGCACGCTGGAAGTAGCTGCGCGCCTGCTCGGCGTCGAAACGCTCTGCGGCACGTGCACCGAGAATCGCCAGCGCCGCGGACTTGTATTTCGTCTCTGCTTCGAGCTCCTCGTCAGAGCGCTGCTCGAGCGCCTGGATCGCCTCGAGTCCGCCGCGCTGCTCCATGCGGATCTGCCGCTGTTTCGGTGCCATGGCGCGTCATTCTACGGTTTCCAAACGGTGACGCCGATGGCCGGCGGAGGCCGCGCGGCGATCGTTGTCGCCCACGACGCTGGCGGGTATGCTCGGCCGATGTCCCGCAAGCGCCCCAGCTTCCGTCGCCGGCGTGTGGCGCACCTGTGCGCCTGCGCTTTGCTCGCCCTGAGCATCAGCGCGGGGACTGCGCCGGTCGCGTTCGCTGCCAGCAAAGGCGCCGAAGGCGGCGCATTCAACGAACTGAGCCAGGGCGGCTCCGAAGAAGCTACGAAAACGCAGACCACTGCGACGACGGCCACCAACGAACCGAAGTCGAACTCGAAAAAAACGGTGATCATCGCTCTCGTCGCGGCGGTCGTACTGCTCGTCGCGATCGGCTACGTGATCGTGCGCGATGCGCGCCGCGTCGCGCCCGCGGGCGATCCGCAGCTGGCCGAAGCGCGCTCGGCACACGACTCGGCGACCGCGCTGGCCAAGCGCCGCGCCAAAGCCAAGGCCGCGCGCAGGCAGCGCAAGCGAACCCGCCGCTAGCGCCCGGGCCGGAAGCTCAGTGCGAGACGCGCACGCGGCGCACCGGCCTGCTCGCGGGCGCGCGAACTCTGCGTGGCGAACTCGGAGACGGGCTGCCGTGCGGGCCGCGACGCGGCGAGCGCGGCCGCGGTCGCGGTCGCGGCCCGGAGGGGAGGGGGCGTCGCGGGCGAGGATCGAGCGGGCCGGCCGGCATCGTGCGCGTACCGCCGTCGTCATCTGACTGACTCGGTGGCTCGGGAGCGTTGGTCGCGACGTCGTTGCGGAAGGGAATCCACAACATCAGCGCAGCGATCGGGAGCTTGATCAGGGCGAGCAGAGCGATCAGCATCCACAACGGCATGGCCCCGTCGATGCTACTACTGCCGGGTGCCCGCCGAAGCACTGCGATCGCCCGAGCCGGACCCTGCCCAGCGCACGCGTGCGGGCGTGCAGCTGGCTCGCTTGGCCGAGTCCGTCTCTGACTGCCGGCGATGCCCGCGCCTGGTCGCTTGGCGCGAGCAGGTCGCGCGCGAGCGCCGCGCGGCGTTCGCGAAGGAGACCTACTGGGGTCGCCCGCTGCCGGGGTTTGGCGACCCTGCCGCTCGCGTGCTCGTGTTCGGGCTCGCGCCGGCCGCGCACGGCGCGAATCGCACGGGACGCATGTTCACGGGCGACCGCTCCGGCGACTTCCTGTTCGCGGCGCTCGCTCGCGCCGGGCTGGCAAACCAGGCGACGTCGACCGCGCGCGACGACGGGTTGCAGCTGCGCGATGTGTGGATCACTGCCGCTGTGCGCTGCGCGCCGCCGGCGAACCGCCCGACGCCGGCCGAGCGCGAGCGCTGCCTACCGTGGAGCGTGCGCGAACTGGAGCTGCTGTCGAGCGTGCGCGTGCTGCTCTGCCTAGGCGGCTTTGCCTGGGATGCGGCGCTGCGGCTGCTCACGGCCGCGCGCGGCGCCGACGCGCCCCCGCTGCGCCCCAAGCCACGCTTTGCCCACGCCGCCGAGCTGGCGGGGGAGACCTACTCGCTGCTGGGCTGCTACCACCCGAGTCAGCAGAACACGTTCACCGGCCGCTTGACCGAGACGATGATCGACTCGGTGCTGCTGCGCGCCCGCGAGCTCGCCGACCGTTAGCTGCGCCGGACTGCCCGGCGCGGTCGGCAACCGCCGGCGCGGGCGACGGCGCCCGCGCGGCGTTGACCATCAGCCAGGCGGTCAGATCGGAGCCGCTGAGCGGGCGTGAGATGAGATAACCCTGACCGGTGTCGCAGCCGAGCTCGATCAGATGCTCGAGCACGGCCTGGGTCTCGATTCCCTCGGCGACCACGTGCAGGTCGAAGTGCCTGGCCAGATCGATCGTAGAGCGGGCGATCGCCTCCGCGCGGGTGTCCTCGCAGAGGTTGGTGATGAATGCCTTGTCGATCTTCAGCTCGTTGGCCGGGAGCTGCGCGAGATAGGCGAGCGAGGCATTGCCGGTACCGAAGTCGTCCACCGAGACACCGACGCCACGATCGCGCAGCTCGTGCAGGACTTCGATCGCCCTGGCCGGATCGGCCATCGCAGCGCTCTCTGTGACCTCCATCGTGAGCCGCGCCGGCGGCAGGCCGTGGTGGCGCAGCAGCGCCAGCAGCTGGTCGGGCAGAGCAGGGTCCAGCAGGTTGCGCGCCGAGAGGTTGACCGACATGTCGATCTCTATGCCGTCCTCGCGCCAGCGCACCATCTGCTCCAGCGCGCGCTCGACGACGCGCTCGGTGATCGGATCGACCAGTGCGGTCTGCTCGACCAGCGGTATGAAGGTCATCGGCATCAGCAGCCCGTGCTCGGGATGGCGCCAGCGAAGCAACGCCTCGACGCCCGTCACGCGCCCGCTCGGCAAGTCGATCTTCGGCTGGTAGTGCAGCTCGAACTCATCGCGGTCGAGCCCCTGGCGCACCTGCCCAAGCAGCAGCAGGCGTGCCGGGTCGAAGCTGTCCAGGCTCTGGGAGTAGGCCTCCACGCGGCTGCGCGTCGCGCGGGCGCGCGCGAGCGCCGCGTCGGCGTGCTGCAGCAGTTCATCCAGTCCTTCGTCACCGCTGTCCGGTGCCGCAAGCCCGACGCTCGCGTCGACGTTGATCGCGATGGCATCGACGAGTATCGGCGGCTCCATCGCGCTCTGCACGCGTGCCGCCGTGCGCAGCGCGCCACCAACCCCGTCGGCCTGCGGACAGAGAATCGCGAACTCGTCGGCGCCGATGCGCGCGACGAGCGTTTCGTCGCCGAGCTGTGCCGTC
>DATARK010000028.1:0-23569 GCA_036264175.1 Solirubrobacteraceae bacterium
AGCGGGGGTGCTCGACGCGTTCAACGCGAGCCTCGCCCGCGCCGAGGAGCTCGGCGCCTCGCTGCGCGAGGTGCGCCTGCCGCACGCCGCGCACGCGCTGTCGGCCTACTACATCCTGTCCTCCTCGGAGGCCAGCTCCAACCTGGCGCGCTTTGACGGCGTGCGCTACGGCAAGCGGGCAGAGGGAGCGACGGACCTGCTGGACATGTACACGCGCACGCGCCACGACGGCTTCGGGGCGGAGGTCAAGCGGCGGATCATGCTCGGCACGTACGCGCTGTCGGCCGGCTACTACGACGCCTACTACGGCCGCGCGCAGCGCGTGCGCACGAAGATCGCCGAGGACTTCAAGGCGGCCTTCGCCGATGTCGATCTGATCGTCACGCCGACCTCGGCCAACGTCGCATTCGCGCTTGGTGAGAAGACGGCAGACCCCTGGTCGATGTATCTGAGCGACTTCTTCACCGTGCCGATGTCGCTGGCGGGCATTCCGGCGATCTCGATTCCCTGTGGATTGAGCACGGACGCGCCGGATGCCGGACCCGAGGGCGCCGGCCTGCCGGTTGGGCTGCAGATCGCCGGGCCGGCATTCAGCGAGAACCGACTGCTGGATGTCGCGCACGCACTGGAGCAGGCGATCGGCTTTGCAGAGGGTGCGGCGCGTGTCTGAGCTCGAGCCAGTGATCGGCCTGGAGATACACGTGCAGCTGGCGACGCAGACGAAGATGTTCTGCGGCTGTGCGCTGTCCTTCGGCGAGCCGCCGAACACGCGCACCTGCCCCGTGTGCCTGGGCCTGCCGGGAAGCCTGCCGGTGGCCAACGAGCGCGCGGTGCACTTCGGCCTGATGATCGGTCACGCGCTCGGCTCCAAGCTGGCGCCGCGCTCGATCTTTCACCGCAAGAACTACTTCTATCCAGACCTGCCGAAGGGCTATCAGGTGTCGCAGTACGACGAGCCGCTGTGCCTGGGCGGGCAGCTCGGTGAGGTGCGCATCCACCGCGTGCACCTGGAGGAGGACGCGGCCAAGCTGACGCACGTGGGCGAGAGCGGGCGCATTCACGGATCGGATGCGAGCGTGGTGGACTTCAACCGCGGCGGCACGCCGCTGGCGGAGATCGTCACCGAGCCCGACCTGCGCTCGCCCGAGCAAGCCAGTGAGTGGCTGCGGCTGCTGCGCGTGACGCTGCGTCAGCTGGGCGTGAGCGACGTGAACATGGAGGAGGGCTCGCTGCGCTGCGACGCCAACATCTCGCTGCGCCCGGCCGGCAGCGACGAGCTGGGTACGAAGACGGAGCTGAAGAACATGAACTCCTTTCGCTTCATCGAGCGCGGCATCCGGGCCGAGATCGAGCGCCAGCGAAAGCTGATCGAGAGCGGCGAGGCGGTCGTTCAGGAGACGCTGCACTTCGACCCGGCCTCGGGTGCGATCACGTCGCTGCGCTCCAAGGAGGAGGCGCACGACTACCGCTACTTCCCCGAGCCCGACCTGCTGCCGGTGGCGATCGACGAGGCGATGGTCGCCGCGGCGCGCGAGGCGATGCCCGAGCTGCCGGCACAGCGCGCCGAGCGCTATCGCGAGGAGCTGTCGCTGAGCGCCGACAGTGCGCAGCAGCTGGCCTTTCGCAGCGAGCTTGGCGACTACTTCGAGGCGGCGCTGGCGGCGCAAGCCGACCCCGCGCCGCCGGCGCAGGCGCTGGCCAACTGGGTCAGGGGCGACCTCGCCTCGCGCCTTGACGAGGGGGTGGACCCGGCGAGCTCGCGCGTGCTGCCGTCGGCGCTGGCGAAGCTGGTCGGCATGGTGACGGCCAAGCAGGTGAACGTCGGCGCCGGGCGCCAGGTGCTCGACAGGCTGGTGGCCGAGGGGGGCGAGGATCCGGCGGCGATCGTCGAGGCCGAGGGGCTGGGGGTGATCGGCGGCGACGACGATGAGCTGGGCGCGATCGTGGCGGCGGCCCTGGCGGCCAACGCCGATGCCGCCGAGCGCGTTCGCGGCGGCAACGAGAAGGCGATCGGGCCGATCGTCGGTGCGGTGATGCGCGAGACCAAGGGCCGCGCGGACGGCACGGAGGTGACGCGCCTGGTGCACGAGCAGCTGGGCGTCTGACAGTTCGCAGGGCCGTCGCGCGCACATTTTGGACGGTGGGCCAAACGCTTGTGCGAGCGGCTGCGCCAAGATGCGAGTGCATGAAATCGACAACTCCATCGACGAACTCGCAAGCTTCCCGGCGGCGCTTCTTGCTGCTGCCGGAGGAGCCGGTGAATGGACACGGTCAGCGTCCTCGGATCCGCCGCTATCAACTCACCAGCGTCGGTCAGCGGCCCTGCGCGAGCGGGGTCGATGGCGCAACGGCGCGGATCGCCGGCGAGCTTGGCCGTCGTGGTCGGATGTAGCCCGACCGTCCTGCGCGATCCCGCCTCGGCTTCCCTCTGGCCGTGGCGGGCGGTACGGCCGGACAGGGTCGCGGTTGCCTGTCCGGCCGTATCACCGGCTTGCAATCGCCGCGGGAGCCGCCTCGCATGGCGGCTCCAGCGAGTACTCTGAGGTTATGAACGAATCATCCTCACGTCCGCTCGGCCGCACTGTCGTCGCCGGGCTGATTCTGCTTGTCGCCGCGTGGATTCTGCTGCACTTCGTGATCGGCATCGTCACGGCGGTGGCGAGCGTTCTCGTCGTGGTGGTGGCGATCGTGGCGATCATCTGGGCGCTGCGCGTCCTCTTCTAGCGGGCGCGCCGCGCGATGGCCTACGTGATCATCGCGGTCTGCTTCGGCTTGGCCGGGGGCATCGTGGGGCGCATCAAGGGCAGCTCGTTCTTGCTGTGGTTTCTGATCTCCGGCGCGGTGCCGTTCTTCGGCCTGCTGGCGGCGCTGGCCTATCGCTTCGACCGCGATGAGCTGCGCCGCCAATGTCCCAACTGCGGGCGCGTGACGAAGATCTACGACGCGCTGTGCACGCGCTGCGGCACCGAGCTTGACTTCCCCGAGACGGCGATCGTGCCGGAATCGGCGGGCGCGCTGACGCGTGAGCAGACGCCCGCGGGCACCTGACGCGACTAAGGGTTACCTAACCCGGATTCGGCATACCTAAGCCAAATTTTGGCCTACTGTGCAGCCTGTGATGAGTACGCAGACGAAGATCGGCGAGGCGCCGGAGGAGATCGCCCAGGCCGTCGACGGCTCTGCCGTCGCGCGCCTTGTGCATCGCTGGGGCTTTGCCGACGAGCGCGATTTCTTGCTGCGCGTCGTGCAGCCTGGCCTCGTTGGGCTGATCGACGGCACGATCTCATCACTTGCGCCGATCTTCGCCGCGGCGATCACGTCCAGCTCGCACACGGCTTTCATAGTCGGGCTCGGAGTTGCGCTCGGTGCGGGGGTGAGCATGGGATGGTCAGAGGCAGGCTCGGACACAGGCGAAGAGACGGGACGCGGGTCGGCGGTCGTGCGCGGGTCGATCACCGGCGGGATGACTGTGCTGGGGAGCATTTTTCATACCCTGCCGTTTCTCATCGCCGATCTGAAAAAGGCGCTGATCGTGGCGGGCGTGGTCGTCGCCGTTGAGCTGTTTGCGATCGCATGGATCCGCAACCGCTTCCTCAACATCCCGATGCGCTCGTCGCTGGTCTTCATCGCCGTCGGCGGTGTGATCAGCCTCGCCATCGGCGTAGGTCTGGGAGCGTCTTAGTTGTTCTGATGGCCGGCCTACCGGCCGGATGCTCGGCGTGCGCGGTGGCGCGACGGCGGCAGGTGCGGGGCTTCTGAGCGGGAAAAACCCCCTGGTACACTGGCTTTTTTGCGAGTTCTAGGTGGTGAAAGGAGGTCGACGAGATGCGCGCGGTAGACGCCGTGATGGAATGTCTGAAGGCGGAGGGCGTGGAGGTCGTCTTCGGCCTCCCCGGCGGCGCCAACCTGCCGACCTACGACGCCTTTGTCACGGGCGGGCTCAAGCACATCCTCGTGCGCCACGAGGCCGGCGGCGGCCACGCGGCCGAGGGCTATGCCAAGGCGACCGGCAAAGTCGGCGTGGCGTTCGCGACCAGCGGACCTGGCGCGACGAACCTGATCACGCCGATCTGCGACGCGATGATGGACTCGGTGCCGGTGGTGTTCATCACCGGTCAGGTGCGCACGGAACTGCTCGGCACGGACGGCTTTCAGGAGGCCGACACGATCGGCATCACGATGCCGGTGGTCAAGCACTCGTTCATGATCACGCGCCCGCAGGAGATCCCGCGGGCAATCCATGAGGCCTTTCACATCGCACGCTCGGGTCGTCCTGGACCGGTGCTCGTCGACATCCCGCAGGACCTTTCACGAGCCGAGATCGACTACGAGCCGGTGACCGACCTGCGTCTGCCCGGCTACCAGCCGCGCGTGGAGGGCAACCAGAAGCAGATCCGCCAGGCCGCCAAGGCGCTGGCCGCGGCTCAGCGCCCGGTGATCTACGCCGGCGGCGGTGTGGTCAACGCCGAAGCGTCGGCGGAGCTGACCGAGTTCGCCACCTCCGACCGCTTCCCGGTGACGTGCACGCTGATGGGGCTGGGCGCCTTTCCGGCGCCGCACGCGCAGTGGCTGGGCATGCTGGGCATGCACGGCACGCGCGCGGCCAACTACGCGATGGACGAGGCCGACCTGATCTGCGCGGTGGGCGCGCGCTTCGACGATCGCATCACGGGCAAGCTGTCGGAGTTCGCGCCGCGCGCGAAGTTCATCCACATCGACGTCGACCCGGCGGAGATCTCCAAGAACGTGCCGGCGCACATTCCGATCGTCGGCGACGCCAAGCACGTGCTGGCCAAGCTGCTGATCGAGTACCGCGCGATCGGCGCGGATCCCGAGCGCCTGTCGGCCTGGTGGTCGCGCATCGACGGCTGGAAAGAGAAGTACCCGCTGGGTTACGAGGACAGCTCCGACAAGGAGATCAAGCCGCAGTTCATGGTGCAGGCGCTGTTCGAGGCGACCGGCGGCGAGGCGATCGTGACCAGCGACGTCGGCCAGCACCAGATGTGGGCGGCGCAGTACTACGACTTCCCGCAGCCGCGCCGCTGGATCAACTCCGGCGGCCTGGGCACGATGGGCTTCGGCCTGCCGGCGGCGATGGGCGCGGCGGTCGGCTGCCCGGACAAGGTGGTCTGCTGCATCGCCGGCGACGGCTCGGTGCAGATGAACGCCCAAGAGCTGGCGACGTGCGCGCAGGAGCAGATTCCGATCAAGGTGTTCATCATGAACAACGGCTACCTCGGCATGGTGCGCCAGTGGCAGGAGCTGTTCTGGGACGGCAAATACAGCCACGTCGAGACCGGCGAGTTCCCGGACTTCGTCAAGCTCGCCGAGGCCTACGGCGCGACGGGCATGCGCTTCGAGGACAAGACGACGCTCGTGCAGGACATGAAGCGAGCGATCGAGACACCGGGCCCGGTGCTCGTCGACGTGCGCGTGACGCGCGAGGAGAACACCTATCCGATGATCCCGGCCGGCCAGGCCGCGCGCGAGATGGTGGGATGACCGTTATGGGCGAGCCTGGGACCAAGGAGACGCTCAGCCTCGAGGAGCTTGAAGCGTCCACGAACATGCGCACGGGACGCAAGCACGTGCTGTCGATTCTGGTGGAAAACAAGTCGGGCGTGCTCACGCGCATCGCCGGGCTGTTCGCGCGGCGTGGCTTCAACATCGACACGCTGACGGTCGGGCCGACCGACGACGAGCAGGTCTCGCGCGTGACGCTGACCGTCGACGGCGCGCTGCACCCGATCGACCAGGTGACAAAGCAGCTGCACAAGCTGATCAACGTGCTGAAGATTCGCGACCTTGAGCCCGCCGACACGGTCGCGCGCGAGCTGGCGCTGTTCAAGGTCTCCGCCGACGGCGTGCAGCGAGGCGAGCTGATGCAGATCGCCGAGATCTTCCGCGGCAAGGTGGTAGACGTGACAAAGCGCGCGGTGATCGTGGAGGTCACCGGCACGACCGACAAGATCGAGGCGTTCGAGGACATGGTGCGTCCGTTCGGCCTGATCGAGATGATGCGCACGGGCGAGATCGCGATCTCGCGTGGGCGCACCGAGACCTAGGTGGTGCTTCACACCGGCTCACGCGCGCTGGCCGATCTGCAAACGGCGGGCCGGCGCCGCTCGTTCGAGCTGACGCCGGCCGACGACGAGCGCCTGGCCGGACGCCTGCACGCGGCGCTGTCGCGTGCCAGGCGCAGCGGCACGCCGACGCTCGCATCAGTCGCGCTGGAGCTCGACGAGCGCGTCGACCCGACGGCCGTGGCCTGCGCCTCGCGCCGCGCGGGCGAGCCGTGGTTCGCCTTCGAGCAGCCCGACCGAGGCCGCGCGGCTCTGGCCGGGCTGGGCGAGGCGATCTCATTGCAGGCGGAAGGCCGCGAGCGCTTCGACAGCGTCGCCGAGCGCTGGCGCGAGCTGTCGGCGGCGGCGATCGGCGGACAGCACGATGGTCCGGACGGCGACGGCCCGCTTGCGCTGGGCGGCTTCGCCTTCTCGCCGGACGGCGGCGCGGCGCCGCACTGGCAGGGCTTCGCACCCGCCTCGCTGGTCGTTCCCGAGGTCGTGCTCCGCCGCGTGGAGCGCGGCAGGCGGCGGGTCGTGCGCCTGACGCTGACCGCGCTGGCCTCGCCCGACGACACGGCCGAGGAGCTTCAGGCACGCCTGCACGCGCGTCTGGCCGAGCTGCGCGAGCGCCCGCTGCCGCTGCTCGACCCGGCGCCGGCGGGACGCTTTCAGGTCGCCAGCGCGATGCCGCCGGAGCATTTCGAGGGCGCCGTCGCGCGTGCCGTCGAGCTGATCGCGGCCAACGAGCTGCAGAAGATCGTGCTGGCGCGCGAAGTGCAGGTGCACGCGCCGCGGGACTACGATCCAGCGGCCGTGCTGGGCGTGCTGCGCGACGAGTTCCCATCGTGCTTCGTGTTCTGCGTCGGGCGCGGCGACGCGGCGCTCGTGGCCGCCAGCCCGGAGCTGTTGGTGCGTCGCGAGGGTCATCGCGTCAGCACGCTGGCGCTGGCGGGCTCGACGCGCCGCTCGGCCGACCCGGCCGTCGACGATCACCTCGGCGAGCAGCTGTTACGCGACGAGGGCTACCGCGAGGAGCACGCGATCGTGGCGCGACGCATCGAGCGCATGCTGCGCCCGCTTTCGGTGTGGGTCGCCGCTGCGCGCGAACCGGAGCTCGTGCGCATCGCCAACATCCAGCACCTGGCCACGCCGATTCGCGCGCAGCTGGCGTCGCCCGTGGACGCGCTGGAGCTGGCCGGGCTGATGCATCCGACGCCGGCCGTAGGCGGCGAGCCGCTGGCGCAGGCGGCGCCGCTGATCCCGGCGCTGGAGGGCCTGGATCGCGGCTGGTATGCCGGGCCGGTCGGATGGACCGACACGACCGGCGACGGCGAGTTCTGCGTGGGCCTGCGCTGCGCGCTGCTGCGCGGCTCCGTGGCTCGCTGCTACGCCGGCAACGGCATCGTGCGTGACTCCGAGCCGGCGGCCGAGCTCGCCGAGACGGAGATCAAGCTCGCAGCCCTCCTGCCCCTCCTGGCCGGCTGAGCCACGTCGAGCGACGCGAGGCCGCTCAGGAAGCGAGCGCCGCCGATACGGCTCGCCACACGCGGCGGTGAAGCTCGACGTTGGCCTGGCGGTTGGTCTTTACTTCGACGATCGACGAGTTCTCGCGGGCCAGCGCGCGCTCCAGCGCGGAGCGAAAGCCGGGCGCGTCCTCGGCACGCTCGTGCGACAGCCCGTACAGAGCTGCCGCACCGGCGAAGTCCAGACCGGTCGGCGTGGCGATGTGGCGCGTGTACAGGTCCTGCTGCAAGCCGAGGTCCAGCCCGGCCACTGCAGCGGGCTCTGACTCGCGCGCGATCGCCGCGTCGGCCACCGGCAGGAAGTCGAAGATGCCGCCGCCGCTGTTGTCCAGCAGCACGATCGTCAGCTGCAGGTCAAGGCGCCGCGCGGCGAGCAGGCCGCCGATGTCGTGCGCCAGCGCCACGTCGCCGATCAGCAGCACGACCGGCCCGTCGCCGGCAGCGGCTGCGCCGAAGGCGCTGGAGACGGTGCCGTCGATGCCGTTGGCGCCGCGATTGCACAGCGCGCGCGGCGCGTCGGCGCGGATCGGCCAGAACGTCTCGATGTCGCGCACGGGCATCGAGGAAGCGACGAACAGCGTGGCCTCGTGCGGCAGCAGCACGCCGAGCTCGGCGGCGACGACCGGCTCGGACAGGCCGCTTTGAGCGAGCACGCCGAGCATTGCCTCGGCGGCGCGCTCGTCGCCGCTGCGCCATGCCGCAAGCCATTGCTCCTCGGCCGGCACCGCGACCTCGTCCGCGAGCGTGTGCAGCGCGGCGGCCGGCGCGAGCGCCAGCGAGTCCCACAGCGCCGCCGCCGGGTCCTGCCAGGCGGCCTCCGGGTCCAGCGCGACCTGACGCACGTCGCGCAGCGCGGCCAGCCACGTGCGCAGCGGCTTGGATACGGGCAGATCGCCGACGCGCAGCACGAGGTCGGGCTGCAGCGACGCGGTGAAGTCGGCGTCGCGCAGTAGCGCGTCGTAGTGCGCCACCGCCGCGGCGCCGCGGCGCGCGCCCGACAACGGGTCGGCCAGCAGCGGCCAGCCGGCCGCCTCGGCGAACGCGGCGGCTGCCTCGCCCAGGAACGGCGCGCCGGGCGCGCCCGGGCGCTCGTCGCGACCGGCCACGACGACGCCGCGCCGCGCCGCGCCGACGAGCTCACGCAGGCGCGCGTCGTCGCCGAGCTGTGGCGCCAGCTGCGTACGCGCTACGTATGGTGCGCCGCCGGCGCGAGCGGTGCCATCCTCGGCGAGTGGCTCGTCGCTGACGAGCGGCTCGCGCAGCGCGAAGTTCAGATGCACCGCGCCGGGGCGGCCTTCGAGCGCCGTCGCGTAGGCGCGGCAGGCCAGCGTGCGTATCCAGCGCAAGCGGTCATCGTCGGCTTCGTGTGTGCCCACCTCGCAGAACCACTTGGCGGCGCTGCCGAACAGCTTGAGCTGGTCGATTGCCTGCCCGGCGCCGGTCTCGCGCAGCTCCGGCGGGCGGTCGGCGGTGAGCAGCAGCAACGGCACGCGCGCCTCGTGCGCCTCGATCGCCGCCGGCAGCAGCTCGGCGGCGGCCGTGCCCGACGTGCAGGTGACCGCCACCGGCAGCCCCGAGGCCTTGGCCAGTCCGAGCGCGAAGAAACCGGAACAGCGCTCGTCGATGTGCGAGTAGCAGCGCAGGCGCGGCTCGCGCGCGAGCGTCAGCGCCAGTGGCGCCGAGCGCGAGCCCGGCGAGGTGCACGCCGCGCGCATGCCACAGCGCGCCAGCTCTTCGACGAACGCTCGCAGCAGCAGATAGGTGTCGGTGGCGGAGGTCACGGGATTAGGATGGCAACGTGCCGGAGAGCTTGGTCCTGTTGCATGGCTTCGGTGGCACGCGCCGCGCCTGGGGCGGCGTCGCCGCACGGCTCGCGCCGCAACGCTATACGCCGCTGGCGCTCGACCTGCCCGGCCACGGCGAGCAGGCGGACTTCGCGCAGCCGATCACCTTCGACGCGTGCGTCGCACATGTGCTCGCGCGTGCGTCCGACCGCTTCGCGCTGTGCGGCTACTCGCTGGGCGGCCGCGTGGCGTTGCACGTGGCGCTCTCTGCGCCCGAGCGGGTCTCGCGACTGGTGCTGGTGTCGACGAGCGCCGGCATCGAGGACGAGGCCGAGCGCTCATCGCGGCGCGAGGCAGACAGTCGCCTCGCCGAAGATCTCGAGCAGATGCGCTTCGAGGACTTCATCGAGCGCTGGCGCACACAGCCGCTGTTCGCCGACGAGCCGGCCGAGGTCGGCGCTTTGGCGCGCGAGGATCAGCGCCGCAACGACCCGCGCGCGCTCGCGAACGTTCTGCGCGGCATCGGCACGGGGGAGATGGCGCCGCTGTGGGATCGGCTCGGCGAGCTGAGCATGCCGACGCTGGTCGTCGTCGGCGAGCGAGACGTGAAGTTCCGCGCGCTCGGCGAGCGCATGGTGGCGCCGATGCCCGACGCGAGCCTCGCGGTGATCCCGGGCGGGCACGGGCTGGTCCTGGAGAGCCCTGGTGAGCTTGCCCGGCTGATAGACTAAGTCACATGACTAAGTCTGTTGGCGTACACGAGGCGAAGACGCATCTATCCCGACTGCTCGACGATGTCGCAGCCGGCGAGGAGGTGGTGATCACGCGACGTGGCGAGGAGATCGCGAGCCTCGTGCCCGTGCGCCGCACGTCCGAACGTCGGTTTGGCCTGGATCGGGGTCGGTTTGTCGTGCCCGATGACTTCGACGATCTGCTGCCGGATGACCTGCTGGATGCGTTCGAGGGACGGTGAGGCTGCTCCTCGATACACACGTCTTCCTATGGCTGAATACTCAGCCGGAGCGCTTGGGAGACCGTTTGACGCTGCTCGAAGCTGCGTCGAACGAGTTGCTCGTGTCGGCGGCCAGCACGTGGGAGATCGCGATCAAGTACGCCGGTGGCGGGCTTGCGCTGCCAGAGCCGCCAGAGCGGTTCGTCCCGACACGCATCCGCGATATCGGCGCTGAGCCTTTGGCGATCGAGCATGTGCACGCACTAGCCGTCTCACGGTTGCCGAACCTGCACCGCGACCCCTTTGACCGGATGCTCATTGCTCAGGCCGGGGCGCTTGACGCCACGCTCGTGACGGCCGACGAGCGGATCATTCGCTATCCGGTTCGCACGCTCGCCGTCTAAAGCGGCTCGACCCCCAGCCCGGCGTTCGTGGGCAGCGCAATCCGCCCGTCGTGCGCCGGCAGCGGGTTTTCGATGCCCGCAAACAGCGAAAGCGTCGCCAGGCCGCAATGCGGCACCGCGCCGCGCGAGGCGAGTGCCGCCGCCGCGTGGACGCCGGCGGCGACGCCCAGCGGACCGTCGAAGGTCGATGCGATGTACGGCTCGGCGCCGGACGCCCGCACGAGTGTCGCGGCGGCGATCAGGCCGCCGATGCCGCCGCAACGCGAGATCTTCAGGCACACCGCGTCGGCGACGCCCGCGCCGAGCGCGCCGTGCTCGGCTGCGGTCTCGTCGATCGACACGCGCACGGCCACGCGCTCGCGCACCTCGCGCACACCATGCAGCCCGTGCACGGGCTCCTCGACGAGCTCCAGGCCGGCCGGGGCGAGCGCGTCGATCGCGCGCACGGCCTGCTCGACCTCCCAGCCGCCGTTGGCGTCCAGGCGCAGTGCAACCTCGGGCCCGGCCGCCGCGCGCGCCGCGGCGACGCGCCCGGCGTCGTCACCCACAGCGACCTTCAGCTTCAGGCAGTCAAATCCCGCGGACACCGCGCGCGCGGCGTCCTCGGCGACGCTCGCGCGGTCCAGCGAGGAGATCGTCGCGTTGACCGGCACGTGCGACGCCGGCGCGTCGGTCAGCAGCTCGGCGATTGGCAGGCCACGCATGCGCCCGGCGCGGTCCCACAGGGCCAGGTCCACCGCCGCCAGTGCCGCCGGCAGGTCGTCGACTGTGCGGCAGGCGTCGATCAGCTGCGCGCCGTTGAGCTCGCCCGAGTCGGCGAGCACCGGCGCGTAGCGCTCTAGCGCCTGTGCCGTGCGCTCGATGCTCACGCCGTCGTAGGGCTCGAGCGGCGCCGCCTCGCCGAAGCCGACCGCTCCGTCCTCGCCGGCCAGCGACACGGTCAGCAGCGCGCGCTCGGTCAGCTCGCCGTAGCTGGTCTGCAGCGGGCGCGCGAAGGCGAGCGTGTGGCGCTTGACGTCGAGCTTCAAGAGCCGATGCCGCCGCTGGCCAAGATGCCGGCGGAATAGAGCAGGCAGAACAGCAGCTGCGTCGCGCCGGTCTTGGCCAGCGCGCCGTTCAGCGACGGGCCGTCGGTGCGCGAGCGCACGACGCGCACGACGCCCAGCGATATCGGCATCGCCAGCCAGCTGAGCAGCAGCCACGCGGTCATCGAGCCGAAGGCCCACGGCAGCGGCGCCGTCACGAAGGCCGCGGCGATCATCGCCGTGTAGAGCATGCGCGTGCGCCTGCGCCCCAGCCGCACTGCCAGCGTGCGCTTGCCGGCGCGGCGATCGGTCTCCAGGTCGCGCACGTTGTTGACGACGAGTATCGCGCTCGCCAGCAGGCCCACCGGAACGGCGCAGACGAATGCCTGCCACGGCAGATGCTGGACCTGCACGAAGTAGGAGCCGGCGACGGCGACGATGCCGAAGAACAGGAACACGAACAGCTCGCCGAGCCCCTCATAGCCGTAGGGGCGCGGGCCGCCGGTGTAGAGCACGCCGGCGAGTATCGACGCGGCGCCGACGGCCAGCAGCTCCCAGCCCGCGACGGCGACCAGATAGGCGCCGCAGGCGACCGCCAGGCCGAACGTCACGTACGTCGCCAGCAGCACCTGGCGCGGTGGCACCAGGCCACCGGCGGTGACGCGCACCGGGCCTAGGCGATCCTCGGTGTCGGCGCCGCGGCGGGCGTCGGAGTAATCGTTGGACAGGTTCGTGCCGACCTGGATGAACACCGCGCCGAGCAGCGCAGCGACGAACGCCAGCGCGTGGAAGTGGTCGGCGCCGAGTGCCAGCGAGGTGCCCACGAGCACGGGCGCGATGGCCGCCGGGAGCGTGCGCACGCGCGCCGCCATCACCCAGATGCGCATGGCGCTCACGCGGTCAGGCTCGCCGGGGAAAGCGTGAGAAGTCGGGCTTTCGCTTCTCGCGGTAGGCGTCGCGGCCCTCCTGGGCCTCCTCGTTGCCGTAGAACAGCAGGTTGGTGTCGTGCGCCAGCTGCTGGATGCCCGTCAGGCCGTCTTCGGCGGCGTTGAAGCTGGCCTTCAGCAGGCGCAGCGAGAAGGGGGAGAGGGCGAGCATCTCACGGCACCACTGCACGGTCTCTTGCTCCAGCTGCTCCAGCGGCACGACCCTGTTGACCATGCCCATCTCCAGCGCGTCCTGCGCCGAGTACTGGCGGCAGAGAAACCAGATCTCCTTGGCCTTCTTGGGCCCGACCAGGTTGGCCAGCAGACCGGCGCCGAAGCCGCCGTCGAAGGAGCCGACCTTCGGCCCGACCTGCCCGAAGCGCGCGTTGTCGGCGGCGATCGTCAGGTCACAGACCAGATGCAGCACGTGCCCGCCGCCGATCGCATAGCCGGCGACCATCGCCACGACCGGCTTGGGCAGCCGGCGCATCTGCACGTGCAGGTCGGTCACGTGAAAGCGCCCGACCGCCGCTTTGTTGCCCTGTGTGTCCTCGGACAGGTAGCCGGTGTCGCCGCGCACGCGCTGATCGCCGCCTGAGCAGAAGGCGTCGGGTCCCTCGCCGGTCAGCACGATCACGCCGATCTGCGTGTCCTCACGCGCGTGCTCGAGCGCGCGTGAGATCTCCACGATCGTGCGCGGACGGAAGGCGTTTCTGACCTCCGGGCGGGCGATCGTGATCTTGGCGATGCCCTCGTCGGGCGCGCCCGAGTGCTCGTAGCGGATGTCGGCGAAGTCTCCGCCGGCGTCCGGCGCCATGTCGGTCCAGGTCGTGCTCACCGCGCGAAGGCTAGCCTGTGCGGCATGGTCGTCGACGCATGGCTCGCGCGCGCAGCGGCGACGCAGCCGGCCGGCGTGGCGCTGGAGACGCCGGCAGGCGCTTGCACCTACGCCGAGCTGCTGGCCCGCGCGATGGCCGCGTCCGCCGAGCTGACCGCGCGCGGCGCCCGCCCAGGCGCGCCCGTGGCGATCGCGCTGCCGGCCGGTCTCGACTTCGCCTACGCGCTGCACGCGTGCCTGCTGCTCGGCGCGATCGCCGTGCCCGTCGACCTGCGCCTGTCCGCGCGCGAGCGCGAGCGGGTCGCCGATGGCGCCGCCGTGCTCGTCGACGAGCCGTTGGACACTGCGCGCGAGGCCAATGCCCCACCGGCAACCGCTGCCGGCCACGAGCTCGATGCAGGTGCGGTCGTGATCCACACCTCAGGCACCAGCTCCGCGCCCAAGCCGGTGACGCTGACGTACGGCAACCTGCTGTGGAGCGCGCTCGGCTCGGCCGTCGCGCTGGGCCTTGATGAGCGCGAGCGCTGGCTGTGCGCGCTGCCGCTGTCGCATGTCGGCGGTCTGTCGATTCTCGTGCGCTCGGCGATCTCCGCGACCACCGCGGTCGTGCACGAGCGCTTCGAGACCGAGCGCGCGCTGCACGCGCTGCAGCATGAGCAGATCACGCTGGTGAGCCTCGTCGCGACGACGCTCGCGCGCCTGCTCGATGCGGGCCTGCGCGATCCGCCGACGCTGCGAGCGGCGCTCACCGGCGGCGGCCCCGTGCCCGAGGCACTCGTCAGGCGCGCCGGCGCGGCGGGCGTGCCGGTGAGCATGACCTACGGCCTGACCGAGACCTGCTCGCAGGTGACGACGATGCCGGCTGCAGCTCTGGCGGCCGGCGAAGCTGTGCCCGGGCCAGCGCTGTTCTGCACGCGCGTGCGCTGTGAGCCCGACGGTGAGATCCTCGTCGCCGGGCCGACCGTCGCGCCGGCCGCGCCGAGTCCAGACGGCTGGCTGCGCACGGGCGATCTCGGCGAGCTCGACTCGCACGGGCGTCTGCGCGTGACCGGGCGCAAGGCCGACACGATCGTCAGCGGCGGCGAGAACGTCGCGCCGACCGAGGTCGAGGCCGTGCTGGAAGCGCATGCCGACGTGCTCGAGGCGGCTGTCGTCGGGCGCGCCGACGAGCAGTGGGGTGAGGCCGTCACGGCGATCGTCGTGGCGCGTCCCGGCGCCGCGCCCGACGGCGAGCAGCTGCGCGCGCACTGCGCCGCCACGCTGGCTGCCTACAAGGTGCCCAAGCGCGTAGTGCTGCGCGCCGATCCGCTCCCGCGCACGCGCTCTGGCAAGCTGCTGCGCCGAGAGCTGCGATGAGCTTCGACGCAAACGCCCACCGCGACGCCAGCCTGCAGGGCTGGGAAGAGGCTGCTTCCGGCTGGGTGCGCAGTCAGGATCTGCTGCGCGAGTTCGGCGCGCCGGTATCGCACTGGCTGATCGACGCCGCCGCGCCGCAGCCTGGCCAGCGCGTGCTCGAGCTCGCCGCGGGGCTCGGCGAGACGGGTCTTCTCGCGGCGGAGCTAGTCGCTCCGGTCGGCGGCGCGATCATCTCCGACCAGGCCGAGGCGATGCTCGCCGGCGCGCGCGAGCGTGCGGCGGCGCTCGGGCTGAGCAACGTGGAGTTCCAGGTGATCAACGCCGAATGGATCGACATGAAGGTCGCCAGCGTCGACATCGTGCTGTGCCGCTGGGGCTACATGTTGATGGCCGATCCCGCCGCGGCGCTCGGCGAGACTCGCCGCGTGCTCAGCGCCGGCGGCCGCGTGGCCTTTGCCGTATGGGATGCCATCGAACACAACCCGTGGGCGTCGCTGCCCGGCGCCGAGCTGCGCGAGCGCGGCCTGACGTCACCCCCGACGCCGGGCGCCCCGGGACCGTTCGCGCTCGGCGATGCCGAGCGGGTGCGCGAGCTGATCGAGCAGGCCGGCTTCTCCGAGCCGCGCGTGCAGACGCTCGAGCTGCATCGCCGGCACGCGAGTTTCGCGGAGTTCTGGGAGACCACGCTCGATCTTTCGCGCGTGTTTCACGACGCCGTGCTGGCGCGCCCGCAGCAGGAGATCGAGCAGATCGAAGCCGCCGTGCGTGCACGTCTGGCGCCGTTTGAGCGCACCGACGGCACGCTTGACATACCGGCGCGCACGCTTGTCGCCAGCGCAAGCGCCTGAGCGCGCTTCGCCGTTGACGACGGCGTGCCACCGCGGCGGCCAGCAGGTCGCCGGTCCGCTAGCCTGCGCGGTCCAATGATCTACGACGACGACGCAGACCTCTCACTCCTCGACGGCAAGACCGTGGCCATCATCGGCTACGGCTCTCAGGGCCACGCCCATGCGCTCAACCTCAAGGACTCCGGCGTCGCGGTCGTCGTCGGCCTGCGCGAGGACTCGGCCTCGGTCGCCAAGGCGCGCGAGCAGGGTCTCGAGGTGCTGTCGGTCGTGGAGGCCGCCAGCCGCGGCGACCTGGTGATGATCCTGCTGCCCGACGAGCGTCATCACGACGTCTGGGAGCAGGAGATCCGCGATGGCATCGCCGAGGGCAACATGATTCTCTTCGGCCACGGCTTCTCGATCCACTACAAGGAGATCGACCCGCCGGCCGGCGTCGACGTCGGCATGGTCGCGCCGAAGGGCCCTGGCCACCTCGTGCGCCGCCAGTTCACCGAAGGCAGCGGCGTGCCCGGACTGATCGCCGTCGAGCAGGACGCCACCGGCAACGCTCGCGCGCTCGCGCTGGCCTACGCCAAGGGCATCGGCTGCACGCGCGGCGGTGTGATCGAGACGACCTTCAAGGACGAGACCGAGACGGACCTGTTCGGCGAGCAGGCGGTGCTCTGCGGCGGCGCCTCCGAGCTCGTCCAGGCGGGCTTCGAGACGCTCGTCGATGCGGGCTATGACCCCGAGATGGCCTACTTCGAGTGCCTGCACGAGCTCAAGCTGATCGCCGATCTGATGTATGAGAAGGGGCTGGCGGGCATGCGCTTCTCGATCTCCAACACGGCCGAGTACGGCGACTACACGCGCGGCAAGCGCGTGATCACCGACGAGACGCGTGCGGCCATGCGCCAGATCCTCAAGGAGATCCAGGACGGCGACTTCGCGCGCGAGTGGATCGCCGAGAACCGTGCCGGCCAGGAGAACTTCAAGCGCATGCGCGCCGAACAGGCAGACACGCAGGTCGAGCACGTCGGCGGCGAGCTGCGCTCGCACATGGACTGGATCAAGCCCTCCTTCTAGCGCCCGCGCGCGATGCTCGCCTACCTCTCCTGGCATCGCGCAGCAGCCGGGGTCGAGCAGGCCGCCTACGAGCAGTCGCTCGCGCGCTTCCATCGTTCGCTGGCGCATCGTCCGCCCAGCGGGTTTCGCGGTTCTGCGGCATTGCGCGCACACGAGCTGCCGTGGCTCGCGCCCGTGCCGGGCGCCGAGCCGGACGCCGCCGGCTATGAGGACTGGTACCTGCTCGACGACTGGGCGGCCGTCGGCGTGCTGGAGGAGGCCGCCGTTGCGAGGGGCCACGAGATGGCCCACCACGCGATCGCCGCGCGCGCGGGCGCGACGACGAGCTCGGTCTATCGCCTGGTCGAGGGCAGCGCGCTGCCGGGCGCCGTGCCGGTCGCCGTGTGGGTCGCCCGCGCGAGCGGCCACGACTCGCCTTCGCTCGGCGCGCTGCTCGGCGACGGCATGGATCCTCAACGAGACGGACTGTGGCGGCGCTGTCTCGGTCTCGGGCCGGCACCCGAGCACTGCCTGCTGGCGGCCGAGGCGCCCGCCGGCGTTGCGGCCGGCCGGCTTCCGAGCGGCTGGACTGCGCGTGCGATCAGACGGGAGTTGCTGTGGGCGGGCTGACCCGCGCTACACTCGGCCTCGTCGTCGCGACTGGCGCTGAGGTGGAGTCAACCACCGGGAAGCGGCGAGCAGCAAAGCCGCGCGCCTGGGCACCCTCTGAACATCGAAATCCTCGAGCGAGGAGCCCCGTATGACGCCGAGCAGCACCACAGCAGAGATCCAGCTGGTCATTCCCGACGAGCTCAAGCCGGCCGACGGCCGCTTCGGCTGCGGGCCCTCGAAGGTTCGCCCGCAGGCACTGGCCGCACTCGCCGCGGACGGCGCCGCCGTGATGGGCACATCGCATCGCCAGAAGCCCGTCAAGGCGCTCGTCGGTGAGATTCGCGCGGGCCTGCGCGAGCTGTTCTCGCTGCCCGACGGCTACGAGGTCGCGCTCGGCAACGGAGGCGCGACGTGCTTCTGGGACGCCGCGGCATTCGGACTGATCCGCGAGCGCTCGGCACATCTCGCCTTCGGCGAGTTCTCACAGAAGTTCGCCACCGTCAGCGATGGCGCACCCTTTCTCGGCGATGCCGCGGTCATCAGCGCCGAGCCCGGCGACGCGCCCGAGCCCGATGCGGTCGGTCGCGCCGCAGCCGAGGTGAAAGCCGACGTGGTCGCCTGGGCGCACAACGAGACCTCCACCGGCGTGATGGCGCCGGTGCAGCGTCCGGCCGAGGCCGGCGATGCGCTGGTGCTGATCGATGCCACCTCCGGCGCCGGCGGATTGGCGGTCGACATCTCGCAGACGGACGCCTATTACTTCGCCCCGCAAAAGAGCTTCGCCGCTGACGGAGGCCTGTGGCTGGCACTGCTCAGCCCGGCCGCGCAACAGCGCATCGGCGAGCTGGACTCATCCGATCGTTGGATTCCGGCTTTCCTCTCGCTGCAGACGGCGCTTGAGAACTCGCTCAAAGACCAGACCTACAACACGCCCGCCGTGGCGTCGCTGTTCCTGCTGGCCGAGCAGATGCGCTGGATGCTCGACAGCGGCGGCCTGGACTGGTGCGTGGGGCGCAGCGCCGAGTCTTCCAAGCTGCTCTACGGCTGGGCCGAGCGCAGCGGCTACGCCACGCCGTTCGTAAGCGACGCCGCCAAGCGCTCGCTGGTCGTCGGCACGATCGACTTCGCCGACGACGTCGACGCCACGCTGATCGCAAAGACGCTTCGCGCCAACGGCATCGTCGACACCGAGCCCTACCGCAAGCTGGGTCGAAACCAGCTGCGCATCGGCATGTTTCCGGCCGTCGATCCGAGCGACGTGCAGGCGCTGACCGGGTGCATCGACTGGGTCGTCGAGAGGACGTCAGCATGAGCGCCGCAGGAAGCGCCGGCGAGAACGGGCGGCTGCGCGTTCTCGTCAAGGAGAAGATCGGCGACTCGGGCGTCGACCTGCTGCGCGAGCACTTCGACGTCGACGTCGGCGTCGACTGGGCCGACGGCGAGCTGCCCGAGCGCATCGGCGAGTACGACGGAATTCTGATCCGCTCGGCGACCAAGATGACCGCCGAGCTGATCGACAAGGGCGCCAAACTGCGTGTGATCGGCCGCGCCGGCGTGGGCGTGGACAACGTCGACGTCGACGCCGCCACCAAGCGCGGCATCGTCGTGGCCAACGCGCCGCAGTCCAACGTCGTGACCGCCGCCGAGCACACGATGGCGCTGCTGCTCGCGCTCGCGCGCAACATCCCCCAGGCGCACCAGTCGCTGCTGGAAGGCAAATGGGACCGCTCGCAGTACTCCGGCGTAGAGCTGTACGAGAAGACGCTCGGCGTCGTCGGCTTCGGTCGCATCGGCCAGCTCGTGGCACAACGTGCGCGCGGCTTCAACATGCGCGTGCTCGCCTTCGACCCGTTCGTAAGCGCCGAGCGCTATCGCGAGCTCGGCGTGGAGAAGGCCGCCGACTCGGATGAGATCTACGCGCAGGCCGACTTCATCACCGTGCACCTGCCAAAGACGCCCGAGACCGAAGGCTGGCTGAATGCGGAGGCCTTCGCCAAGATGCGCGACGGCGTGCGCGTGCTCAACGTCGCGCGTGGTGGGCTGATCGACGACGCCGCGTTGAAGGACGCGCTGGACTCCGGCAAGGTCGCCGGTGCGGCGCTCGACGTGTTCCCGTCCGAGCCGATGACCGACTACCCGCTGTTCGGCGGCTATCCCAACGTCGTCGTCACGCCGCACCTCGGCGCGTCGACCGCCGAGGCCACCGACCGCGCCGGCTACCAGAGCGCCGAGCAGATCGTCGCCGCGCTGACCGGTGGCGTCGTCTCGACCGCCGTCAACATCCCCTCGATCGGCGCCGAGGACATGCAGGTGCTCGGCCCCTTCCTGCCGATGGCGCGCCAGCTCGGCCGCCTGGCGATGGCGCTCGCCGAGGGCAGCTCCGTCGAGCGCATCGAGGCCGCGTTCATGGGTCGCATCGCCGACTTCGACACGCGCCTGCTGACGCTCGCCGTGATCGGCGGCGCGCTGCAGGGACGCACCGAGGAGCAGGTCAACCCGGTCAACGCCCCAAGCATCGCCGAGGAGCGCGGCATCGTCGTCGAGGAGAAGTCCGTCTCCGAGGCGCAGGACTTCAACGAGCTGATTCGCGTCACCGTCGTCGCCGGCGACGACCGTGTGGCCGTCGCCGGAACCGGCATCGGCCCCAAACAGGAGCCGCACCTGGTCGAGGTGCAGGGCCGGCGCCTGACGATCGAGCTCGAGCCGCACGTGACCGTCTTTCGCTACGAAGACCTGCCCGGCATGATCGGCCGCGTCGGCACGATCTTCGGCGCGCACGGCATCAACATCTCCTCAGCCGCGGTCGGACACACGCCAGACGGCGCCACCGCCGGAGACGAAGCGTCCAAAGCCGGCCAGCGGCTCGCTGCGATGGTCGTCACGACCGACGCGGCCGTGCCCGACGAGGTCGTCGACGAGATCGTCGCGTCGGAGGGCTTTGTGAACGGCTGGTCCGTCGACCTCGGCTGAGACGACCGAGGGCGCTTCGCGATACTGCGTCCTCGGTCGCTCGCGTGCTAGCGCATGCCACGCTCCCTGCGTCCTTGTCTCGCTCGACCCTCGACCGTCTCAGTCACTGTGGCACACTCGATTAGCAGCCACTAACCGGATCGGGTAGGGTTCTTGCCGATGCGAGCGGTCGTCATCACCAAGCACGGCGGGCCGGGGGTGCTCGAGGTGCAGGAGCAGCCCGATCCGGCGCTTGGCGCGGGCGAGGTGCGCATCGACGTCGCCGCCGCGGGAATCAACTTTGCCGACGTGATGGCGCGCATGGGGCTCTACCAGGACGCGCCGAAGACGCCATGCGTGGTCGGCTATGAGGTCGCCGGCACGATCCTCGAGCTCGGCGACGGGGTGGAGGGGTTGACGCCCGGCCAGCGCGTGGTCGCCGGCACGCAGTTCGGCGGCTACGCCTCGCAGGTCGTCGTCCCGGCCGCCGACGTGATTCCGCTGCCAGACGGCCTCAGTTTCGAGCAGGGCGCCGCGATTCCGGTCAACTACGGAACCGCTTGGGCCGGCCTGATCGGCTTCGGCTCGCTGCAGCCGGGCGAGCGCGTGCTCGTGCACTCGGCCGGCGGCGGCGTGGGCATAGCGGCAACGCAGATCGCCAAGCGCACGGGCGCCGAGGTCTACGGCACCGCCTCGCCGGGCAAGCATGCGCAATGCGAAGGCTTCGGCGTCGATCACATGGTCGACTACACCCAGGCCGGCTGGGAGCGAGGCCTGCCGCAGTTCGACGTGATCCTCGACGCGGTCGGCGGCAAGAGCTTTCGCACGGGCTATGACCTGCTGCGCCCCGGCGGGCGACTCGTCGCCTTCGGCGCTTCGGCGGTCGTCTCCGGCCAGCGGCGCAACCTCGTCACGGCACTGCGCACCGTGATCCGCATGCCGCGCTTCAACATGATCAAGCAGATGTCCGAATCCAAGGCCGTGATCGGCCTGAACATGCTCACGCTGTGGAAGGACCGCGGCACGCTGCAGCCTTGGATCGGCCCGCTGCAGGAGATGCTCGACGACGGCACCGTCAAACCGGTCGTCGCCGGTGACTTCTCCTTCGAGGACGCCGGTGCCGCGCAAACGATGATCACCGAGCGGCGCAACGTCGGCAAGGTCGTGCTGACGCCTTAGATCGCGACCCCGCTCGATCGCATATAGTTCGATCAGCTAGAAAGAATGTGATCTCGCGAATCGGGGCGAGAATCGGGGGCCGATGGCGACGCGCCGGAAGAGAGAAGAGCAGGGCCAGGCGGCGATCAAGGCGGCGCGCAGGACCGACGTCGAGATCTCGCACTACCCGCCCGGCGCGACGCCAGATGTGCTCGTGCCCGGCGACTTCAGCCTTCATCGCGCCAGCACGAACAAAACTCGCGGAGGCGAAACAACCGCGTTGGGCAAGTTCATCCAGGCGGGCGAGCGCGTTCGCTTCGGCAACACCGACTTCGCGCGGTGGACTCATTCGACGCTGATCGTCTCTGAGGACGGTGACATCGTCGAGGCGATCGAGTCCGGCGTGTCCAAACGCAACCTCGCCAAGTACAAGGACACCGACTACATGGTCGTCCACACGAGAGCTACGCCGGAGCAGCGCGCCCTGGCCTGCGGCTTCGCCCTCAGCCGTGTCGGCGATTCCTACGGAATCGTCAACTTCATCGGCCTTGCCATACAGTCGTTGTTCGGCTGGACGCTGTCGGTTCACCTGGGAGGTCAATACATCTGCTCAGGGCTCGTTGCGAGAGCCACTGAGAAGTGCATCGACGGCTACCCGCGCACGCCCGAGGACATGATGCCCGGCGATCTCGCCTACTTCTGGGGTGCGAACTCCGGCGATCCTCTCCCTCCTCTGGGAATCGTGGGTCGCGCGCTCAACCTGCTCGTCACCGTCGTCGACTTCTTCCGCAAAGGCAGCGGAGACCCGGCGCCGGAACGGGCTGCTCGGTGAGCAAGAACCTGATCGTCTGCTGCGACGGGACGTGGAATGACCCCGATGAGCAGCACGACCACGAGGCCAGGCCGACGAACGTCGCCAAGTTCGCGCTCACGCTCGCTTCCGATTTCGAGGGCGACGGCGCAGCGCAACCACGTCAGCTCGTGCATTACGAGAAGGGCGTGGGGACGAGCGCTCGCGAGCGGCTGATCGGCGGCGGCTTCGGTTACGGCCTGTCGCGGAACATCCGCAACGGCTATCGGTTCCTGGCGGAATATTACGATCCCGGCGACCGCGTGTACCTGTTCGGTTTCAGCCGCGGTGCTTACACGGCGCGCAGCCTTGCGGGACTGATCCACAACTGCGGGATCCTGCGTAAAGAATGCGTCGGCCAGGTCGACGCGGCGTTTGCTTTCTATCGCGATCGCACGAATCGGACACGTCCCAAAACCATTGGGGCGCAACTCTTTCGCGAAAGGTATTCGCATGCCGGCTCGGAGGTCTACTTCACCGGCGTGTGGGACACGGTCGGCGCTTTGGGCATACCGGAGCAGATCCCGGGATGGAAGGAGCTTTCGAAGGTGTTCACCGGCTGGAAACAGATGTGGGGGTTTCACGACACCCGTCTGGGCCCCGGCGTGAGCTTCGCCTACCAGGCGCTGGCGATCGACGAGCAGCGCCCGCCATACGAGCCGACGATGTGGCTGAAGGACGAGCACGCCAGCGACACGCAGACGCTCGAGCAGGTCTGGTTCGCCGGTGTGCACAGCGAGATCGGCGGCGGCACGATCGATGCCTCGCTCTCGGACATCGCCTTCTTGTGGATGCTCGACAAGGCGAGCAAAGCCGGGGCGCGCCTGAAGCCCGGCCAGCCGCACGATGGATTCGCCGACCTCGATGTGCTCGCTGCGGCTCCCAATTACGCTGCGCCGATCGTCCAGTCACGCCGCGGTCTTTGGCAGCTGCTGCACCCCTACCATCGACTCACTCAGCAATCGGTCAAATCCGTCCCCGGGCAGTTGATCGCGAAGAGCGCCGAGCACCGCTTCGAAGAGAAAATCGAAGGCTACTCGCCGAACGACTTTGAGGAGTACCGCGCGACGTTTCCGACCACGCCGGTCTCGGAGGGCGCGCCACCTGCCTGACCGCACGAGGACGCGGTGCTACCCTGCGCAGCAGATGCCGTCGCAGAACTCGCTTCTCTCGCTGCTCCTGCTCCCCCCTCGGGGGGAATAACGCGTGGCGGCCGCGTAGCCGCATACCCAGCA
>DATARK010000032.1:0-17269 GCA_036264175.1 Solirubrobacteraceae bacterium
GCCGCGTGCGCGCAGGCGCTCGCCGATCGTGTCGCTCTCGCCGCCCACGTAGGCAACGACGAACACGTAGAGCACCATCACCGCGCCCGCATACACCACGACCTGGACCGCCGCGACGAACTCGGCGCGCAGCAGCAGGAACAGCACCGCCAGGGAGACGAGGTGGACGACCAGCGCGAGCACGCTGTAGAAGGGGTTGCGCAGCACGACCACGCCGACCGCGCCGGAGATCACGCCGATCGCAGCGATGAAGAACAGCACCGAGCTCACCTGACCGTCACGCCCCTCACTCGTCCTCGTTCCTCAGCGGCGTGCGCTCCAGCGGCTCGGCGAGCAGCATCTCCTTGGTGAAGATCAGGTCGGTGCGGTCGTAGTCCGACAGCTCGTAGTCGTGGCCCATCGTGATCGCGTCGAACGGACAGGCGATCTCGCAGTAGCCGCAGAAGATGCAGCGCGAGAGGTTGATCTCATAGACCGCCGCGTAGCGCTCACCGGCCGACACGCGGTGCTCAGGCGTGTTCTCGGCTGCGACCACGCGGATGCAGTCGGCCGGGCAGGCGGCCGCGCACAGCGAGCAGCCGACGCACTTCTCCAGGCCCGTGTCCTCGAAGCGGTGGAGCTTGTGGCGACCGCGAAAGCGCGGGAACACCGGCGTCTTCTCCTCGGGGTACTGCACCGTGACCGGCGTTTCGCGAAAGCGCCCGAACGTCGTCATCAGTCCGCGCGCGGTCTCGGCGAACGTGCGCCATATGCTGCGCGCGGCGCCGGGTGGCGGCGTGCGCTGGACCTCGATCACGTCGTCGCCCGGGCTCCAGGCCGTGACGTTCAGGCTGGCCGTGTCGGCCGGCTGGTGGGGAGCCGGCGCCATCAGTGCGTGACCACCACGAGCACGGCTGTGACCAGCGCGTTGAGCGTCGCCAGCGGCAGCAGGATCTTCCAGCCGAAGCTCATCAGCTGGTCGTAGCGCAGGCGCGGAAGCGTCGCGCGCACCCAGATGAACAGGAACGTGAACAGGCCCATCTTGAACAGCACGATGAACGGGTCGACAAAGCCCGGCGGGTGGATGCCGAAGGGAAGCAGCCAGCCGCCGAGGAAGACCGTCGTGACGATGCCCGAGACGACGAGCACGTTGAGGTACTCGGCGAAGTAGTAGGAGGCGAAGCGACCGCCGCCGTACTCGGTGTTGTAGCCACCGACCAGCTCCGCGTCGGCCTCGGTCAGATCAAACGGCGCGCGGTTGGTCTCGGCGAAGCTGGCGGTGAGGAAGATCAGAAAGCCGAAGAGCTGCGGCACGACGTACCACATGCCTTTCTGCGCGGTGACGATGCCCGTCAGCGACAAGGTCTGCGCCGAGAAGATCACGCCGAGCAGCGCCAGGCCCTGGGAGACCTCGTAGGAGATCAGCTGCGCCGCGCCGCGCATGGCACCGAGGAACGAGTACTTCGATCCGGACGACCAGCCGCCGAGCATGATGCCGTAGAAGGCCACGGCGCCGAAGGCGAACAGATACAGCGGGCCGATCGAGAGGTCGACGCCGTACAGCCCGACTTTCGTGCCGAAGATGTCCTGCGTGTTGCCGAAGGGGATCAGCGCGAACGCCGCGACGGCCGTGAGAATCGAGATCGTCGGCGCCAGCGCGAACAGGAAGCCCACCGACGTGGTCGGGCGAAACTGCTCCTTGGTGAGCAGCTTGACGATGTCCGCGAGCGGCTGAAACGCGCCGTAGGGACCGACGCGGTTGGGGCCGTAGCGGCTCTGAAAGCGTCCCAGCAGCTTGCGCTCGGCAAGCAGCACGACCGGCACGAGCTGCAGGCCGACGGCGAAGATCACGATCGCCTTGATGATCTGGATCCACCACGGCTCGTAGTAGCCGACCAGCGCCAGCGGCCCCGCACTCACGTGCGCTCGCCTCCGGACGGCGGTGGATCGCCGCCGCTCGGGCGCTCGCCTTCGGTCTGCGTGTCGGCGGCGTGCGTGTCGCGATCCGGGCCGCTGTGCGCCTCGGCGCTCGGCGGCGTCTGCTGGCCCCCGCCCTCTGCGGGAGTGGCGGCATCGCCACCGCGCTCAGAGGAGCCGGCGCCGGAGCCGGCGCCGACGGCGACCGCGGCAGCCTCGCGCTCCTGCCAGCGCACGCCGCGTCCGCCGATCTGCTCGAGCGTCAGTCCGGAGTAGAAGGAGACCGCATCGAACAGCTGCTGTGAGGCCTCCTTGTCGGTGTACACGTCGAGGTCTGTGCCGAGACGCAGCGAGAGTTCGGCGATGACCCGCCACCCGGGGCGCGTGTCGCCGGCTTCGGCGACGGCACGTCGCACGCGCTGCAGGCGACCGTCGGGGTGCGTGACGGTCCCCTCCTTCTCGGCGTAGGAGCCCGCCGGGAAGATCACGTTGGCGTGCTCGGCAAGGCCCGGCGACAGCAGCGTCGCGTGTGCGACCACGCCGCTTGCGCGCTCGAGCGCCTCGGCCCATGAATCGCTGTCGGTTTGCGCGGTTGCCGCGAAGGGATCGCTGGGGCTCAAGGGGTCGACCTCCAGCAGGTACACCGCGCTCAGCTCGCCTGCCGCCAGCGCGCCTGCGATCGCGTTCGTGTCCAGCCCGTCGGCCTCGCTGTCGCTGAGGCCCGGACCGCAGTTGGGCAGCACTCCGGCCTCGCGCAGCCCGCGCCCATTGGTGGTCGCGGGGATTTCCAGCAGCCCGGCGCCGTCGGTATCGGCCAGTGACAGCTCTGCGGCCAGGTCCAGCAGCGCGCGTGCGCGCTCGACGCCGTCGGGGCCCGAGGCGAAGCGCTCGCCCCACATGATCACCAGCTCCTCGCCGGCCTGGGAGAGCCGCCTGGCGGTTTCGCGCAGCTCGTCGAGGTCTGCGCCGGGCACGCGCTCGAGCTTCATGCCGTGGCGTCGCACGCCCTTGCGCAGGCGCAGGTCGAGGATCGGCGCGTCGATCACCGGGTCGCAGTCGAGCACCAGCACGCCATGGGCGAACTCGAGGTCTGAGACCTTGGCCTGCAGGCGCGCGTCGGCGAGCTCGCGGTGCAGCTCGCTCGGCAGCGCGCCGTTGGCGCGTGAGTCCACATGGGCCGAGCCAAGCGTCTCGCGCAGCAGGCGTGAGAGCAGAAAGCCCTCCTCGTTGGTCGCGCCGCTGCCCGCCAGCGCGGCGGTCGCGCCGCCGGCACGTTTGAGCAGCACGGCCGCCTCGTCCAGGGCGCGCTCCCAGCTGACCGGACGCAGCTCGCCGCCGTCGCGCAGCAGCGGCTCTGAGATGCGCATGCCGAGCTGCACGCCGTGCGCCGCCGCTGCGTCTGCGCCGTTGTGCTCGCCGCGCGCCAGCGCCGGGTATGCGAAGCGACCGTGGTCGCACAGCCAGCCGTCGTCGACCTCGTCGTTCTCGCGCGAGAGCACGCGCATCACGCGCTCGTCGCGCACGGTCAGCTGCACGTTGCACTGCGCCGGGCACAGCGTGCAGATGCTGCCCGCATCCTCGATGTCCCACGGCCGCGCGCGGAAGCGATACGAGCGCGAGGTCAGCGCGCCGACGGGACACAGCTCGATGATGTTGCCGCTGAACGGCGCGACGTAGGGGTGCCCGTCGAAGGTCGACACGAAGGAGTGCGCGCCGCGCTCGAGCAGCACCAGCTGGTAGTCCTCGGCTACCTCCTGGGAGAAGCGCACGCAGCGGTAGCAGAGGATGCAGCGCTCGCGGTCGATCGCGATCGTCGGCGACAGCTCCAGCGGCTTTACGAAGTGACGCTTGGGGTCGATGAAGCGCGAGATGCCGCCGCCCCAGCCGAAGCTGATGTCCTGCAGCGGGCACTCGCCGCCCTTGTCGCAGACGGGACAGTCCAGGGGATGGTTGATCAGCAGGAACTCGACGACCGAGCGCTGGGCCTCCTTGACGCGATCGCTCTGCGTGTGCACGACCATGCCGTCCTTGACCGGCGTCGAGCAGCCGGTCTGCAGCTTGCCGATTCCCTCGATCTCCACCAGGCACATGCGGCAGGCGCCGACCGGGTTGCCGAGCTTGGGCTCGTAGCAGAACACCGGGATCTCGACGTCGCCGTGCTTGGCCGCGTCGACCAGCATCGCGTTCTCCGGCGCCTGCACCTCGCGCCCGTCGATCGTGAACGTGATCGTCCTCGGTTCGGGCCTTGGCATCAGCCGGCCCCCTGTGCGAGCACCCGTTCGTCGTCGGGCACGGGCGGCAGCGTGAGCTCCGCGCGCGCTCGCGCGGCCTCGATGTGCGCCTCGAACTCGCCGCGGAACTTGGCGATCATCGAGCCGATCGGCATCGCCATCGCGTCGCCGAGCACGCACAGGCAGTTGCCGATGATGTGATCCTGGACGGAGGCCATGATGTCGAGATCCATCGGCGTCGCCTCGCCGGAGTCGATGCGCTGCAGCATCTTCACGGTCCAGTTTGTGCCCTCGCGACACGGCGTGCACTTGCCGCAGGACTCGTGTCGGTAGAACATCGCGACCTTCAGCGCGAGCTCGACGATCGGCGTCGCGTCGTCGACCACGATGATCGCGCCCGACCCGAGCATCGAGCCCGCTTTGGCCATCGAGTCGAAGTCGTAGGGCACGTCGAGGTCGTCGGCCGTGAGCACCGGCGAAGAGGAGCCGCCGGGAAACCAGCACTTGATCTCGCTGCCCTCCGGCGGGCCTCCGGCGAGTCCGTAGATGATCTCGCGCGAGGGCACACCGAGTTCGACCTCGTAGTTGCCGGGTCGCTGCACGTGGCCTGAGACGCTGACGAGCTTGGTGCCCGTCGAGGTCTGCACGCCGAGCTTGGCGTACTGCTCGCCACCCATCTGCATGATCGCCGGGACGGTGGAGAGGGTCTCGACGTTGTTGATCAGCGTCGGCCCCTGGTAGAGGCCCTGGTTGGCAGGGAACGGCGGCTTCAGACGTGGGTTGCCGCGCTTGCCTTCAAGCGAGTCCAGCAGCCCGGTCTCCTCGCCGCAGATGTAGGCGCCGGCGCCACGATGCAGGACCAGCGCACAGCTGTGCTCGGAGTCGAGAATGCGCTCGCCGAGATATCCGGCCTCGCCCGCTTCGGCCAGCGCGGCCTCGAGGATGTTCGCCTGCAGCTCGTACTCGCCGCGGATGTAGATGAACGAGCGATCGGCGCCGGCGGCGTGCGCGGCGATGACGATGCCCTCGATCAGCAGGTGGGGGTTCTTCTGCATCAGTTCGCGGTCCTTGAACGTCCCCGGCTCGGACTCGTCGGCGTTGCACACGAGGTACTTGTTCATCGAGCCCTGCGGCAGGAAGGAGACCTTCTTGCCCATCTGAAAGCCCGCCCCGCCGCGTCCGCGCAGGCCCGATGCTTCGAGTTGCGCGAGCACGTCAGACGGAGTCATCTTCAGGGCTTTGCGAAGCGACTCATAGCCGCCACGCGCTTCGTACACGGCGAGCGTGTTCAGCCCCGGCTCGTCGATGTCCTTGAACAGCAGCGTGTCGGTCATCGCGACGAGCCCTTCTCGGCGGCGTGCGCGGGGAACTCGCGCGAGTTCGCATGCGGGTCGGCGACCAGCCGCGTCGCCAGCTGCTTGTCGGGCAGCACCGGCCGTCCCGAGCGGGCATCGTCGAGCAGCTGGGGCACGTCCTCGATGCTCAGCGGGCCGACGTACACACCGTCGACGGAGGCCATCGGTGCGATGTCACATGCGCCGAGGCACTCGAAGGAGCGCACGTTGAAGTCGGCGCTGTCTGCAGCTGCCGCCTCGCCGATCGCCGCCAGCAGAGCGTCGGCGCCGCGCAGCGAGCAGGAGATGTTCGTGCACACGTACACGCTGTGGCGACCCACCGGGCGCGTCTCGAGCATGTCGTAGAAGCTCGCCACCGAGTCCAGATAGGCCGGCGTCACTCCCATCACGCAGGCGACCTGCTCGATCGCCTCGGGCGAGCACCAGCCGTGCAGCTCCTGCGCCGCGTGCAGCGCCGGAATCGCCGCCGAGTGGCGCTCGGGATACAGCGCCATCGCACGCTCGATCTTCTCGCGCAGCTCAGCCGGCACGTCGGTGCTCGCCGGATCGGGAATCAGCGCCGGGTCCTTCTCGGGATCGGTCGCGCGGTCCCAGCCCGACGCGCGCTCGGGCGTTCCGGGAGCAGAGCTCATGCCGCACATCCTGGGCGCGAGGTCAACGGTCTATGCCTCCGAGGATCGGATCGAGCATCGCGACGGTGGCGATCATGTCGGCGATGTAGGCGCCCTCGGCCATGTGCGACAGCGCTTGGAGGTTGACGAAGCTGGGGTCGCGCATGTGTACGCGCGCGGGCTTTGAGCTGCCGTCTGAGCGCACGAAGCAGGCGAGCTCGCCGCGCGGGGACTCGATCGGGTTGTAGATCTCGCCGGGCGGCACGCGAAAGCCCTCGGTGACGAGCTTGAAGTGATGGATCAGCGCCTCCATGGAGGTGGCCAGCTCGTGGCGCGGAGGCAGCGCGACCTTGCGATCCTCGGTGATGTGCGGCCCCTCGGGCAGGCCGTCGATCGCCTGCTCGATGATGCGCACGGACTCGTAGATCTCGGCCAGGCGCACGGCGAAGCGGTCGTAGTTGTCGCCGACCGTGCCGACCGGGATCTTGAAGTCGAAGTCGCCGTAGGAGCTGTAGGGGGCGGCCTTGCGCAGATCCCAGGGGTTGCCGGCGGCGCGCAGCAGCGGGCCGGTCACGCCGAGCGAAAGCAGCGTCTCGGCGTCCAGCGGGCAGGTGCCGCGCAGTCGCTCGAGCACGATCTGGTTGGCATTCAGGATCGCGCCGTACTCGTCGGCGCGTGGCGGCATGACCTTGAGGAACTCGCGCAGCCGGCGCTCGAAGCCCTGTGGGATGTCCTCGATGACGCCGCCGACCTGGAAGTAACGCGTGTGCATGCGCGCTCCGGAGGACATCTCGAACAGGTCGAGGATCTGTTCGCGCTCGCGCAGGCAGTACAGGAAGATCGACACCGCGCCGAGGTCCAGCGCGCTCGTGCCCAGCCAGATCAGGTGCGAGGCGATGCGGTTGAGCTCGAGATGGATCACGCGCAGGTACTGCCCGCGGGTTGGCACCTCGACCTCCAGCAGCGTCTCCACGGCGCCGCAGTAAGCCATCGCGTTGAAGTAGTAGGACAGGTAGTCCATCCGCTCGACGATCGGTATGACCTTCCAGTAGGCCTTGTCCTCGGCGGTCTTCTCGATGCCCGTGTGCACGTAGCCGATGACCGGTTTGATGTCGCGCACGATCTCCCCCTGCAGCGTCACCAGCAGGCGCAGCACGCCGTGCGTGGCGGGGTGGTGCGGGCCGAAGTTGAGCGTCAACAGCTCCTGCGTGGTGTCGGGGCCGCCCTGCTGATCCTCCCTGGGCTCCTCCAGCGGCGAGAGCGTGATGCTCTGCTCGCGACGGCGGTACTCCGACAGCGTCGGCTGCTCGCCGGGCGTCACTCGCGCGCCTCCAGCCATTTGGACTCGTCGCGCGTGAAGATCACCGGTTCGCCGCCGACGGGGAAGTCGCGCCGCTGGGGGTGACCCTCGTAGTCCTCGGGCATCAGGATGCGACGCAGGTCGGGGTGGCCGTCGAAGACCACGCCGAACATGTCATAGATCTCGCGCTCCTGGTGATCGGCCGTGGGCCATTCGGCCGTCACCGAGTCGACGTTCGGCGCCTCGCCGGACACGCGCAGCTTGACCGTCAGACGGTCGACGCGGGCCATGTCGAGCAGCTCATAGACGACGCCCAATCGCGGCTCCTCGGGGTAGTGGTCGACTCCATGGACGCTGGCCAGGAAGGCGTAGCCCTTGGCGCGCAGCGCCGCCAGCACCGCGCGGATCTGCGCGGGATCGACGATCAAGGTCGCCCGCTCGCGGAAGTACACGGTCTCAAGTGCCGCGTCGCCCAGCTCCTGGGAGAGCAGCTCGAGCCCTGTGGCGTCAGGCATGCAAACGCCTCTGCGCCGCCGAAGGGCGACGGTCACACATCCGCGGGAGACTCCTCGGTGCCGACGGCGTCATAGCGGTCGCGCCAGCCCATCTCCGGGTCGTCCTGCACGAGCTTGCGCAGCTTGAGGATGCCGTGCATCAGCGCCTCCGGGCGTGGCGGACAGCCCGGCACGTGCAGATCGACCGGCATGAACTTGTCGGCAGGCACCAACGCGTAGTTGTTGAACACGCCCATCGAGCTGCAGCAGGCTCCCATCGAGATCGCCCACTTGGGCTCGAGCATCTGGTCGTAGAGCTTGCGGATGATCGGCGCCATCTTGATCGACACGCGCCCTGCCAGGATGATCAGGTCGGCCTGTCGCGGCGAGGCGCGAAAGGCCTCGTAGCCGAAGCGCGCGATGTCCATGCGCGGGCCGGCGGCGTGGAACTGCTCCATCGCGCAGCACGCGAGTCCGAAGCCCAGCGGAAAGAACGAGTTGGATCGCGCCCAGGCGACCGTCTTGTCGAGCGTCGTGAAGAGCACGCGCTCCTCGACGTACTGTTCGAGCTCCTCGCCCTCCAGTCGCGCCGGGCGATTGGCGCCTTCCAGCTCGCCACCGCGCAGTAGCTGATGGGCATTCAGCTCGCGCACGCGCAGCGCGGGCTCGCGTTTCACTTCCACTCGAGGGCTCCGCGGCGCCAGACGTAGACGAAGGCCACGAACAGCAGCACGATGAAGACGATCGTCTCAGCCAGCGCAAAGCTGCCAAAAGCACGCAGCTCGACGGCGATCGGGTAGAGGAAGGCGACCTCGATGTCGAACAGGATGAACAGCATCGCGATCAGGTAGAAGCTGATGCCGAAGCGCATGCCGCGCTTGACCTCCGAGGGCAGGCCGCACTCGTAGGGATCCTGCTTGTGTGGCGTCGCGCGACGCGGACCGATGTAGGTGTTGAGCGCCGCAAAGGCCGCGCCCACGGCGCCGCCGAGTATCAGAAAGACGATCGCCGGGAGATAGCTGCGAAGCACCGGACGCTGTTATATCACCGCTTGTGGCAATGTGTTACATAGTGGCAATCGGCTCGAAATCACCGGTGGAAACACGCGTTCGCATGCCGTTCGGCACGCCGGCCGGGGGCGTATGACGGAGGCCGTGGTCGCCGGCGCGATCGCCGTGGCGGCACTCAACGCAAGTGCCGGGCTGCTCGGCGCCTGGCTGTGGTACGACGGCGATCCCGGCGAGCGTGGGGCGCGCGTGTTCTGGCTGCTGCTGCGCGCCGGTCAGGGCTCGGTGCTGGTGCTGGCGCTCGCGGTCGGATCGCTCGCCGCCGCGGGCAACTACTCCACCGATCAGCTGTTCTACCTGTATGCCCTGCTGCCGCTTGCGGTGGGCTTGATCGCGGAGCAGCTGCGCATCGCTTCGGCGCAGACCGTGCTCGATCAGCGCGAGCTCGCCGACGCCCAGGCAGTCGGCGCGCTGCCCGAGCGCGAGCAGCACCTGGTCGTGCGCGAGATCGTGCGCCGCGAGGTCGGCGTGATGGCCCTGTCGGCGCTGGTCGTCGTCTTCCTGGCGCTGCGCGCGGCGGGCACGGCTCATGGCTTCTAGCCCGTCGAGCTATATATTGGCCCGCGCATGAGGGTTCGCGCGAAGATCGCCGCCACGGCCACGATCCTGCTCGTTTCTGCGCTGGCGCTCAGCGCTTGCGGTTCGCAGGGCATCGGCGTGGCCAAGTCAAGCCCCTACCACCGCGGCGCGGTGCTGTTCCGCGATCACTGCTCGGGATGTCACACGCTGTCGGTCGTCGGCGCCCAGGGCTCGGCTACCAGCATCAAGAACCGCCTGCGCACGAACGGCCCGAACTTCAACATCCGCAAGGAGAAGACCGAACAGGTTCTCTACGCGATCCGCAACGGCGGCTTCTCGGGCGCGATCATGCCGGAGAACATCGTGCTCGGCTCCGAAGCCAAAGCGGTCGCCGAATTCCTCAGCAAGTACTCCGGCAGCCAGGCGCAGCAGGCGCCGCAAACGCCGATCACGTTGTCGACCAAATAGGTCGCCCGCGGGGCTGCGGGGCGTGCTCGACCTCAAGCGGATCCGTGACGACGCCGACGGCGTGAGCGCCGCGCTGGCGCGTCGCGACGCGTCGCTGGCCGTTGTCGTCGGTGAGGTGCTCGAGGCAGACGCCCAGTGGCGCGCCGCGACGACCTCGGCGGAGTCGCTGCGTGCAGAGCAGAAGGCGCGCTCGGAGGAGTTCGGCGCCGCGCGCGCACGCGGCGAGGACGCGCCGGAGCTGCGCACGGCGATGCAGGAGATGAGCGCGCAGGTCAAGGCCTTCAACGAGCAAGCGACCACCGCCAAGCAGCGCCTGGACGAGCTCGTTCAGCGCCTGCCCAACATCCCGGATGAGAGCGCTGCGGACGGTCCCGAGGACGAGCCGATCAGAACCGTGGGCGAGCCGCCTAAGCTGTCCTTCCCAGCGCGCGACCACCTCGAGCTGGCCGGCTCGATGATCGACATGGATCGCGCCGCCCGGCTGTCGGGCTCGCGTTTTGCCTACCTCAAAGGCGACCTGGTGATGCTCGAGCTGGCGCTGGTCGGCTGGGTGCTTAGCAAGCTTCGCGGCAAGGGCTTTGAGCCGGTGATACCGCCGGTGCTGGTGCGCGAGCGCGCGCTGTACGGCACGGGCTTTCTGCCGGACACTGAGCAGCAGATCTACAGCCTGCCCGATGATGAGCTGTTCCTCGTGGGCACCTCGGAGGTGGCGCTGGCCTCGCTGCATGAGGACGAGATCATCGACGCCGCGCGCCTGCCGCTGCGCTATGCCGGCTTCTCGCCGTGCTTTCGCCGTGAGGCCGGCGCGGCCGGCAAGGACACGCGCGGCATCTTCCGCGTGCATCAGTTCGAGAAGGTCGAGATGTTCAGCTTCGTCGCGCCGGAGGACTCGGCATCCGAGCACGAGCGCATCCTGGCGATCGAGGAGGAGATCCTCGGCGAGCTTGAGCTGCCCTACCGCGTCGTCAACATCGCCGTCAACGACCTCGGCAACTCGGCTGCGAAGAAGTACGACTGCGAGGCGTGGCTGCCCAGCCAGGAGCGCTATCGCGAGCTGACCTCGTGCTCGAACACGACCGACTACCAGGCACGTCGCCTGGACACACGCATGCGCTCTGAGCGCGCCCAGGGCGGCGCTCGGACGCAGACGCCTCATACGCTCAACGGCACGGCCGTGGCGGTCGGCCGCACGATCGTGGCGCTGCTGGAGAACGGCCAGCAGGCCGACGGCAGCGTCGAGCTACCGCAGGTGCTCGTGCCGTTCGGAGCGCCGGAGGGCCTGGCACCGGCTGCGGGCGACGCCGGCTAGTAGTGACTGCCGAGCAACTGGATGTGATCTGCCTCCGCGGCGCCGGGGAACGGGCGGATCAGGCCGAACTGCGCGAGAGTGGCCTCCGATACACCCTCCACGCCCGGCGTGTCGGATGCTTCGCCGCGCGTATGCGGGTCGTTGGCGAAGCCGCCGACCTCGACCGAGTGTGACGGTGAGCGGTAGCCGGAGATGCCGATCAGGTGCAGGTGCAGCGCCTTGCCCATCGTGTTGAGGTGTTCGGCGAGCGTCGGCTCCTGGCCGACCGAGTAGTTGGTGCCGGCCGCCGGAAAGAACCCATAGGCGCCTTCCGGCGTGGCGTTGAATTCGCCGACTGGGCCGGGGAAGGCGACGCCCGAGGCGGCCAGTTCGCGCGCCTGCACGTGGGAGAGCTCGTGTTCGAGTGAGTGCTTGTGCGATTGCAGTTCTTCGAGCTCCGCGCTCTTCTGGCTGCGTGCGCTGACAAAGGCCAGCTGGCGCTTGACCAGCGTCAGACGGATCTGCGCGACCTCGTCGCGCTGGACGAGCACGGCATGGGTCTCAGACGAGTGCGTGACCTCGAGCTCGGCGAGATGCTTCGCCTGCGCCGTGACCTCCTTCTGTGCTTCTGCGACCTGCGTGGTCGCCGAGGCGTTCTCGCGCGAGATCGAGCGCAGGTCGTCGACGCGCTCGATCAGGTCGGCAAAGCCGTGGGCCTCGAGGATCACCGTCGCGATGTCCGGCGGAGGGGCCTCGTAGGCGGCGATGACCTGCGCTACGAGAACCTTGCGGTCGTGCGCGAGCTGCACCTTCAGCGCCGCCAGCCGCACGCGCGCTGCACTCAATTCCGAACGGATGCCGGCGAGCAGGTTGCGCTCGATGGCGAGGCTCGATTCCAGCGCGGACAGGCGCGTCTGCAGGTCTTCGATGCGGCCTTCGAAGCCGGCGATCTGATGGCTGTCGGCGTGGATGCCCGAGTTGACCTCGCCTTCGCGTGCCTGAGCCGCGGAGATCTTGCTTTCCAGTGCACCGGACGTCGCGCCCGAGGCGACCGAGCCGACGACTACGCCTACGACCGCCGCGCTCGCCAGCGAGCCGGCGAGCGTTTTCAGCGCACGGCGACGCCGGCGCGCGCGTCTGTCGCGGCGCCTGGTGACGCGCGTGGGTCTTGACCGCGGCGCAGACATCGACAGGCCAAGCTAGCCAGGGCCGTCGGCGAGTACAAGCGATCCGCGCCCGTGCAGGCGCGCTTGCAGCAGCGCGTCAGCGCGTCAGCTGGACGGCGAGCGTCAGCGAACCTGGAAGACGATCGACTTGGCGGCGCCGCGCTCGGGTGCAAGCGTGAGGCGATAGCGCCCGGCGGGCAGCGTTGCGCTGCCGCCAAGACGACGACTTTGCGCGCCACCGCCGGCAACGATGGTCATCGGCGAGGAGACGGCCTTCCAGACCATGCGCCCGTGTACGCGCGCGTAGCGGTAGATCATCACGCGGACGTGCGCGGGCGCGTTGAGCGTGAAGGCGAAGCCGAGCCTGGACAGCCTGAGGCGCCTGCGCGCGAGCGCAGCTCTGGCGCTGCGTGTGAGCGTCAGTCGTGAGAGGACCGGCGTGATCGCCGCGCCGGCGCCCGCGGCGGGCGCGGTTGTGCCGGGCGAGCTCGTGCCGGTCGGCGCCGGCGGGCTGCCGGTCGACGGGCCGCCGGTGGGTTCGCCGCCTTCGCTGGCGTTCGGCAGCGTGCCGCTGGGTGCGAAGGCGAGCAACCCGTTGGGCGTGCCGAGTCCGGTGGGGCCGTCATAGCCGCCGCCGGCGAGGCAGATCGCGTGTGCCGAGCAGTTCTGCGCCTGTTCGCCGACGGTGCAGCCGGAGGTGCCTGTGCTTTTTTCGAAAGGCTTGCGGCATTCGCCGTTTGAGCCGGCGGTCACATCGTGCAGCGAAGCCGGCGCGATCAGCTGGTTTTCATACAGCGTGCGCGCGGGGTAGGCGACGCCGTGCGCGCCGCCGGCGAGTGCGAATACCGAGGCGATGATCGGCGCCGCGACGCTCGTGCCGCCGATCGTCGCCCAGCCCTTGTTGCCTTCGGTTTCGGTGGCGTCGTATACGGCGACACCTGTATAGGGATCGGCGTCGGCCGAGATGTCCGCGACCGCGCGTGTGCCGCCGCAGCCGACTGACGCCCAGTTGGCGAGGCCGAGCTGCCAAGAGGGCGCCGCGAAGGGCACGCTGCAGCCGCCACCACCCGCGCCCGAGCCCCTGAGCGCGCCGCCGCTGACGCCGCCGTCGTTCCACACGCTCTCGCTTTCCCAGGCTTTGGTCGTGGCGTTGAGGTTCAGCCTGGTGCCGCCGACAGCGACGACGTGTGGCGAGCTGGCAGGGTAGTCGGCCGATTCCGGTGCGGTTTCGGAGAACCAGTTGAGATAGCCGTAGTCGCCCGACGAGGCGACGATCACCACGCCCGGGTGGTTGAACGCCGTGTTGTCGAAGCTGGGCTCGCCGCCGCCGAACGAGTTGGAAATCTCGGTGGCGCCGAGCGAGGCGGCCGTCTGCTCGGCTGCGTAGAGGTTGGCATTGGAGTTGGATTCGGCCTCGACCAGAACGATGTGGCAGTTCGGGCACAGCCCGTGCACGGTCTCGACGTCCGTGGCGATCTCCTGCGCCCAGCCGCGTTCCAGTTCGCCGGCCGAGGCCGGCAGCGGCAGGGCTCTGCCGAGCTGGTTGACCTTGCGAAAGCAGCCGTTGGCTTCGGTGCAGGCCGGAAGGCCGAACTGACTGGAGAAGACCTGCAGATCCGATGCGATGGTCGTGCTGTCGAACGCATCGACGATCGCCACCGTCTGCGTGCTCGACGGCGCCAGGCCGTTGAGGTTGTAGGCGGTCAGCAGGTTGGCGGGCGTCAGTGCTTTTTTGTTCGGTTTGGTGAATTCGGTGTCTTGGGTCGGCGCTGCGGCGCCGGACAGCGATTCGCCTGCTTCGTCGCTTTGCGCCGGCGCTTCTTCTTGTGGGCTTTCCGGCGCTTCGCCCAGCGCGCGCGCTCCGGGCTGGGCCAGCGGATCGCGTGCCACGAGGCGTAGTCCCAGACAGCCGGCATAGCCCGGCGCGGGCGCCGAGCAGAGCGAGCTGACCGAGAATTCGGAGGGCTTCAACGCGGCCGAGGCCGGCGAGGCCGCCGCGGCGACGAGCGTCGCCGACGCGCAGACCAGCGCGGACGATGCGAGCAGCGTCCGGCGCAGCGCGGGCAGGGCCTGTCGCGCTCTGGCGTGAAAGCAAGCGATCCGGGGTTTCATGCGTATGCAAACCACTCGACGGTCTGCTGTCCGTTATCGAGCGCCGGATCACCGACATGGACACACGTTGGCCGCCCGCGCCGGTATTACGCTGGGTGGCCCATGTCCTCGCCGCTGAGCTTCCTGCTCGAGCCGCAGCCGCCCTCCCGTCGCGCCGGCGTCGTCGCGGCGGTGCTGTCGGTCGCGCTGTGCACGCTGATCGTGTATCCGCTCAAGCACGTGGCGCCCGTGGTGTCGCTGTCGGTCGTGTACCTGCCGGCGGTACTCGTCGTGTCGCTGACGTGGGGAGGTTGGCTGGGCGTCGGCACGGCGGTGCTCAGTGCCGCGGCGCTGAACTTCTTTCACATCGATCCGGTCGGCCACTTCGCGATCCGCCAGTCGAGCAACTGGGTCTCGCTGGTCGCCTTTTTGGTCGTCGCGGGGCTGGCGAGCTCGGTGGCGGAGATCACGCGAGCGCGGGCGGGCGAGGCCGACGCGCGCCGGCGCGAGGCCGACCTGGCGGCTGAGATGGCGCGCCTGCTGCTGCGCGGCGAGAGCCTCGCCGAGGCCCTGCCTACCGCCGCAGCACGTCTTGCACAGGCATTGGAATTGAGCTCGGCTGCGATCGAGATGGACGCCGTCGAGGGCGACGAGCGCAGGGTCGCCTTCCCACTGCGCGATGGCACCAGCCGCCTGGGCACGCTGCTCGTCGGCGCCGACACGTCCGAGGCCGGCCTGCGGCGCTTGCAAGAGCGCGTGGTGCCGGCGCTGGAGGCGTTGCTGAGCGCGGCGCTCGAGCGCGAGCGGCTGCTTGGCGACGTCGTCGAGACGGCCGCGCTGCGTCGCGCGGATACGGTCAAGACGGCGCTGTTGCGCGCCGTTTCACACGACCTACGCTCGCCACTGACGGCGATCTCCGCCGCCGGCGAGGCGGTTGGCTCGCCGGCGCTGACCGAATCGGAGCGCGCCGACATGGCTGCGGTGATCGTCGAGGAGGCGAGCAGGCTGTCGCGGCTGGTCGACAACCTGCTCGATCTATCTCGATTGGAAGCCGGCGCCGCGGAGCCCCGTCGCGACTGGGTCTCGGTGGAGGAGCTGATTCGCGCGGCTGTCGGCGAGCTCGGGGGCTCTCCCGACGACTTCAGCCTGTCGATCGACCGCGAGCTGCCGTTGGTCAGCGTCGATCCCGTGCAGATGGAGCGTGCATTCGTGAACGTGCTGGAGAACGCGCGCCGCCACTCGGGAGGGCATCCGGTCTCGGTGCGCGCACGGGCCGTGCGCGGGCTCGCACGCACGCCGGCGCGTGCGTCGGTCGCTGCCGGCCAAAGTGCCACTGTGCCTGGCGATGGAGCGCGGACGGCGGGTGCGCGCGTGATCGTTCGCATCGTCGATCGCGGGCCAGGCATCCCGCCGGCGCAGCTGGAGCGCGTGTTCGAGCCGTTCTACCGCGCCGGCTCACCTGGCGGCGGACACCGCGGCTCGGGCCTCGGCCTGGCGATCGCGCGTGGCTTCACGCAGGCCAGCTCGGGCTCGCTGCACGTCGAGTCGCTGCCCGGGCAAGGCGCGTCGTTCGTGTTCGAGTTGCCCCTGCAGGAGGCCGACTCGTCTCGACGAGCCGATGATGGTGCGGGCGACGGCGAGCTCGCGGCAGCCCGCCGCTCTCCTCACGAGCCGAGCGAGCGGGCGACGGGCGCGTGAGCGCACAACCGAAGCCGACGCCCACCGCTACGCCGCGCGTGCTCGTCGTGGACGACGAGCCGCAGATCGTGCGCGCGCTGAAGGTCGTGCTGCGAGAGGCGGGGTTTCAGGCGGTCCCCGCAGAAACTGCCGCGGAGGCGCTGGACCTCGCAGCCGTGCGCCCGCCGGATGCCGCGATCGTTGACCTCGTACTGCCCGACGGCGATGGCGTCGAGGTGACACGCAGGCTGCGTCAGTGGAGCGAGATGCCAATTCTGGTGCTGTCTGCGCTGGGTGAGGAGGAGCAGAAGGTCAGGGCGCTGGAGGCCGGCGACGACGACTACATCACCAAGCCGTTCGGCGCGCGCGAGCTCGTTGCTCGCCTGCAGGCGGCGCTGCGCAGGGCCGCGCCGGCGGAGGAGGAGCCGGGAATCGCCGTCGAGGGGCTGGAGGTCGATCTGGCCGGCCGCAACGTCCTGCGCGACGGTCAGCCGGTGCACCTGACGCCGATCGAGTTCGAGCTGCTGCGCGTGCTCGTGCGCAACCGCGGCCGCCTGATGACCCACCGCAAGCTGATCGCTGAGGTGTGGGGCGCGGAGTACGTCGACGACGTGCAACCGCTGCGCACTCACATCGCCCGGCTGCGAGCGAAGATCGAGCCCGATGGTGAGGCCGGCGCAAGGCGCTACATCGTCACCGATCCGGGCGTCGGATATCGCTTTGCGCTGTAGCTGACGACTCGTCACAAAATCGTTATGCGCCGCGCGGCGATCGTCATGCGGTTGTGATGACAGCGGGTCCATATTGAGCGCATGGACATCGTCGCAATCGTCATCGGCATCGCCACCTTCGCGCTTCTGCTGTTGCTGATCGAGGGAGTCGATCGCATATGAGCGGCGCCGACCTCTTCGGCCTGGTCGTTTCGGTGGTCGTGATCGCGTACCTGTTCTACGCGTTGATCCGCGGAGAGAAGCTCTGAGATGACGGTCAGCGGGTGGCTGACGATCGTCCTGTTCGCGGTGATTCTCAGCGCGCTGGCGATGCCGCTGGGGACCTACCTGGCAAAGGTCTACATGGGCGAGCGCGTCTTTCTCACGCCCGTGGTC
>DATARK010000039.1:0-16621 GCA_036264175.1 Solirubrobacteraceae bacterium
TCGCCCTTCAGCAGCGCGGCCAGCTTTTTGTAGCCGAGCGGCGTCGGGTGAATGTCCGGCCCGTTTTTTTTGCCTTCGAATTCGGTCGTGTTGACCATGTTCGTCCATTTGTCCAACCGGATTGGTTCGTTTTTGTTGCGCGGGTTGAACGTGAGCTGCGGGTCGCTGACGCAGGCACCGAAAGCGTGCGCCACTTTGTTCTGGATCAGGTTCTCGACACCGGCGAGTTCGTTGGTGCCGGGCTTCAGTTCGCCCTGGCCGGCGATGATTTCGCCGAACGGGTTGTAGCCACCCTGGTAGACGATCCTGCCGTTGTAGTCAACGCTGCCAAAGCTCGCGCCATGGCGGAGTGCCAGGTAGATCGCCTGGGTGTTTTTAGCGATCTGGGCAAACAGCCCGTTGGCGCCTGCGGCGATGCATTCCTTAGCTTTGTGTTCGCCGTCGATCTTTGCGTCTTTTTCACCGCGCTGCGTCGGCGTTTCTTCAGCGGAAGGAACATATTCGCCTTTGCCGATTTCTTCGCCGACCTGTTTGGCGTACTTACCTTCGCCGGCGCTTTTTTCGACTTCAGCCTTGGCTTTGGCTTCGCAACCGCCGAGGAACTGGAGCTCGTCGTTCGCGCCGATGTTCAGCGTGATTTTTTCGACGGGTTTGCCTTCCGCAGCAGACACGCCGAGCACTTCAAGCGCGCTTTCAAGCTGCGATTTGCCCACGTACGGGTGGTGCAGCGGGCCGCCGGTCCCGTTTTTGTGGAAAGCGTTCCAGCCTTCCTGGTAAGCGCATGGCGAAGCGCCCGTGACGTGCGGAGACGGCTGTCCCGTTGCTTTTTCTTCAGCTTCGCGCGACGGAGTCAGCGCACCATCCAGGAACGGCTGAAGGTTTTTGCCGATCATCGACGCCGTGGTCTCACCCGGGCAGCCGTTGTTGACAAGTTCGACGCCGTTGGCCGTGCCTTTGGTGATTTTCAGGTAGTCGTTGGCGTAGCCGTTTTCAAAGCACGCCGCCGGATCACCTTTGGATTCACATTCGTTGTAGAGCTGCTGCGAGTAGCCGAACGCCAGCGAGTCGCCGAGCGCCAGGTACTTCGACGTCACCGGCGGCGTCACTTTAGCCGCCGAGGCCATCGACGGAGCGACCAACGCCGTGAGCGCGAGCACCGCGATCAGGCAGCCGATCATACGGTTGCGGCTGTGGCGAGCACCAGCCGAGCCATGCATGGCTTGCATCTCTCATCCTCCTCTGTGTACAGCGGAGTCTGCCCGCAGCCATGGTTCCGCCTTGGCGCAGCCCCTCATGGAATTGTCCCTCTATGAAGTCTCTCAGGGAATGCCTGAGAGCGAACGCAAGCGTACCGACGGGGGTCCGATGTGTCAAGCGGGGTTTATCGCGCGTGTTTGCGGCCCGCCGGCGCGCCTGAGGGCCAACCCCCTTGACAACTGCCGAGTCCCCAGAGGGCGGCGCGCGCCGCCCTCTGGGGATGTTCGCTCCCGCCGAGGCCCTGCTCGCGCCGAAGCGCCAAGACGCCGTCCGCGCCGTCCGCGCCGTCCGCCTCGCGTGCGACCTTAATTGGTCGATGACGGTTCTCATTCTGATTCTGGGCGCGCTGCTCGGTGCGCTGGCTGCGGTGGGTCTGCTGCTGCGCCCGAGCCAGCGCCGCATGCGCGAGCAGCTGCAGGCGATCTCCGCCGACGTGCTGGCGCAGACCGGCGACTCGCTCGCCCGGCGCATGGAGGACCAGAGCCGCAACGAGCATGAGAGGGCCAGCGGCGAGCTGGCGCTGCGCACGCAGGAGTTCAAGGGCCTGGTCACGCCGGTACAGGAGAAGCTCGGGCGTATGGAGTCGGAGATCTCCAGGCTGGAGCGCGAGCGCCGCGAGGCCCACGGCGAGCTGGCGGCGATGGTGCGCGCGCTCGGCGACGGCGTCGGCACGCTGCGTCAGGAGACGGGAAACCTCGTGACAGCACTGAAGCGGCCCGCCACGCGCGGGGCCTGGGGCGAGATCCAGCTGCGCAACGTCGTCGAGATGGCCGGCATGCTCGCGCACTGCGACTTTCTCGAGCAGAGCACGATCCGCACCGACGGCGGCTCGCTGCGCCCCGACATGCTCGTGCGCCTGCCCGGCGGCAAGCTCATCGTGGTCGACTCCAAGGTTCCGCTGGACGCCTACCTGTCAGCGCTGGAGTCCTCCGGTGAGGACGAGCGCGAGCGCCACATCGCGCGCCACGCGCGCCAGACGCGTGAGCACATCGTCAAGCTGGCCGCCAAGGGCTATCAGGGACAGCTCGAGGCCTCGCCCGAGTTCGTCGTTATGTTCGTGCCGTCCGACGGCATCTACCAGGCGGCGCTCGCGGCTGACCCGGGGCTGATCGAGTACGGCGTGGCGCAGCAGGTGCTGATGGCCACGCCGACGACGCTGATCGGCCTGTTGTGGGCGGCGCATCACGGCTGGCGCGAGGAGCGCATCGCGGAGTCCGCTCGCGACATCGCCGAGTCCGCGCGCGAGCTGCACCGCCGGCTGGGGCGCTTCGTCGAGCCGCTGTCGAAGGTCGGCCGCCAGCTGGACTCGGCGATCGCCGCCTACAACGAGGCGGTCGGCTCCTTCGACGCACGCGTCGTGCCGCAGGTGCGGCGCATCGAGGAGGCCGGCGCGGCCTCAGACCGCGCGGTCCAGGCGCCGCCGGCCGTCGAGACGACCTCGCGCACCGTCACCGCGCGGCTGGCCGCCGAGGAGCCGCAGATCGGCCCTGCCGGCGACGCGCCGCAGACCCTGCAGGCGCTCGAGCTGGCGCCGTCCGCGCGCATCTCCGCCGGCGCGAGAGCGCCACGACGATCAGCGTGAGCGCGACCGGCACGGTGGCCGGCAGCTCGTCGACGAAGAAGAACAGCAGGTCGAAGGCGACCGCCAGCCCGGCGCACAGTGCCGCGCCGCGCCGCTGCACTTCACGCCCCCAGGCGAGCGCGAGCAGCGCGCCGAGCGTGCCGGCGACGAACAGATCGCCGTAGCCGATCACGGCCGAGCCGAGCTGCGCGCTCTGCAGGCGCGGCAGGCCGGCGGCGGGATGCGCGGCGTTGAGCGCATCGTTGGGACGCTGCAGGAGATCGGCGACGACCAGGGCCGCGTCGGCGATCGCCATCGCGATGACGCCGGCGCCGAGCCAGCGTGGCGGCGTGACGAGCGCCAGCAGCACGCCAAGTGCGACGCAGCTGAGCGCCGAGAGGATCAGCGCGGCGGCCTGGCCGGGCAGCGCACCGCGATCGGCCCAGGCCAGCGCAAACAGCGCGGCTGCGAGCAGCGAGCGCAACGGGCGCGCGCCGGGCGTCAGCCAGCCGAGCGCGCCAGCCGCCAGCAGCGGCACCGCGCACAGCGCCAGATAGGTCAGGCCCTGCGCGCTGGCGTGTTCTGCGGCGCCGGCGACGAGCACGAAGCCAGCCACCGACAGCGGCGGGATGACCGCCCAGCGTCGGGCGCGGAGTCGCGCCAGCACCGGCGCTCGGGGGACTCGTGCGAGCGCCACGACCGCGCCCTGGGACAGCGACAGCAGACCGATCGAGATCCAGAAGGGCAGCATCGACTCAAGATACGATGAGCGAGTGAACGCGGCGGCAACGCAGGCTCCTCCCATCCTGCATCTGTCGGCGGTTGTGGGCAGTCCGCTCAGAGACGCAGACGGCGAGCGGCTGGGCAAGGTCGACGATCTGATCGTGCGCCTGGGCGGCGTCGGCTACCCGCCGATCACGGGCTTTCTGGTGACGGTCGCCGGACGCACGTCTTACCTCGGCGCCGAGCGCGTCTCGCAGATCGGCTCAGAGGGTGTCGTGCTGCGCAAGGCCAAGCTCGACCTGCGCCGCTTCGAGCGACGCGCCGAGGAGGTGCTGCTCAAGCGCGACCTGCTCGATCGCCAGCTGATCAACGTGCAGGGCGCGCGCCTGGTGCGCGCGAACGAGATCGAGCTGGCGCACGTCGCGGGGTCGTGGCGCGTGGTCGGCGTCGACACCGGCCCACGCGGCGGGCTGCGGCGGTTGCTGCCCAAGGGCCTGGGCTCGCACATCGCCACGGGCGAGTTCCTCGACTGGGCCGGCGTCGAGCCGTTCGTCGGGCACGTGCCGACGGTGCGCCTGCGCGTGCCCCATCCCAAGCTGGCAAAGCTTCACCCGGCGCAGATCGCCGACCTCGTCGAGGCCGCCTCGCGGCGCGAGGGTGAGGAGATCATCCAGGCGGTCGGCGACGACGACCGCGAGCTGGAGGCGGACGTGTTCGAGGAGCTCGACGACCATCACCAGCAGGAGTTCCTGGAGGATCGACCGGACGAGCAGGTGGCGCAGATCCTCTCGCGCATGGCACCCGACGACGCCGCCGACATCGTCGGCGAGCTCGACGAGGAGCGACGCGAGCCGGTGCTCTCGCTGCTGCCGGTCAGCCACCGGGTGAAGGTGCGCGCGCTGCTCGGCTATGACCCGGCGCAGGCCGGCGGCCTGATGAGCCCCGACTTCGTGCAGCTGCGCGGGGCGACCTCGGCCGGCGACGCGCTGGAAGCGGTGCGCCGCTCGCCGATCGCGCCAGAGCTGCTGAGCACCGTGTTCGTCACTTCGTCCGAGGGCTCGCTGGAAGGCAGCGTGCCGGTCACGGCGCTGCTGCGCGCGGACGCGGGTGCGCGCCTGGAGTCGTTCGTAAAGCACGAGACGCCCTGCCTGTCGCCGGACGCCGACTTCGAGGAGGTCGCGCGGCAGATGGCCGACTACAACCTGACCTCCATACCGGTCGCCGACGACCAGCGCATGGTCGGCGTGGTGACCGTCGACGACGTGCTCGAGGCGATGCTGCCGCGCGGCTGGCGGCGACGTTTCGGGTTGCTCGGCGAGGACTGAATACACTGCGCTGCATGAGCACCACAGGCGGCCAGTTCGATGGCGGTCCGAGTACCGCCCGTCATGCGACGTATCCGGTCGGCCACGCGTGGCCGACCGCGCCTGCCTGCCCGGCTTAGCCCCCGCCGAACGCGCCTGTTCGCCTTCCTCGGCCTGCTCGGGCCGGGACTGATCGCCGCCAACGCTGGCAACGACGCCGGCGGCATCGCCACGTACTCGTCGGTCGGCGCCAAGTACGGCTTCACGCTGCTGTGGGCGATCGTGCTGATCACGATCTCGCTGGCGATCGTTCAGCGCCTCGCCGCGCGCATGGGCGTCGTCACGGGCAAGGGGCTGGCCGAGCTCGTGCGCGAGGAGTACGGCATCCGCTGGTCGGTGTTCGCCACCAGCGCCGTGCTGATCGCCAACGTCGGCATCTGCATCTCGGACTTCGTCGGCATCGGTGCGGCCGTCGGCCTCGCCGGCGTGCCAGTGCAGATCTCCGTTCCGATCGCCGCCGTCGGCATCTGGCTGATCATCGTGCGCGGCTCCTACCGCTCGGCCGAGCGCATCTTCATCTGGTTCACGATCCCCTTCTTCGCCTACCCGATCGCCGCGATCCTCGCCCATCCGCATTGGGGCGACGTGGGCAAAGCGATCGTGGTGCCGCACCTGCAGTCGGGCTCGGCCTTCATCGTGCTGCTGATCGCGCTCGCCGGCACGACGATCACGCCCTACATGCAGCTGTACCTGCAGTCGGCCGTGGTCGAGCGAGGCGTGCGCGAGGAGGACCTGCCGCACGAGGAACGCGAGGCAGTCGCCGGCGCGGTGTTCGCCAACCTGATCGCGGCGTTCATCATCATCGCCACCGGCGCGACGCTGTTCACGCACGGAATCCACAACATCTCCTCAGCCGCCGACGCCGCACGCGCGCTGAACCCCTTCGCCGGGCAGTATGCGGAGGTGCTGTTCGGCGTCGGGCTGCTCGGCGCGAGCCTGCTCGCCGCGGCGATCCTGCCGATCGCGACCTCCTACGTCGTGTCGGAGTCGCTCGGCTATGAGAAGGGCGTCGGGCGACGGCGCGAGGAGGCGCCGGTGTTCGTGAACATCATCACCGGCATGATCCTGTTCAGCGCGTTCGTCGCGATGATCCCCGGCGTGCCGGTGATCTCGCTGCTCGTCGGCGTGCAGGTCGTCAACGGGCTGCTGCTGCCGATCAACCTGTTCTTCATCTGGCGCCTGGCGCGCTCACACAGCGTGATGGGCGAGCGCCACAGCCACGGCTTTCTCGACGGCGCGGCGGCGGTGACTGTCGCGGTCACCTCGACGCTTTCGCTGGCGCTCGTCGTGATCACGCTTGGAGGCTTCTGAGAGCTGCGCTAAGCGGCCGAGGCCGAGGCCGCGCGGTCGGCCTCGAGCAGCAGCGCGGCGCCGATCGCTCCGCCGAGATCGCCGAGCGCGGCGACATGCACGTCGGGCGGGCGGAAGTCGGCGAACAGGTGCGGCAGGATCTCTTTGGCGATGCGCTCGGCGTAGGGCTCGCCGAGCCGCACGCCCAGACCGCCGCCGACGATCACGCACTCCACGTCGAGCACGTTCAGCGCCGAGGCGACTCCGGCGCCGAGCGCGCGCAGCGCGCGCTCGATCATGTGGATCGCTAGCTCGTCCTCGTGCTCCAGCGCGCGCGCCCAGATGCCGCTGGTCAGCCGCGTGCGGTTGCGCTCCTTCATCAGCTTGAACAGGTCGGTCTTGCGGCCCTTCTCCACCAGCTTCGCGGCGTCCGCTTCCATCGCCGAGCGCCCGGCGTAAGCCTCCATGCAGCCGCGCCGCCCGCAGGTGCAGCGAGCGCCGTCCAGCTCGACGACGATGTGCCCGATCTCACCGGCCGCGCCGAGGCCCTCCCAGGGCTTGCCGTCGAGCACGATGCCGCCGCCGACGCCCGTGCCCCAGAAGACGCCCAGCAGCGAGTCATACGGCTTGCCGGCGCCGAGCTGGAACTCGGCGTCGGTGGCCACCTGCACGTCGTTGCCCAGCGCCACCGGGCAGCCGAGTGCCTTGGCGAGCGTCGGCGCCAGCGCAAAGCTGCCTTCCCAACCGGGCAGGTTGCGCGCGCTGGTCACAGCGCCGCCGTCGATCGTCCCAGGCGATCCCACGCCGACGCCGGCGAGCTGGGCGGGCTCGACGTGGGCGGCCTCGGCGGCGTCGCGCAGCGCGCCCTCGATCGCCTCGGCCACGTCGGCGGGACCCCCGCTGGTGGGCGTCGGTCGTCGCGCCGCGCCGAGCACCGTATGCTCGCCGTCGACGATCACCGTCTGGATCTTCGTGCCGCCGAGATCGACGCCGCCGAGCTTGCTCATGACCGCTGATCATGGCAGACGCACCAGCGCCAAGACGACCGTCGGCGGGCCATCGCCGGGTGCCGATTACGACGTGTTCGCCGAACCCGCGGCGGGCCCCGCGCTCAGCCTTTGGGCTTGGTCTGCTTGCCGTCGGTGATCGCCGACGCGCTCCGCTTGGCGGCGACCTTCGGCGCCGGCAGCGCGCCGATGCGCGTCACCAGCTGATTCCACTGCGTGCCGCTCAGCGCGCTCGGTTCGATCACGGGCGTCGGCGCCGTCTGGCCGGCGCCGGCCGAGTGCGCTGCCTTGGCGGTCGCGGCGGGTGACAGCGCGACGTCGCCGGCGACCGGTCGGAAGCCGACGTGAATGTGGTTCCAGTGTTCGGGCATCGCCAGCGTGTTCGGCGCGCCCGGGTACTGCATCAGGCTGATGATCTGGTGCGGCACGAATTCGCCCTGCAGCGTAAGCAGCGCGCGGATCGTCGTGTCGGTGATCGTGCCGGCGCCCTGGTGGCCGGCGATCGGCGTGCCGTTGATCGCGTCGATGTCCACGGCGTCGCCGGTGTAGTGCTCAGATACATACCCGGACACGGTCATCTCGCTGTGGCCGCAGCGCAGCGCGCTGACGGTCGGCTTCAGGCCGATGCGCGAGAGGAAGGCGAGCACGGCGAGCACGCGCTTGTCGATCGCGCCGGAGGCGATGTCCTGGCGACCGCAGGCGTAGATCTGGATGCCGGGATCGGACAGCACCGCGCGCTCCAGTTCGTCCTTGGACATCAGGAAGACACCGCTTGCCGTGGCGCCGAGCAGGTTCGTTTCGCCGGTCGCGCCCTGCGGGTGCAGGGCAACGCCCAGCTGCGCCCAGTTCTTGAGGATCGGCCGCGGGTCGATCGTGCTCTGGTCGCCACCCGGGCGGATCGCGAAGCGCAGGTGCCCGTCGTGCGCATTGGGCGGCGTGCGCACACGCCCGAGCACTGTGCCCTGCGAGACGATCGCGCCGACGCGCAGCGGCAGCGTCTTGCCGACGCTGGTCGAACGCGCAGCGCGCTTGGTCTTCGCAGCCGAGGCGACCGCGTCGGGGTTGCCCGGGTGAGCGAACAGGCGCACCTTGCCGGTCGCCGCCGGCGCCGGTTCGCCGGTCGCAACCGAGGCGCTCTTGGCGTGCTTGGCGGCAGGTTTTGAGACCTTCAGCGTCACCGGAGGATGACTGCCTGCGGTCGCGGGCTGCTTCGGCTTGGGTTCGGCGTTGGACACCGCCGGGAGCGCCGGCGTCGCGGAGGCCGGCGTCTTGTGGGCCTTGGGCCGGGGGTAATGCGAGGCGATGGTGCCGAGGCCGGCGTAGGTGAACACGTCGCCGTAGACGTCGCGCAGGATAAGGTACTTGCCGAGCTCGTGCGAGCTGCCGAGCTTGACGATGCGCCCGTCCTGGGCGGCGACCACCTTGGCGTTGGGCGCGCTCATCAGGTCGACCAGCTGCAACGCCGGCGCAACCTTGACGGCCTTGCGCGAGGTCGCCGCGGCGGCGCTCGGCAAGGGCGCGGCGCCAGGGACAGGCGCGGCCTGTGTCGGCGCGGTCGCGGCGGGCTTGGCGGCTGTCTTGGCGGCGACCGCGTGGGCGGTCGCGCTGGAGCGCGTCAGCACGGTCGACACCGCACCCCATGCGACCTGCTTGCCGGTCACCGGCAGGCGGCCCGCCGTGAGGCCGGTCAACGTCGCGATCACGCCCTTGGGGTAGCTGGAGATGAGCTTGGCGCGCAGCAGCACCGATTTGACGTATTCCTCGGAATGGTTGTAGGCGAGGATCGCGGCGTGCAGGTCGGTCGCCGCGCCGGCCGCGCGCAGGTAGCGGGCGGCGGCGAAGATCGCGTCGACCGGGTTGTAGGGGTCGGCATAGCCGGAGTTGAGCGCATCGACGCCGTACTGAATCCAGGTTGCCGGCATGAACTGCATCCAGCCGACGGCGCCGGCCGTGGAGACCGACTGGTCGGTGCCGAAGTTGGTCTCGATTTCGTTGATCGCCGCGAGGATCTGCCAAGGCACTCCGTACTGCACCGCGGCGGCCTGGTAGATCGGCAGCAGGAACAGCGGTATGCGGTAGAAGGACAGCGCCTGCGTGGAGGCGGCGGAGCCGGCGAGCTCGGCGGCCAGGGCTTCGGCCTGCGCGGCGATCACCTGGGGCGCAACCGCGACGTTGTTGGGGCCTTGGGCGCCAGGCGCCGCCTGCGTCGTCGGCGTGGTGCTCGGGCTGGTGGCGGTGTTCTTCGAGGCGCTGGTTTTCTGTCGCCGCTGCAGCACCACCGCCGGGCCCTTGGCGCGCGGCTGGGCGGGCGCTGGGATTTCCGCCTGCGTCGAGGTGGTGTCGGGCGGCGTCGTCGTGGTCGGAGCCGGCGTCGTCGTGGGCGTGCTCGTGGGCGCGGGCGTCGTCGCGGTGGCCGTCGGCGTCGTCGTTTTTGTCGTTTCGGCCGGCGTCGTTTCCGTTTCGGGCGATTCTTCGACGGTCGTCGTCGTCGTGACCGTGCCCCCCGCCGCGAGCGCGCCGCCCGTGATCGGGCCCAGTCCAGCTGCTGTGATGCCGCTGCCGGCCAGCGCAGAGACGAGCGCGCGCCACACCCAGCGCCGCGAGCGGGCCGGAGGCGTCATGCGCCGGTCTTGGTCATCTGTCGGTCGTCCCATTGTCGTCGTCGGCGTGCCTTGCCCACAAACGCGGGGTACGCCCACCCGCATTCATATCGGCAGGCAAGCACGAAGGCGTAAAGGATTCGTAATCGCGTCCAGACGGTACTGCCGCGGAGGATTCCCTGCGACGGCCGGTCGAGACCGTGCAAATACCCCGAGCGCATATGCCTGAAACCCGACCGTGCTCGGCCGCCCTGGTCAGCCTCTTCGATGGCGCCTTGGGGCCTCCTGCCCGTCGTTGCTGGTCGCAAACAGCCCTTCCCTCGCGTCGCGCACCGATCCATTCTCGTGCGCGGCCGGTTAAGGTTGTCAAAGGGGCCGGCAAAATGCCGGGCGGTCAGCGTAAGAGGAAGGGGCAAAGATGGCTCGCAGGGTGCGGATCTCGCTTGCAGCAACGCTTGCATCCAAGGGACTCGCAGCGGGGCTGGTCCTGCTCGGGATGATCGCGCTGGCAGCGCCGGCGCTTGCATCGGCCGAAGAAATCCCCACGCCGACGCTGAAAGTGAGCGCCAAAGCCGTGCCGATTCCCGGCTTCCCCGGGACCGGCAACTTCTACGGCAAGGGCGCCGACATCGAAGCGACCGCCGAAGCCGAAGGGTCCGGCTACGGCGCCACCCCGCAGAACCCCAAAGGCGGACTGCCGCCGCTCTCGGCAGTAAACATCTACCTGCCCAAGGGCGTCAAGCTGCACCCGCAGGGTTTCGGCCAATGCACCGAAGCGACGCTGCAGAACATCGGCGCCTCCGGCTGCCCGAAGTCGTCGGTCGCGAGCGCGCTAGGAAGCGTGCTCGGCGAAGTCACCTTCGGCTCAGAACGTGTGCCCGAGGAAGCGACGCTGCAGGCCTTCTTCGGACCGGGCGGCAGCCTGCTGTTCTTCACCGACGGCACGTCGCCCGTGAGCCTGGAAATCGTCTCGACGGGCAAATACGTCAAGAGCTCGGGCAAATTCTCCTGGGAGCTGAAGACGCTGGTGCCGCCCGTCGCGACGGTGCCGGGCGCGCCGCTGGCGTCGGCCAGGAAAATCCACCTCAAGGCGGGCGCCGCGTTCAGGCGCAACGGCAAGGTGGTCCCCTACGGAACGGTTCCCAAAAAGGGCGAATGCCCGAAGGGCGGCTTCTTCGGCAAGGTCGAAGTGACCTTCGGCGGAATGGAAGGCGGCGCGCGCGAATTCGGCATTCCCGCGAAAACCGTCACGCAGATCATTCGCGCGCCCTGTCCAACGCGATAGAGCCGTGAGCCTGCGGCGACCGAGGCGGTAACCTTCGAGCATGGAAACCATCCTCTCGGTCCTGCAGGTGATCATCTCCGTGATCGTCGTGTTCCTTGTGCTGATGCACTCGGGCAAGGACGCGGGGCTGTCGGGCGCTTTCGGCGTCGGCAGCGGCACGGGCCCACTCGGGGGCGGCTCGATGGTCGAGCGCAACCTGAACCGCTGGACGATCTTCTTCGCCGTGCTGTTCATCGTCAACGCGATCGTCCTGCTCAAGCGGCCCTGGGCCTAACGGCGCTCCGGGGCACTAGCCCGGCGTGTCGGAGTCTGCCTGCTCGACCCGCGCCGTTTTGTCGGCCCGCGCCGCTTCGCGCTCCTCCAGCGCCTGCAGCCTGTTGAGGATCTCCAGCGCCTCGGCGCGCAGTGCGGCGTCGGTCGCTTCGTAGTCGCCGGTCGACAGCTTGCCCGTGCGCCGGTCGAGCTCGGCGTCGCGGATCTCGCGGTACTTGGCCTCGCGCGCGGCCTCCAGCTCGCCGCGATCGAGCGCCGCGGCGTCTGACTCGGCGTCGGCATCCGGCGCGGGTGCTCGCAACGGGGCGCTGATGACGAACAGCACGATCGCCAGCAGCGCGAAGGCCAGGACCACCGCCACGATCTGCATTCAGAGCCTCCGAGGCACGCCGGGGCCGGCGAGCGGCGCCATCGAAAGCGTCAGGCGCGCGCCAGGCCGTGGGCGCTTCGTGCGCGCGAGCGCAGCGCCACACGGCGGCGGATCGTGCTCGGGGCAGGCCAGATGGCGATCAGGCCGCCGCCGAAGACGATCAGCCCGCCGATCCAGATCCACATGACCAGCGGCGAGACGATGAAGTGGAACTGCGCCGGCGGCGGGTTCTTCAGATACGTGCGCGCGAGCACGCCGAGCGCGACATCGGCCTCGTCGGCTGGCAGCGTGCGGTTGCCGACGCTGACGATGCGAGCGAGCGCCGGCGCGGAGATGTCGGGCGCGATCGCGCTCCACACGTCACGCGTGGGACCGCCGCTGAGGCTGATGTGGCTGACCGCCTGCCCGCCGATCAGATGACCGACGGTGCCCTGCGCCGGTTCGCCGGAGTCGTAGAAGCCCTCGCTCGGACGCAGCGTGGCCACGTGATGGCCGTGCTTGCTCACGTCCACGACCGCCCCCAGGCTGAGCGTCGAGCCGGTGTGCGCCGCGTCGTTGCTCGGTGTCACGGTGGCCGTCGGGCGCTGATAGCGCAGCGTGTAGGCGCCGACCTTCGCCGAGGAGCCGGGGGTGAGCCGCTGCTCGACCGCGTGCTGGAAGGAGGACGAGGCGGCGACGCCCACGAACAGCACGGCGATGCCGATGTGCACGATGTAGCCGCCGTAACGCCGTCGGTTTCGCTGGATCAGCGCCAGCAGAGCGACCGGCACGGCCTCACCGGCGATCGCCCGACGCGCGCGCACGCCGCGGAAGAACTCCTGCCCGACGGCGCCGAGCACGAACGCAGCGCAGGCGAACATGGCCAGCGCGAAGGGCTTGTGCGCGACGCCGGCGACGAGCAGCGCGACGAGGGCCGCCAGCGCGCAGAGCAGCGGCGCGACGAAGTTGCGCCTGGCGTTGGCGAAGGTCGCGCGCCGCCATGCGATCACCGGGCCGATGCCGCTGAGCAGCACGAGGATCAGCGCCAGCGGCACCGTGTAGCGGTCGAACCACGGCGGCCCGACCGACGCTTCGTTGCCGGTCAGCGCCTCTGAGATGAGCGGGAAGTAGGTCCCCCAGAAGATCACGAAGCAGAGCGCCACGAGCACCACGTTGTTGGCCAGGAAGGCCGATTCGCGCGAGAGCAGCGAGTCCAGCCGGTGCTCGGAGCGCAGCGTATCGCGCCGCGAGACGACCAGGTAGATCGAGCCGGCGATCAGCACGCCGATCAGCGCCACGAACGGCACGCCGAGCGTGGCGCCGCCGAAGGCGTGGATCGAGTTGAGCACGCCGCTGCGCACGAGGAACGTGCCCATGATCGCCAGCGTGCCCGTCGCCAGCACGAGCGACGTGTTCCACACCTTCAACATGCCGCGCTTCTCCTGGATCATCAGCGAGTGCAGGAACGCCGTGCCGGTCAGCCATGGCATCAGCGAGGCGTTCTCCACGGCGTCCCAGCCCCAGTAGCCGCCCCAGCCCAGCTCGGAGTAGGACCAGCGCGCGCCGAGCAGAATGCCGACGCCGAGAAACAGCCATGCGGCGAAGGCGAAGCGCCTGATCGCGCGGATCCAGTCGGCGTCCACGCGTCGCGTCAGCAGCGCGCCCATCGCGAAGGCCAGCGGGATCGTGCACAGCGTGTAGCCGGAGTAGAGCATCGGCGGGTGGATCATCATCGTCGGAAAACGCAGCAGCGGATCGAGCCCGACTCCTTCGGCGGGCGTCGGGCTGGTCGTGGCAAACGGCGTCGCGTAGAAGATCATCAGCGCGATGAAGAAGCCGCCGAAGCCGAGCAGGATCGCCTGCGCATAGGCGGCCACGTCGCGCATGCGCTTGCGCACCAGAAACAACGCCAGGCTGGACCACAGCGACAGCAGCCAGGCCCACAGCAGCAGCGAGCCTTCCTGCGAGGACCACACTGCAGCGGCGCGATAGAACGTCGGCGTGGTGCGACTCGACGTGTCGGCGACCGTGTTGAAAGCGAAGTCGTTGCGCAGGAAGGCGATCTCGAGGATCGCGAAGGCGACCGTGAGCACGATCGCCAGCGCATATACCGCGCGGCGACCGGACTCCGAGTACTCGACGCGCCCGCTGCGCACGCCGTAGATCGACGCGACGATGCCGTACACGCAGACGGCGAGCGCCAGCAGCAGGCAGATGCGGCCGAGATCGGCCACTCAGAAGTTCTGCTTCTCGCCCGTTGGAGCGGTCTTGTACTTCGACGGGCACTTGGTGATCAGCGAATCGCGTTCGCCGATGTACAGACCGCCGCGCTTGTCGACGGTCACGATCACCTCGCGGCCTTCGCGGAAGGGATCGGGCACGGTGCCCGTGTAGGCGACCGGCACCTCCGTCTGACCGGCGCGATCGGCGACGCTGAAGTCCAGCGTGTTGCCGACGTGGCGCACCGAGCCGTGCACGACCGTGCCGGTCACCTGGTAGCTGCGTCCGGGCTGCGCCTGGCGCACCAGCTGGCTCGGGCTCAGCGCAGGGCTGGCCGCGCTGAAGCTCGTGTAGATCAGCGCGGATGCCAGCACGACGGCGGCGCTCAGTGCCACGACCAGGCGCACCGTTCGCTTACGCGCGGGGTTCATCGGGCCCATTATCTCAAACGGCCAACTCCGCCGTGCCGCCCCGCCCCCGATCGCCGATCGCCGATCGCGACGCCGCCCACGAGGAAATCCGTCCTGCAGAGCGAAACCTTTGACGATGAGCAGAGTCTCTATCTCCAGAGGCATGCGAGCTCGACTCCCCCAGACCCTGCGCGAGCACCGCCGCTCGCGCGACGAACAGCACCGGCGCAAGTCCGCGCGCTCTGCCGCTGAGCCGGCGACGAAGGTCGCCGATCTGGCCGTCGCGCGCGTGCGCAGCGCCGGTGGCCCGCTCGACGAGGCCTCCTATGCCTGCTCCTGCGGCCTGCTGTTTCGCGCGCCGGTCTCGACGACCGTCGCCTGCCCCCACTGCCACGCCCAGCAGGCCTGGTAGCAGCAGATCCGCAGGTGCCCGGCGCCGGCTTAGGAAACGGTGCTCGCGAGCCCCTCGCGGCGCGTTTTCGCTGCCGGCTTGACGAAGCCAATAATGTTGATATGGTTACTGAACAATGTTCGTCCGCGTGACCCCCTCCCGCAGGCAAGACCGCATCCTTGCCGGTGGCCTGGCCGACGCCCTCGCGGCGCCGGCCCACGCGGGCGAACGATGTAGAGGCGCCTGACAGGTCCCTCGTCCCTCGCCCGGAGACCGATCCATTCTCCGGGAGTCCCACTGGCGATCGGGTCGGGCCCAGCGGCCCGGCCCGATCGTGCCCCGTTCATGAAAGGAAAGCCGCTGCCCACTGGCCGATGCGGCGCGGGTCCGCTACTGTCGGCGGCCGAGGGAGGGGCAATGCATGTAGATCCGTACATCGTTCTGGGGAGCGCCGTGATCGGCTTTCTCGTCGGCATGACCGGCGCGGGCGGCGGCGCGCTGATGACGCCGATGCTGATCCTGCTGTTCGGCGTGAAGCCGTCCTCGGCGATCTCCAGCGACCTCGTGGCGGCCGTGATGATGCGCCCGATCGGCGCCGCCGTGCACCTGCGCCAGAAAACGGTCAACCTGCGCCTGGTCGGCTGGATGGTGCTCGGCTCGGTGCCGATGGCCTTCGTCGGTTCCTACCTGCTGAGCCTGATGGGCCACGCGAAAACGGCGCAGAGCAACATCGAGCTGGCGCTGGGCATCGCGCTGCTGATCGGCGCGAGCGCGATGGTGCTGCGCTACATCCTCGATCGGCGATCCGGCCAGATTCGGCTTGGTGTCGTCCACGACATCGCGCCCAAGCCGCTGCGCACGATCGCCATCGGCATGATCGGCGGCACCGTCGTCGGCATCACGTCCGTCGGCTCGGGCTCGCTGATGATCATCATGCTGCTGTTTCTCTACCCGATGCTCGGCGCCAACCAGCTCGTCGGCACGGACCTGACGCAGGCGGTGCCGCTCACGCTTGCGGCCGCGCTGGGCGCGCTGGCCTTCGGTCACGTCGAGTTCGGCGTGACCATCTCGCTGATCATCGGCAGCGTGCCGGCAGTGTTCATCGGCTCGCTGCTCTCCTCCAGCGCTCCCGATCGCATCATCCGCCCGGTGATCACTTTCGTGATCGCCGCGTCGGGGCTTAAGTACGTGGGCGTCGGCACGACGGCGCTCGGCTGGATCCTCTGCGTGGCGCTGCTCGGCGGCGCCGCCAGCTGGTTGATCGTCAAGCGCCCGTGGCGCAAACTCAAAGTGCCGGGCGAATCGCCTCCGACACCGGAGGAGCCCGCTCTGCTGCGCGCCGACGCACCGGAGATCGAGCAGATCTGAAAGCAAGCGGGCTCGAGCATCGCTCGGGCCCGCTTGGCCAGTCCGGGGCGCCTATCTCTGCGGGCGCCTACTCCAGCAGGCGCCTATTCCTGCGCCACTTTCACCTCGAGGTGTTCTTCACTTATGAGTTTCTGTTTGGTCGTCAGCCCGGCCTGTTCTGCGCCTGAGCCGAGCGTCGCGCTTAGCGTGTCTTTGGCCGCTTCTTCGAAGGCTTCGGGCGACTGTTTGCCCAAGCTCTGCGAGTAGGTCAGCGTCACTCCGCTGCTCATTTTGTTCGGGCTGGCGATCGCGCCGATGACCGAGCCGCTGACCGACAGCGCTTCGCTGGCGCCGGCGCACTGCGCCGAGATCAGCGTCGGGCTCTGGCTGAGGTCGATGCCGGCCGAGACGAGCAGTTCGTCAGACGGGCCGGAGCGATCTTCGATGAAGCCCAGCTGGCCGTTCAGCGAGCTGGTGTCGATCTCACCGGCAGGAGCGCCGCTGCTCTGGCAGGCCGCTTTGCTGGAGGCCAGCGTGCAGCCGG
>DATARK010000125.1:0-12159 GCA_036264175.1 Solirubrobacteraceae bacterium
TCTTAGGTTGCGCCTGGGTCGCAGGGGCGCGACGGCGACTAGGAGGCGATCGTGCCGTAGCCGACCACCAGCTCGCCGGCATACAGGCAGGCGATCTGGCCCGGCGCGGTGCGCTCGGCCGGCTGTGCCAGCTCGATGCGCGCGCTGGCGTGGCGACCGACCTCGAGTGCCTGTGGCAGGCGGCACTGCAGGCGCCGCCCGTGCGAGCGCACGCGCACGCCGTCGACGCACTCGCCGTGGCGGTGCAGCGTCAGCTCGCGCACGGGCAGGCTGGCGGTGCGAAGCGCCTCGCGCGGGCCAACCGTGACGGTGTTGGCAATCGTGTCCGTCTGCAGCACATACAGCGGCTGCGACGCGCCGACGCCGAGGCCGTGGCGCTGGCCGACGGTGTAGGAGTGCGCGCCGCGGTGCTCGCCGAGCACGGCGCCCTGCGCGTCGACGATCGGTCCGGGGCGCTCGCCGAGCTCGCCGTGACGCTCCAGAAAGGCGCTGTGACGGGTGCCAGCGAGAAAGCACAGATCCTGCGAGTCGGGCTTGCGCGCGACCTCCAGGCCGGCCTGGAGCGCGAGCTCGCGCACCTGCTGCTTGTGCATGTCGCCGAGCGGAAAGCGCATGCGTGCAAGCGAGTCGGGAGACAGTGCCGAGAGCACGTAGCTCTGGTCCTTGGCGACGTCGCTTGCCATGCGCAGCAGTCGGCCGTGCTCGACGCGCGCGTAGTGGCCGGTGGCAAGCATCTGCGCGCCCAGGCGCTGGCCGAGCTCGAGCATCGCGTCGAGGCGCACGTTGCCGTTGCAGCGCACGCACGGGTTGGGCGTGAGGCCAGCGCGGTGGTCCGCCAGCCAGCCGTCGACGACGCCCGCGCGGAACTCGGCGCGCAGATCGATCGACAGGTGCGCCATGCCGAGCTCGTGCGCCACAGCGCGTGCGCCGCGTACGGCCTGCGCCGAGCAGCAGCTGGACTCGCCGTCGTTCTCCGGCTCAGACCACAGCTCCAGCGTGACCGCGACGGCCTGGCGCCCTTCGCGCGCGACCAGCAGCGCCGCCACGGCGCTGTCGACGCCGCCGCTCATCGCCACCAGCGCGCGCGAGTCCGACGGCGCCAGCTGCGCCTGCTCACGTGCGGCCTGGCCGAGCGCGCGATGCAGCGCGTCGGCTGCCAGCTCGGCGGCGTGGCGCTTGGCGGCGCTCAGGCCGCCCAGCTCGGCTTCGATCTCGCGTGCGCCGATGCGCGCGGCCGCCAACAGCGGCGCGTCTTGAAGCAGGCTTACGGCCGAACTGCCGGCTGCCAGCGCGGCGCCGCAGCCGCTGGCGTCAAAGCCAGCGTCGGCGATGCGCCCGTCGGCGCTGGCGGAGTCGATCGTCAGCGAGATGCGGATCAGGTCGCCGCAGGCCGCGCCGCCGGCGGCGCCGGTGCAGGCGCCGTCGGGCATGTGGCCGCGCCTGAGCGGTCGTTCGAGGTGCTGGCGAAGGTCGTCTGCGCTGGCGTGCACGCGACCGAGTCTAAGGCCCTATTGGCGCTGGCTGGGCGATGCGGCGAGGTCTGCGGAGCCCGGCCCTGCGGCGGCGCTAGGGGTGGCGCGCTTCGCCGATCGCCTGCTGGATCGCGTAGGCGTCGGTCAGGCCGGTGAGCGTCTTGGTGTTGCCGCTGGGGCTGATCACCAGCGTGGTCGGCGTCTGCAGAATCTGCAGCGAGCGCGTGATCGAGCCGAACTGGCCGACTTCGTTGGCGTGCGCGTAGTGCACGGCGATTTGTTTGTTGGCCTTGCGGCCGAACTTCTTGTCGATCGCGTTCAGCAGTTGAAGCTCCAGGTGCACGGCTTTGTCGTCGGCGCCGCTGGGGCTCCAGAACAGGATGATCACGGTGCGGCCGGCTTTGAGCTGCGCTTGCACAGCGGCTTCCTGCACGGGCGCGCCGTTGATCTTGGCCGACGAGCTTTCACCCGGTGCGGCTTTGGCCGATGGCGCAGCGGCTCCGCTGGAGCTGCTTTGCGAACCGGCCTGTGAAGAGTGCGTGGAGCCGCTGGAGGAGGCGCCCTGCGCTGCGGACGAACCCGCTTGCGCTTTGGCTTCGCGCTGGGACTGCGCGACTGCGCCGCGTGCTTTGGCGATCGCGCGCGTCAGGCCGGCGACGCCGGGCGCGGAGCCGTGATAGGGCGTGCTGCCGGCTTTGGAGCCGGACGAGCCGCCCGCGCCGGCGCTCGAGGAGCCGGAAGCGCTCGAGGCAGATGGTTTGGCCGCTGTCGCCGGTTGCGCGCTGGATGAAGCCGTCGAGGAGGAGCTTTCGCTGCTCGAGGAGTGCCCGCGCAGGAACACCAGCCACACGAGCGCGAGCGCGACGATCGCTACGAGTGCGATCTGAAAGGGGCGCGAGATCTGCGACATTGCTCTCACCTTCGGCATTTGCGCGGCGAGAGTTGAACGCGATCCCGCCGGATGGACGTCGCCGGCGCGATTCGCAAGCGTTAGAGGGTGCGCAGGCCGCGCAAGATGGCGTGCACGACGGTGTCCGTGGCCAGCTGCTGCTGGCCGCCGTCCTGCAAGTCCTTGAGCGTGGTGGCGCCGTCGTCGACGATTGCGACGTAGCGCGCGCCGAGCGCGTCGGCGTGGCCGAGCTGGCCTTTGAGCGAGCGCCCGCCGAGCACCATCTGCGCGCCGAGGCCGGCCGAGCGAGCGGCCTCGAGCAGGCCGAAGGCGACGCGTCGCGCTTGCGACGACTCCAGCGCGATGAACACGTCGACCGGCCGCGCGCCCGGCGACGGCGCGTCGCCGGCGAGCATGATGCGCTCGACGCCGGCGGCCCAGCCCATGCCGGGCGTCGGGCGCCCGCCAAGGCGCTCGACCAGGCCGTCGTAGCGCCCGCCTCCGCCGACGCCGCTCTGCGCGCCGAGCGCGTCGGAGGTGAACTCGAAGACGGTGCGCGTGTAGTAGTCCAGGCCGCGCACGAGCGTGGAGTCGATCTCATAGGCGACGGAGGCCTCGTCGAGCAGCTCGCGCACCTGCGCGAAGTGCTGCGCGTCGTCGTCTGAGAGGTGGTCGAGCAGGCGCGGCGCGTCGGCCATCACCCGGCGCGTGCCCTCATGGTCTGCGTCGAAGGCGCGCAGCGGGTTGAGCTCGATGCGGCTGCGCACGTCCTCGGAGAGACTCTGCTCGTTGGCGTGCAGGTAAGCCTGCAGGCTCTCGCGATATTCGGCGCGACTGTCGGCGCTGCCGAGGCTGGATAGGCGCAGGCGCACCTCGCGCACGTCCATCTCGCGCAGCAGCGCGGCCAGCAGCGCGATCGACTCGGCGTCGACGGCCGGGTCATCTGAGCCGAGCGCCTCGGCGCCGACCTGCCAGAACTGACGAAAGCGCCCGGCCTGCGCGCGCTCGTGGCGAAAGAAGCTCGACAGGTACCACAGCTTGACCGGCTGGCGGCGCTTGTGCATGCCGTGCTCGACGTAGGCGCGGCAGACGGGCGCGGTGCCCTCGGGACGCAGCGTCAGCGAGCGATCGCCGCTGTCGGTGAACGTGAACATCTCCTTGCGCACGATGTCGGTGGACTCGCCGACGCCGCGCGCGAACAGCTCGGTTGCCTCGAAGGTGGGCGTCTCGATGCGCTCGTAGCCGGCGCCCTCCAGCAGCGACCTGGCACGCGACTCCAGCAACGCGCGAGTCGCAGCCTGCTCGCCGAGCACGTCATATGTGCCGCGCGGGGCTTTGAGCTTGGGGGCGCTCAACTGCCGGCGGCCGTCGCGTCGGGCGCGGCCGTCTCGCGCGGTACGCGCTCGCGCAGCTCTGTCAGGAAGGGATTGGTGTCGCGCTCGCGTCCGAGTGTGGTGACGCCCATATGGCCGGGATAGACGACGGTCTGAGGCGGATAGGCGCGGAGCAGGCCGCCGATGGAGCGCTCCAGCGTGGCCCAGTCGCCGCCGGGCAGGTCGACGCGACCGACGGAGCCCTGGAACAGCACGTCGCCGGACAGCAGCGCGCGCGCGCCGTTCGCGGCCGCGCCGTCGGCGCCGCCTGGCGCGATCGCGTAGGTGACGTGGCCGGGACTGTGGCCGGGCGTGAACAGCACGTCGATCTGCAGGCCGGCGAGCTCGAGCTTGTCGCCGCCAGTGACCGTGTGCTCGGCCTCATAGCTCTCGAACGGGCCGAAGCCGGGCGGCACCCAGCTCATCACGTCGGCGAGCACCGGGCGCTCGATCTGCGGGCAGTAGACGGGCGCGCCGGTGGCGTGCGCGACCGGCGCGACGGCGCCGATGTGATCGAAGTGGCAGTGCGTGATGAGAATCGCCTCGATGCGCACGCCGAGCGCGGCGATCGCCTCCAGCAGCCGCTCGGGCTCGTCGCCTGGATCGACGATGACCGCCGGGCGCAAGCCGTCGGCTGCCGGCGACGCGTCGGGGTCGCTGACGACGTAGCAGTTCTCCTGCACGGCGCCGACGGTGAACGAGCGCACGTCGAGCGCGCTCACGACGACGGGTCCTCTGCCGGTCGGCGCGCGCTCATCGCGAGGCGGTCTTGCCTCCGCGCTTTGCCTTGTTGCGCTGGCGGCGGTTGAAGATCCACTGATCGCTGTAGAAGCTGATGGGCGTGTAGGCGAGCAGGCCGACGAAGAAGTAGGCGACGGTCTGGCCGGGCGAGGCGTTGAGGATCAGTCCGGAGAGCAGTGCCAGCACGCCGGCGGCGAGCAGGCCGCGGAAGAAGGCGCCGCGCCAGGTGGGCGGCGTGTCGGCGCGGGAGACGCGCGGCTGTTTGGAGCGCGATGCCTCGGCCGCGTTGCCGCTCTTCTCGGCTGCGGTTGGCTTGCGACCGGTGCGCCCGCGCGACTCGACCATGCCGGCGGCGTTGCCGCGGTGCTTGGTCTGGCGTTTGCGCCTGGTCTGGGCCATGTCAGCAGCCTAGTGGCTCGGCGCCGGGGGCGAGCGAGAGCGCCCGCTCGATGACGTGACGGGCGGCGTCGAAGCCGGGCATGGGCAGATCTGCGGGGAAACCGTCGAGCGCGGCGCGCGGCGCCAGGCCGACGAGCTCTGCGCTGTGCAGCGGCGCAAGGCTCGCGACGCGCTCGACGATCTCGGCCAGCGGCAGGTGCAAGGGGCGCTCGACGTTCATGGAGACCTGTGCGACGCCGCCGGCGAGCTGCACGGCGATCGCGCGCAGCCCGGGCATGCCCTGCTCGCCGCCCTCGCGGACCAGCGCGGCGATGCGGCGCGCGTCGTCGACGGTCGCCGGCGCCCGCAGCTGCAGGTTGAAGGCGACGAGCGGCTCGCGCGCGGCGACGAGCGTGGCGCCGGCGCTCGGGTGGATTACATGCGGGCCGAAGTCAGGCGCAACCGAACCGTCGGCGATGCGTGCGGCGAGCGCGGTGACGCCGCCGCGGCGCAGCTCGGCGCGCGTTCGCCCGGGGCGATCGTGCGCGAGCTCGCCGTAGAGCAGCACCGGCACGCCCAGCTGCTCGCCGAGGCGGTCGGCGACGACGAGCGCCTCGGCGCAGGCTGCGCCGCGCGCGGAGGCGTCGAGGTAGACGAGCGGCACGACGTCGACGACGCCCACGTGCGGGTGCGCGCCCGCCTGCGACGCATCGCCGCCGGCGCGCGCGACGACGTCGATCGAGCCGATGGCCACGCCGACGAAGCGCAGCAGCGAGTCGGCCAGCGCGCGCTGGCGGCCGGCCAGCGTGAACACGGCGCGATGGTGATCGCGGTCGCTGTGCATGTCCAGCAGGCGCACCGGCGCGCCGTCGCCGCTGGGCTCTGTGCGGCCACCCGTGGCGGCCGTCGGCGTGGGCGCCGTGGCAGCTTGAGCCAGCTCGTTGAGCAGCTTTGCGTCGCGTCCGTCGGACACGTTGGGAACGGCGAGCAGGATCGGTGGCGTCATCACGACGAGGCTAAACTGCGCCACCCCGCCGGAGTAGCTCAGCTGGTTAGAGCAGCGGAATCATAATCCGCGTGTCGGGGGTTCGAGTCCCTCCTCCGGCATCGTAAAAGGCCTGCGTCGTCGGTGTTTTTTGACCTTACCTGGGGCCTCGGAGGCCTTGAGTATTTCCCAACGCATTTCCCCAGCGGCCGAACCGCGGTCGTGGAACGTCCAAGTTGGCGCTTTGCAGATCGAGTGAACGTGACGTCGGCTACCCAGAGGGCCGCTCAAGCAGTCGGACGAAACGGTGGCCTCTTGGTCGGGTACGGATGGGCGATGTGGGCCGCCCAGACCTTCGAGTACCGGCTTGCCGTGCTCAGGACTCTGGGCGGGTCAAGAGCCCGGAGACGAGCTGGGTCTAAGAGGCAGTTCGCTCAGGCCGGGGGCCATATGTACGCGTCGGTGACCATACGCCTCGCGCACCACCGGAGCTGGATTGTGGGTACGCGAGATGGTGGCCGTGGCGAAGCAGTATCAGCCTCGAAATCGCGATAGCCGAGCACGGCCGGCCACCACGAGGGGTCGAGGAGCAATACGCTGCGCGAAGGGTCGCCGAGACGCTCACCCAATGAAGGTTGGGAGCCTACGAAACGAGTCCCGTGTAACCCAGCCCGGCTGAGCGCTCAGCTCGTAGCCATAACGGCCTTTCCCGCGGCTATGCTACTCAGCCCCGAATTCGATCTATCGACACCCCTGAACCGTCGATCTCGAATGTCGCGACCGGGGGCATTTAGGCTGTAGCGCAAAGCCAAACTGGAGATCAGCGCATGCAAAGAGCGCGAAGATGCTGATTAGTGCCATAGATTGGGGGCAGGTCGCGATTTGGCTGGGGGCGGTTGCGGCGATCGTGACGCTTGTGAGTGCTCTCGCGAGTGTCTGGAACGCACGCCACACCCGACGAGGTGTCTCTGTGCCCAGGGTTCCCATCGCGCCGGAGCGCCAGGACTTTGCGCTGCCGCACCGGAAGCAGCTGATAAACCGTGTCGCCGAGCTCCATGAGGCCGTGGACAAGCTACGCGGGGGCGAGGCTGTAATCGCGATCGAGGGCGAGGTCGGCGTAGGCAAGAGCGCCACGGCCACCGAGCTGGCCTACTGCCTCGAGGAGCGAGAGGTACTTGCTCGGCGCGATGCTCGGGCGCACTCGTTTATATGGATCGACTGTCAAAACCGCTGTCCGACACTCACCGAGCTGTGCAGTGCGCTCAGCGTACTGACCGACGATCGCTCTCTGTCGGCCGTGGCACACGACGAAAAGTTCGATGCAATTCGGGCGCATCTGGCCGAGCACCCAACGGTGCTGCTCATAGATGACCTCGTGCTCACAGATGACGCGAGATCGCAGGAGCTCAGCAGGTTGCTAGGCGCGGTGCCGCGCGACTCGGTCGTGATTGCTTCGGTCAATAGTCCTGGGGTGCTTGTCGCTCCACGGGTACGGTTGAAGGACTTGGAGCTCTCCGAGGCACGCGACCTGATTATTCAGGAAGTCGAACGACAGAGCCTCATGGTCCCAGATCTGACCGACGGCGAGTTCATCGACCGAGTACTAGAGCTTTTCGGGGGAAACCCCTACCTGATCACCTTGTTTATCGACGGACTGGATAGCAGCCCTCGCTCGGTCGAGGAGCAACTGGAGGCCGCCCGACGGGGCGACGGTGCCGAGGTAATGCTCGGGCACCGCCTGGCGGGACTTCCAATGGAGGCCAAATCGGTACTTGCTGCGTGCGCTTTCCTGCGCGGGAATGCCATCGCATCGCAGCTGGCGGTCGCGACAGAGAGATCGGATGACCACGTGGCGTTGGTCCTGACTCAGTTGATGTCCGCCGGACTGGTGACCTGTGTTCGCGTCAAAGGACGCCCCAACCTGTTTACGTGTGGCGTCGGTGTGCGTAACTCAGTACTGGCGATCGCTCCCGGCGAGGAGATCGAAGGTTTTACCGAACGTCTTGCACAGCATTACATCGGTCGCTTCTCTGAAGAATGGGAGGACGCGACTGGTGCGATTCCTCACGTCGGTGCAATCACCGTCGTTGCTGAGCAGCTCTATGTAGAAGAAAGTGCGGACGATCTGCACGGTCTGTTCACTGCCGTTCTGGACATCCTTTTCACCCTCGGCAAGCTCGACGATCGCATTGCGATCGCCACCCTCGCCTACAACAGTGCCGTCCGCGCGGGCAACTATCAACGGGCTGCCCGCGCGTCGGCATCACGGACGATGAACTGCGCAATTCGTGGAGAACTCGAGCGGTCTCGCGAGTCGCTCGCTCACGGCCTGATCGCCGCCCGGCAGTCAGGGTCACCGGCGGAAATCGCGCGTCAGATGCGGGTGCGTGCCTATGTCGCGTATCGCTCGCGAGAACCGCGCGAGGCGCTCGTTGCACTCGAGGGCGCGGACGAGCTCGCCAGTCAGGCTGGTGATCGTCACATCTTGGTCGATCTTCAGGATCTTAGAGCGGCGTGCTACTGGTATCTAGGCGAGTTGGATCTGTGTGAGGCAGCAGCACGAGCGCACCAAGAGCTTGCCGACCAAATCCCTTGGGAGAGAGTCAAGGCCTATCCGCTGCAAATGCTGGCTGAGGTCTCGATGCATCGAGGGGACTTCGCCGAAGCAGGTGATTTGCTCGAGCGGTCGCGTGGCATTGCGACGAAGTACGAGGATCAGAGAATGCAGGTACGGATTGCGCTCAGCGAAGCACGGTTGCAGCTGCTGGGAGGTCGACCGAAAGACGGCTCAAGGATCGCTGCGGCGGCGGCCGCCCAGGCACGCAGTATTGGTTTGCGTGAAGAGATACGCGAGGCCCAGGCGCTCTATCGCGCTTTGCGGTGGGCGATCTTGCCGCCGGTACGTCTCTACTACTCTCGCCGGCGGCCGCAGCGAATGGCAGACGCGCCCGTCGGGGGCGACTAGGCGTCATCTGTGGCTCGCTGGAACGATGTCCGGGAGGGCGTTCCGCGTAGCAACACGCGCCGACTGGCACCGAAGATGAACTTGTAGGCCTCATCCCCGCGCCCCATGTCGAGCACCTCGTAGCCTTTACTACGCAGGTGCCTGGCGGTCCAGCAGAGCAAAAGGTGCCCGCAGGGAAACGCGTGCCACGCTGGATCCAAGCCACGTAGCCACATCAACGCGACGGGCGGGTCGACCAGGTAGAGGTCCTGTGCCACCGGGACGCCGTCAATGAGCATGTCCATGAGAACTGCCGCACCCTGAGATGCAAGGCGCCTGACGGCCTCATCGACCAGCATAACGGGCGGTCGCTCGGGCGGACGGCCAGTGGCCAATCGGCGGAGCTCGCGCAGTCGCTCGAAGTCGGGCAGTGCAGTATGCGCCGGCGGTCCTTCGATAGCCCTGAACTCAACGTCATGGCCCTTTTCCAAACGCCGCAGCCGGTTTCCCCATGTGCGTCGGCGTCGCGAGGAGACCACAGCCTCGAGCTCGCGATCGAGGGGCACCGTCGGTGCCGACCTTTCCGGCGACCACTCGAAGACGGCGCTGCGTGCGTCGACGCTGGCAAGAACGCCGTCTGGATCGACGCTGTGCAAAGTGACGGTCAACCCCTGCGCGATAAGCGACCGGACGGCTTCGAGTATTGCGGTAGCTGCCTCTACCTCATGGTCGGGCAGCGTCAGGATGTCGCTCAAGTCGTTATATGGCGCTCCGACTAGACAAGCCGCGGAGATCGGTCCCGACTCGTCGACTGCGAGCGGTAGCAGGCCGGTTAGAAACTGATCGGTTTCGGCGGCGAGCAGCAGCGGGGTCATCCCTCGATGTGTGCTGGCGAACGCGGCTTCCACCCAGCTCGGTGAGCCGATCAGTGATGCGGGCGAGCGGGCGGTTAGAGCGGCCCAGGCGCTACGGTCGATCCCGCTTGGATCAGTGTGTACAGCGACAGAGTGCCTCGTCACGCGCATCCCCCAGCTTAGTTGGCGGCGCGCTCCAGTAGATCTACGAGGATCGTCCCGACGGCCAGCGATTCGCCAGTTCGGCTGGCTCGCCAAACATCGTTGGACAGGTTCTGAGCCAGATCGGCGTAGAAGGGGTGGTAGAGAGAATCAAGATAGTTCCTATTGCTTAGTGCATCGGTTCGCCGTGAAGCAATGTGTCGACCGCGCGCGAGCAGCTCGAGACGTGACCCCTGCCAGTCGATCGTGAGACCGGGTGCGCGGGCCTCGACCCGGGTTCGTCGCGCACCCGATGTCGTGGACATGCGCAGCTCGAGCACTCCCGAGCCGACGCGAACAGTGCCCGATGAACGCTCGCCGTCCGGTCCTTGCCGTAGTCGTTTCCCGTCGAGAGCCGACAATCGCTGGTCGATTGTCCAGGCAAGCGCGATGAAGTGCGATCCGTGATCGGCGAGCATGCCCCCCGATGTGGATAGCTCGGTCCGCCACGATGACGCCGCGTGAGGATCTTCGACGCCGCGGCGGGATACTTCCGCCAACAGCGAGAAGGGCAGACGCAACGCATTAGCGACACGCATCCAAAGGGCTAGACGCATCCACGTGCGCGAGTACCGATACTGGTGGATGCTCACCAGGGCGAGGTCGTTTGAACTCTCCACTGCGGCCTTGACGCTCGCGCGATGATGCGTCGTGAGGGCCAACGGCTTCTCGCACACCACGTGCAAGTCGTGATCGAAGCCAAGCTCGACCAGCCCGGCGTGTGAGGATGGCTCGGTGGCGATAGCCAACACGTCCGACTGCACAGAGGAGAGCATCGACTCGACGCTCGTAAAGACTGGTACGCCACGAAGCGCCTTTTCCATGCTCCCGTGTGGCTTGAACTCGGAGTCTGCCGCTGCCACGAGACGAAGCCGGCGCTGATGCTCGAGCGATTGGATCGCGGGCAGGTGGCCGTGGACGGCTGCGCCGCCGAGCCCAGCCAGGGCGATCCTCATACAAGTACCTCGGAGAGGATGTCGAACAGCTGATGGACCTCCGCGTTTGAGATTGTGAGGGGCGGACTTATGCGGACGCGTGGTACGTCGGCGAGAATAAGAAGCCCGCGATCACGACAGGCGCGAAAAGCGGCGAGGCAGGCATCCTCGGAGGCGAGCGATCCCGCCTGATCGACCAGATCAAAGCCAAGCATCAGACCCGAGCCGCGTGGACGGGATATGTTGTTTGTGTCATTTGCCAATTGACGGAGTCTGCTCGCCGCAACCTCCGAGACAGCCCTGACTTGCTGGAGGAAACCTCCGTCGGAGACGATCTCAAGGGTCGCGAGGCCGGCTGCGCACGCCAGGGGATTGCCCCCGAAGCTGCTGGAGGTGGCCGCTGGCGGCGCAAGAGCTGAGCTGTCCCAGATCTCCTGTACTGCGCAGACCGCGCTCAACGGAAACCCGCCGCCTATGCCCTTGCCCAAAACCACGATGTCGGGGATCGCGCCGAACCCTTCGAAGGCAAATAGCGTCCCTGTCCGCCCGAAACCAGTGATGAGTTCGTCGAAAACGAGCAGCCAGCCACGCTGGTCGCAAAGCTGGCGAAGCTCGGCGAGGAACCGTCTCCGCGGTGCGATATTTCCTGAGGTTCCGAGTATCGGCTCGACCAATACCGCCCCGACTTCATCCAGATCGCGACGCGCAGTCAGCTGTATCAGTGTCTCCTGCGCGGACTCCTGACAGTCGGCGTAGGACACCGCGTCGTGTTCCTCGCAGGCGAACGGCATAACCCGAAACCAGTCCGGGGCAAGCCAAAGTGCCTCGGAGGAGGTGGGATCGCTGGAGTACCTGACACCGACCGACGTCTTGCCATGAAAACCAGGGCTGAAAGTGATGATGCCCGACTTACCTGTTGACGTCTGCGCCAAGCGGATCGCCGCTTCGACCGCCTCAGCACCTCCCGAATAGAGAGCTACCTGGCCCAACTTGGGCGGCAACAGACCAGACAACACAGTCACATAATCGGCCAGCTCGGGGCCGTAGAAGGGGTTGACCACCAGCCGTTCCGCCTGGGCGATGACAGCCTCCACCCACCGCGGATGTGAATGCCCGAGTGATGCTACGCCAAACCCTGAAACAGCGTCGAGATAAGCCTCGCCACCTTCGCCGAATACATAGGAGCCCCGCCCATGGCTCACCACAACTCCGGCGGACATGACGCCTTTGCGGCGGCCTACCCTTCCATGTCGGCGCGCGGCCTCGAGAATGCGGCTGGCTCGTGAGGAGGTACCGCTCACCTCGGCCTGCTCTCATCTCGCTGGCCACGCGGTCTCGGAGGACAACGTTCATCGCGATGGGCTAGGTCGGCATCATCCGAAGCAAG
>DATARK010000004.1:0-54975 GCA_036264175.1 Solirubrobacteraceae bacterium
GCCAAAGCGGATAGCCTCTCCGATAGTCTAACGGATAACCTCTCCACTTGCTCAAGCGGGCCCACAGTGGCTAGACGGACCACAGGGCTTGGGTGGGTGACAGGCGTGCGGCTCGTAGGGCGGGGATGAGCCCGGCGAGGGCGCCGATGATGAGGGATGCGGCGATGCCGCCGGCCCAGGCCTCGGTGGGGATGACGGTGGCCCAGTGTTTGGTGTGGGCGTAGATGTAGGTGGCCGCGGCACCGAGGGCGACGCCGACGGCGCCACCGAGCAGGCCGAGGAGGATGGCTTCGGAGAGGAACTGGGCGCGGATGTGGCCTTTGGTGGCGCCGAGGGCGCGCCGCAGTCCGATCTCGGAGCGGCGTTCGAGGACGGAGATGATCATGATGTTGGCGACGCCGACCGCGCCGACAAGAAGCGCGACGGCGCCAAGGCCGAGGAACAGACCGTTGAGGGCACTCTTGGCGTCGGCCTGGGCAACGAGGGCGTCCGAGGGTTGGCTGACGTTGACTTCGCTGGGGCTCTCCGGGTTGGCGGTGGCGGCGAGCAGGTTGTCGACGGCGTTGACCTGATCGTTTCGGGCACGGAGGTAGATCGTGGAGGGGTGGCCGTCGAAGCTGAGGTATTTCTCCGCTGCGGGGTAGCCGACCAGGACGGACGAGTCGATGGTGGAGGCGAGCACGGCGGTTTTGAGGATGCCGGCGAGGTAGAACCAGTGGCCGCCGAGCCAGATGCGCTCGCCGGGGTAGATCCGGTCGATGCCGAGCAGCCGGGCGGCCGCCACGCCGAGTACGGCCACGGGTCCTTGGGCGGTCGCTGCGTTGAGGTAGTGGCCCTGGGCGACGCTGGTGGCAAGCACCGGGAGGAGGTCGAGCGACGCGGCTTGGACCGTCAGGCCGTTGGTGTCGACCGAGGGGATGTATGGAGTGCGAAAGGCGTTGGCGCCCGTGACCGCTCCGGTGCTCTGCACCTGCTGCACGCCGCTGATGCGTCCGATCATGCCCGGCGCCGCAGTCGGCAGCTCGGCGATGCCGCCGGTGAAGCTCTGCCCGTTGCTGACGGTGAGCAGGTTGGTGCCGAGCCGATCGATCTCGGCCAGCAGACCGGCCTGGGAAGAGGCGGACAGGCCGAGCACGGCGACGATCGCGGCCACACCGATGGCGATGCCGAGAGCCGACAGCCCTGCCCGCAACTTCCGGGTGCGCAGTCCCACGCTCGAGATGCGAGCCAAGTCGGACAGCTGCAACCGTTTCCGACCCAGAACGGCGGGGGTCATGATCGGTCGGCTCCCGCGGCGGAGCCGTCGTCGGCCACGATCAGGCCGTCGAGAATCTCTACTTTGCGGGGCATCCGCTCGGCAACCGCGCGGTCATGGCTGATGACCACGATGGTCGAGCCGGCCCTGTGGAGCTCGTCGACCAAGGCCAGGATGGATTGCCCGGTCGCCTGATCGAGGTTGCCGGTCGGCTCGTCGGCGAGCACGATGGCGGGCTGGCCGACCAGCGCTCGAGCGATCGCGACGCGCTGGCGTTGCCCGCCGGAGAGCTGGGTGGGACGGGAGTGCGGGCGCTGGGCCAGACCGACCAGCTCGAGGGCGTCGAGAGCTCGCTCGCGACGCTGCTCGAGCGGGACGCCGGCGTAAAGGAGCCCGTCGGCGACGTTGTCCAACACGGTGGAGTGCTCAGCCAGAAAGAACTGCTGGAAGATGAACCCGATTCGGGTGGCCCTCAGGTAGGAGACATCGTCGTCGGCCATCGTCGCCACGTCCAGCTCGGTGATCCGCACTCGACCGCCGGTGGGCCGGTCGAGGGTCCCCATCAGTTGCAGCAGCGTGGTCTTGCCCGACCCTGAGGGGCCAGCGATCCCGACCAGCTCCCCCTGGCCGACGTTGAGAGTCACGCCGCGCAGCGCCTCGACGGGCGGTTCGCCGGGATAGATCTTGGTCACTTCCTCGACCTCGAGCACCGGCGGCGGGATTTGTGTCATGTCGACGGGACCACCACCTTCTGGCCGACCGCAAGCGCTGAGGCGGTGACCTGCACCAGCCCCTCGGCGTCGTCGAACAATCCGAGCGAGACCGGCACGAGGTGGTTGATGCCGCCTGCGCCGACGACCTCGACCGCGTATCCGCCGGCGGACCGGGCGAGCAACGCAGTCACGGGCACGACCAGCGCGTTGGGCACGCTGGCGGTGTTGATACCGACCTGCACCGGGGCCTGATCCCACTTGCCTGCGGCGGCCGTGTGCAATGGTGTGACGCCCACGGCGATTGTCGGCGTGGTGTTGCCCGAGCCGCCCGAGGAGCAGGTATCGGTGCCGGGCTGGACTGAGCTGGATCCCGACCCGCCCGACGCGGAGCTCGACGGGCAGGTGGCGACCGCGCCAACCGAGGAGACGACACCACGGGTGATGTGGCTGTTGGGCAGGGTGATGCTCACGTGGTCCCCGACCGCCATGCTGTTCTGCTCGGTTGCGCTCAGCGCGACCTGAACCTCACGAGTCGTGGAGGTGCCCTGCATCACGGTCTCGCCGGCCTGAGCACTGCCCCCCAGCTGAGCCGACACGCTCGTCACCCGCACTGCCGTGGGCTCGAACACGGCATGACCAAGTGTCAACGTGCCGTTCTGGGTCACCTTTAGGGCCGCCTGCATCTTGGTCACGGCCGTCGTGGTCGACGGACCGAAGGAAGCGGACTTTGGGCTTAGCTGAGCTCGGGTTGCATAGCCGAGCGCGACCAGATCCCTATTGAGCTCCTGAACATCGGGGCCGCTCGCGCCGGCCGAGAGGGTCCGGTAGGCGGGGGTCGAGCCGTGCAGCAGCAGCACCGGGTGGTCGTTCACCCGGTAGAGCAGCCGCCCCTGAGAGATCACCTGGCCGGCAGCGGGCAGCTTGGTGTACGTCCCGACGGCCTGGTTGATCACGGAGTACGGCGTGCCGTCCGATCGGGCCCGATAGGTCAACGTCCCCGCCTGGGAGACCGTCGCCGAGAGTGTCCTCCTCTCAACCTGCGCGGTGTTCGCCGCAGGCTGCGGAGCAGCCGTGGCACGTTGCTTCGTGCTGGAGATGACGACCACGCCGCCGGCGGCGAGTACGGCAACCAAGACAGCCGCGCCGGCCAGCAGCCATCGCTTCCGCTTCACCGGCCCACCACTCCCGCCGCCGCGGCGGCGCCGCGACACTCGCGCATCGCGGTGTTCAACGCCGGATCGCTGCGAGGATCCTTGCCTGCGAGAGAGGGGATTCGATTCGTGTCGATGAGTGGCCCGTTGGGAGCGGGGTCCGGGAAGTCAGTTACGCCGTTGTCGCGCATGCACTGCGCGAACTTCAGGCGTGCTTCCATCTGCCGGGGAGTCGCCTTCTGGCCGGTGAACCCTGGCGGCTCCAGGGCTTTGCACACGCTGATGGCCTGCTCGAAGGTCGTACTGTTCGGGTCCAGCGACGAGCCATTGACGACCCCGTCGATGGTGAACCCGCCCGACGCGGGCGGGTCCGGGAACGCGCTGACGCCGTTGTCGCGCATGCACACGGCGAACTTCACCGCCTGCTCATGCGCGGTGGTCGTCGGGTGGCCTGCGCCGCTGCTGGTGCTGCCGGTGGCGACAGGTCCACTTGAACCGCACGCACTGATCGAAGACGCCATGGCGATTAGGACCATCAGGACAGAGGCGGCCAGTGGCCGTCGTTTTCTATTCACGTGTTCTCCTGCGGGTAGTGATTGCGTCGACATCAGTGCGGTGGCGGGCGGCGACCGGGAGCGAGTAGCGGCAGGCGGGTCCTCGTGCCGTTCGCAGGGGCGATGGACTCGACCAGCTGCGTGGCGGCCTCGCCCGCGGCTGCCAGGATCACCGACGTATTGCTGCCCCTCCCCTGCCCCATCACCACGCCGACTGCGGTCTGGCCGCGTCCGCCGACGGCCACGTCGGTGAAGAACGCCAGGCACCCTCCAGCGGCGGAGTCTGATCCGGTCTTGCCGAAGTAACCGTCGGCGATCAGGGGATTGAAATTGGTCAGCGTGCCGGCGACCGGCAGCGTCACGCTCGGCATCGAGACGATCTGACGGAAGACCGAAAAGCGCATTGCACGTTGAAAGACGCGCAACTGGTCGGCGGCGGTGGAGACCGTGCTCGGATCGAACCCGCTGGGATCGGTGTAGATCGTGTTGTCCATGCCGAGCACGCTGGCCTCGTCATTCATCTCGGCGATAAAGCGCGTCTGGCTGCCCGCCACCAAGGTGGCGAGCATCCGGGCGATGTTGTTGCCGGAGGGGACGAGCAGCGCCTCCAGCAGCTGGCGCTCGGTCAGCTGCTCGCCGGCCCGCACCGCCACGCCCGACTGGTTCTGGGCGGCGTTCTCGGCCTCGTCCTGCGCTTGGGCCTCGGTGACGGTGATCGTGAACCCGGTCTGCGCCCCGCTCAGCGGATACCGCTGAAGGGTCAGGTAGGCGGTCATCACCTTCGCCAGGCTGGCGATCGGCGCCGGCTGCTCATGCGGGCTTGCCGCCGGACGGCCGTTGCCGAGCACGAACGCGGCTTGTCCGCTGTGCGGCCATTTGTCTGGCGACAGGTAGCTGGCGTGGTTGTCGTTGAGAACGCTGACCTTGACGTTGACGAGATGACGGGCTGTGGAGAGCACCGTGGGGAGGAGAAGTAGGGCAAGTACCGCGCCGAGCAACACTCGGCCGGGCCTGTGGCGGCCGTAAACGGTCGGTCGGTTACGACGGGCCGGTGCTCGTGCCGGTGCGCTGTAGGTCACGCCTCCCAGTCAAGACAGCGGGGCGTTGTCAGCGCGTATGTGGTTTTCGATATGCCGACGATATGTTTCGGCTGCGAGCATCGAGACATGCGTGTGCTGATCGTCGAGGACGAGCCCTACATGGCAGAAGCCATCCGCGAGGGCCTGCGCCTGGAAGCGATCGCCGCCGACGTCGCAGGTGACGGCGACACTGCGCTGGAGCTGTTGAGCGTCAACGCCTACGACATCGCCGTGCTCGACCGCGACATCCCTGGCGCCTCTGGCGACGACGTCGCCAGAGGCATCGTCGCGTCTGGCAGTGGCATGCCGATTCTCATGCTCACCGCCGCAGACAGGCTCGACGACAAGTCCACCGGCTTCGAGCTCGGCGCCGACGACTACCTCACGAAGCCGTTCGAGCTCCAAGAGCTGGTGCTCAGGCTCAGAGCGCTCGACCGCAGGCGCGCTCACAGCAGGCCACCCGTGCAGAAGATCGCAGGGCTGCGCCTGGATCCATTTCGCCGCGAGGTCTACCGTGACGACCGCTACATCGCGCTTACGCGCAAGCAGTTTGCCGTGCTCGAAGTCCTCGTCGCTGCCGAAGGCGGCGTCGTCAGCGCCGAGGAGCTGCTGGAACGGGCGTGGGATGAGAACGCAAACCCGTTCACCAACGCCGTGCGCATCACCGTCTCGGCGCTGCGCAAGCGCCTCGGCGAACCGTGGGTGATCGCCACGGTGCCCGGCGTCGGGTACCGCATCGACGCTCAGCCGGACACCGGACGCGAGGGGGCAGACGATGGCTAGGGCTTCTTCTCTATCGCTCGCCAGGCTCACACCGCGTCGGATGCTTCGCCTGCCGTCGCGCACCGTTCGCCTGCGCTTGACGCTGCTCTACAGCAGCCTGTTTTTCGTGTCCGGGGCTGTGCTGCTCACGATCACGTACGTGCTCGTCCGCAGAGCGTCCGGTCCCGACCTGGTCGTGGCGGGAGGCAGTGCACACGGACCGACCGGTCCGCGCGCTCTTGAGAAGGCGCTGGCGAACCCCGAGATCGCACGCTATGTGCGCCATAGCGCCGAACAGCAGTACGCGCGGGCGCTTCAAGCTCACGCCGCCGATCTGCACCAGCTGCTTGTCCGGTCAGGCATCGCGCTGGCGATCATGACCGTGGTCTCGATCGCGCTCGGCTGGCTGGTCGCAGGCCGCGTACTGGGGCCACTGCGGGCGATGACAGCGAGCACCCGGCAGATCTCAGAGCGCAACCTGAACGAGCGTCTTGCCCTCTCGGGGCCGCAGGACGAGCTGAAGGATCTCGCCGACACGATCGACGGCCTGCTCGCGCGGCTCGAGACACACGTCGCCGAACAGCAGAGATTCGCCGCCAACGCCTCCCACGAGCTGCGCACCCCGCTGGCGCTCACGCAAACGCTCCTCGACGTGGCCCGCAGCGACCCAAACCGCGACGACGGCGAACTCGTCGAGCGCCTGCACGCGGTCAACAGTCGAGCGATCAACCTCACTGAGGCATTGCTCCTGCTCAGCCGCGCCGACCAGCGGTCCTTCACACGAGAACGCGTCGACCTGTCGCTGATCGCCGAAGAAGCCGCCGAGACGCTCCTCCCTCTCGCAGAAAAACGCGGTGTCACGATCGAGACCTCCGGCGAGGTGACGCCGACTCTCGGCTCACACGCGCTGCTGTTGCAGTTGGGTACGAATCTCATACACAACGCGATCGTCCACAACCTGCCTGACCAAGGCTGCGTGTGGGTCACGACGAGCGTTCACACTGAGGGCGTTGCGCTCACCGTCGAGAACACCGGCGCGGAACTCACCCCTCAGTTGGTTTCCACGCTCGGCGAGCCGTTTCTTCGCGGCAGCGAACGCATACGCACCGATCACACGGGGGTCGGCCTCGGCCTGGCGATCGTCAAGAGCATCGTCCAGGCACACCAGGGAACGCTCAGCCTCGCGCCGCGGGCCGGTGGTGGGCTCTGCGTTTCGGTGCGATTTCCCGCTGCGTAGGCGTTGCGGCCAGCTGCAATTGGCGCTCAGTTACGCTTCGGCGCGTGGAGCTGCAGCGGCGCATTGCGGAGGGGGTGGGTGAGTTCTTGCTGTTCGCGCTGACCCCACCGCGCCTGACGACCGAACCGGAGCAAGCCAGTCAGATCGCCGCGAAAACGCTCGAGCGCCTGCGCCCTGTGGGCATCGACGGCCTTGTGCTGTACGACATCGATGACGAGAGCGACCGCAATCCCGAGGACCGCCCCTTTCCGTTCCTACCCACGATGGACCCAGCGGACTACCTCGCTCGCGACCTGGTCGGCTTGCAAGTGCCGGCCATCGTGTACCGCGCTGTCAGCAAGTATCCAGAGCAAGCTCTTCGCTCGTGGCTCAGCGAACAAGCCCCAACCCACGCGCTGTCGGTTTTCGTCGGTGCGTCCTCTCGTGAGAAGGCGGCAGCGACCTCTCTGTCGCGAGCCTACGAACTCAGGACCGAGGTGCGCCCGGATCTCCTTCTCGGAGGTGTCGCGATCCCAGAGCGGCACACGCGCGGGCGCGGGGAGCACGTCCGTCTGCTGGCGAAGCAGGCGGCAGGTTGCTCGTTCTTTGTCACCCAGATCATCTATGACGTCAATGCCGCGAAGAACCTGGTCTCCGATTATCACTACGAGTGCGCCGCACGTGACGTCAAGCCAGCGCCGATCGTGTTCACGTTCTCGGTCTGCGGCTCGCTGAAGACACTGGAGTTCGTTCAGTGGCTCGGTGTCGACGTGCCGCACTGGATCGAGAACGAGCTGCGCCACGCGGAAAATACCCTCGAGGCGTCCTACGATCAAGCCGTCGCCACGGCCGTCGAGCTGATCGCATTCTGCCGGCGCGTCGGAGTTCCATTGGGGCTCAGCGTCGAGAGCGTCTCGATCCGCCAAGTCGAGATCGAGGCCTCCGTTCGGCTCGCCACCCGGCTACGAGCAGAGCTCGGTCGCTAGTCGCTCCGACCTGGTGCCAAGCAGCCGCTGGCGGGCAATCGGGCGTTCGACCGCGCTACGGCTGGTAGGGCGGGGCCACCCCCCAACCCCAACGCGGGGTTGGGGCCTCAGTGGCGATGTCGTCGGCGCCGGGGTCGGAGTTGTGCATGGCGAGGCGCGAGCCCCACTCGGCGTACCCCATAATGGCCGCTCTGAACTCCGGGTCCGCCGGCAGCTCCACCTCGTCCGCGGCCTGGCTGAGGAGGGTGACGAAGAGCCGCCGTTGCTCGGGCTCGATCGCCAGGTTGCGATGGTGGGCGAGCATCGCCGGATAGCCGCCGAGCTCCGCGGTGTAGTCCGCCGGGCCGCCCATCACCTCTACCCACCAGGCGGTGACGTGGTCGCGGTGCGCCTCGCTCACCGTCTCGCCGAAGAGCGGCATCAGGGTCCCGTCTGCTTCGACCAGGTCGTAGAAGCGGTTCAGCCAGCGCCCGAAGGCCTCGGCCCCGCCGCCCCACTCGACGATCGTCGGTGTCTCTGCCATCGGTGGAGGATTGCATCGGCGCACGTGCGGCGTGTCCCTGGCGCGCGCCGCGCGACGCATAGACCTAGCGGAGCACCCGGTAGCGGAGGTGGGTGACACCGCGACCCTGGATCAGGTTGGTCAGCTCGAACTCGTGCAGCTCGCGACCGATGCCTTCGAAGAGGCGGCGTCCTTCGCCTAGCAGGATCGGGACGAGGTGGAGTTGGATCTCGTCGAGGACTCCCGCCGACAGCGCCGCCTGGGCGGCGCCGACGCCGTGGACGAGGACGTCGCGGTCCCCGGCCGCCTCCTTGGCGCGGGCCATCGCCACGCCGACGTCGTCGAAGACGGTGACAAGCGGCCACTGCGCGACGTCTGTGGCCGTCCGGGTGCGGGTGAGGATGAAGACCGGCACGCCGTCGTGATGATCGCCGTTCCACCAGCCCGCCGGGTCGACGGTGCCGCGCCCCGCGAGCACCGCACCGGTCCCCAGGAGCTCGTCCATGATCTGGCCGTCCACGTCGTCGGGGCGCCGGGGGACACCGCCCTGGGCGGTCGCGGCGCCCCAGCGGTGCAGCCTCTCGCCGTTGTCGCCGAGTCCGTTGTCAGGGGTCTCGTTGGGGCCGCAGACGAATCCGTCGAGGGACATCGACATGTCAAGAACACTCTTGGACATCTCTTCTCCTTTTGTTTGCCGGCGCGGCTGCTTGCCGCGCCTTGACCGGGACGACCACAGGCGACCAGGGATTCGACAGCCGAGCGGTGCACGTCGATCGCGGCTGTGCGTGCGAGACGAATGGTTGATAGCTTCAGTGAATGTATCAATCATCTGAAGGAGGTAGGCTCCAGGTACGTCCTTCGACCAGCTGCCACCCGATGGTCCTCCCTCGGAGGTCCAGATCGCCTTCCTGCTGACGCGACTCGGCAACCGACAGGCAAACGGCTTCGCCGCGCTCCTGCGGCCGCTCGACCTGCGCCCAAAGCAGTTCGCGGTGATGAACCTGGTGGCGCTCGCGGACGGACCTTCTCAGCAGGAGATCGGGAGGCGGATGGAGCTCGATCCGAGTGGACTCATCGCCACCATCGACGAGCTTGAGAAGCGCGGTTGGCTTGAGCGTCGCCAGAGCGAGCGTGACCGCCGACGGAACGCGCTCTACCTGACGGCCGCCGGCAACGAGAAGCTAAGCGAAGGGCGTGCGACAGCACGCAAACGTGCCGAGGAACTGACAGCGCCACTCTCGACGCAAGAGCGCGCCACGTTGCTTCGTCTGCTGCTCAAACTGATGGGACAGGCCGGATGATCCGCGAGAAATAGCGGGGGCGGGATTGATACCCAATGCTGCGACCGTAACGCCTAAGCCCAGCGCGGCAATCGCCTATCGAATCGAGGAGTCTTGCTCGCTAGCCGAGCCGACCCCCAGCTAGAAAGGCTCCTCAGATGGCCTTCGCGGGACACAGCACTTCCCCGCACGCGCACGAGAGGTTTTCCGGGAAACCCTGCTCCTACCGGAACGCTCGGGCTGGGTGCTGTTGAATGGCGACCATGAGGGGCGGGCATTGAGGGCTCTCGGCGTAGACCTCGCTTGGGCCGACACGTCCGTCGCGAACGAGACGGGCGTCGTCGCGGCCGATCCGGACGGCACGATCGTGGCCGCGGGCTGGACCACGGGCGTTGAGGAGACAATCGCATGGGCAAACGCACACAGAGGGGGCGCCGCAATGCTGTTCGTGGACGCGCCGCTACTCGTCCTCAACCCGGACAGACAGCGACTGTGCGAGAAGCAGGTCGGACAACGCTACGGCCGTTGGAAGGTCTCGGCGAACTCAACGAATCTCGGGAGCCCGCGACTCGCCGGGGTGCGGCTCCGCCGCGATCTTGAGGCCGGAAGCTGGGTCTACGCCGACGGCCGCGCCGGGCCACCACAAACAGGTCGGATTGTGAGCGAGTGCTACCCGTACACGACGATCGTGGGCGCCGACGTGCTCGGTTACGACCGTGAACGGCCTCTTTATAAGCGCAAGCCGAAGGGTCTGCCCACGGCGGCTTGGCGCCCTGTGCGCGCGGCTGCCTGCGATGTGCTCATTCAGCGACTCGCCGGTCTGCGCAACGCCTCACCGCCTCTCGACCTACGCTCGCATCCCGTCACGGCGCAACTCCTCAACGAGGGCTCGCCGCTGAACGACCGCCCCTACAAGCATCGTGAGGATCTGATTGACGCCTGCCTCGCGGTGTGGACCGCTGCGCTGTGGCTTCAAGCAGGCACCGATGCCTGCCAGATCCTCGGCAGGGACGACGCCCTCGTTGACGACCAAGATCGGCGTGCAACCATCATCGCACCGGCACGAACCTCGCAACGCTCAGACATCTAGCCACGACCCGGCTCGGGAACAAGGGAGATCACATGGAGGGCATCATCACGATTCGACTGCTCAGGCGCGACCTGCCGCCAAGCGGGTTGACCGATTTGGGCTTCGACGCCAACTGGCTACTCAAAGACCTGCCCAAACTGACGTACACGGCTAAGGACGGCAAGGAATCGACGCCCCTCGCCGACGGCAAGTATGAGGTCATCGAGTGCGCAACGTCGCTTCGGTCGTAAGCGCCGTCAGGCAGACGGCGGCGACCGGAACTCCGTTGGCGTTGTCGCCACGACCAGGTCGGAGCAGCCGTCGAGGTCGGCCTCGTACTCGACCCGCTCGATCCCGTCCGGCACCCCGTTGGCGAACGATGCCTCCGACAAACGGGGGAATCCGTCGGCGACCTTGTACAAACGCTCGTTGAGAACCCGGAAGCGGCTATCGCCGTAGTGCTCTACCTCGAGCGGCGAATAGCCGGCCTGCGCCAAGCGTACCTCGAACCCGTCGAGCGCATCGCTGTCGTCTGCCAAGCCTTCGGTGATCTTCTCCACCAAGCTGACGAGTGTGTTCGATGCGGTTGCTTCTTCTCGCAGTCTGAGGCTAAAAACGAGCAATTGCCCGTCTGCGGGTGGGTCGAGTTGGTCGAGTCCGTTGATCCGATGGACGTGTCCGCGAACTGATGTCGTCGTCTTGGCCTCGACTGCGAGGCTCCCCCACTGGAAATCGTGTCGCGTCCCTGTAGGCCCGAGCCAGTGCGAAAGCTGATCGGTGCCGTGTGGCAGAAGCCAGAACGCGAGAAACCAAAGCTCTCCAAAGAGGCCCCGAATCTCCTCGCCCGTCAGTCCACCGACGGGGGCCGCACCCCAGAAGCGTCGCCATCGTGCGAGCGTGCTCCTCACGGCGTCGGGGGCGTTCCCACCGTGCTTGATCTGCTGAAGGATCGCGCTCGCAACGAGGTTGAACACGTCTTGTCCACTGATGGTCGTACAGAGCACGTCTATGAACTGCCGCTCCGGCTCGCCCTGCACGGAGAGCGGCCGCGTGAGCGCCTTAACGCCGCGGCTACGATCGTCGCTCACCAACTCGGTATCGCTGTCAGCGGCCACAAGCAGGTGTCTTGCCCCTTCGTGATCGACCGCGAGGAACGCGCCCTCGGTTCCGCTGATCGCCTCAGCGGCGAGTTCGGCGAACACCGCGGAGCGGTCTGGAAGGGCGCGCCAGCTCTCCCCGGTGATCGCGTCCATCAGGTCTCCCCGACGCCCACCGTACCGACGACGTATTCGACGGTCGCGGCGTTGCTGGACGGGGGCATTGCGATTGCAATGCCGATGATGTCGGCCATCTCGGCGGCCTGTCTGGCGTCGGGATAAATTGGTTCGCGGCTCTCGTTACGTGCGACGTTCTGTTCTCCGTCCCAACCCGAGAAGCGGCTGATCGGGTAGACAAGAAGAAGTCCCTCAGCTCGATCCCGCACCTCCCGCAGTCGCTTACCGGATGGGGCGCCGCTGCCCGTACGTGCCGTGTCGATCTGCTCCGGCGAGAGTCCGAGGCCGAGATGCGTGGGGGATGTGATGACTCCGAGCGAGGTGGTGTCGCGGAGTCGGGTGCGCTCGATCAGGTTGATCTCTGGCGTCGCCTCAACGCCGAGGTCGATCGCACCGAGACGGTCCGCCCGCCGCTCCTGTCCCATGACGCCGACAACCCAGCTGACAAGCTCGTCCTGCTCGGCTTGGCGACGAAGGAAGTTGAGAAGCAGATCGACCACCTGGGGGTTGAAACGGGCGGCTGCGGGGTCCGTCTGATACGAGCCAAGGAACTCCACGATGCGATGCCAGTGCACATCACGCCACATCGGTTGGGCGCCGCGCTCGTCGGGGGCGCCGAGCGAGGTGAGGAACCGTCTGGTCGCGTCGATGTTGGCCTCCAGCCAATCGCGGTCGCTGAGCGGGAATACGACGGTCTGCTGGAGCTGGCCGGCGAAGGACATGCTCTCGACCTGCGCGGCACGCATCTTCAGCCGGTCGGTCACGAGCAGCGCCGGATGGCGACGGATGCGGACGCCAAAATCGAGAGGGTTCAGGCCCTGCTCGGCATAGCGGCGGATTTCTAGCCGAACGTCCTCCTCGACTTGGACGAGGTCCCGAAACCACTGCTCAAGGTCGGCCGTCGTGTAGATCCGTGTGAGGTCGGCGTAGTTCGTCCGGTACCCGAACCAGCGGCCCATCTGCATCAGGGTGTCGTAGGCGTTAGCGCGCCGCACGTAGTAGCTGACAAGCAGACCTTCGAGCGTGAGCCCACGCGACAGGCGATTGCCCCCCACGACGATGACCTTCAGCGTCGTGTCGCGGCTGTAGTCAAGAATGTCCTCGGATGCGGAGTTGAGTTGGACCGTCTCGATCGGATGCTCAAGCAGCGTGCCGATGTGGGGACGTATCGCCTCGAAGTCAACATCCGCGACGGCGTTCTCGCTCTGCGTGACCGGCCTGAAGTCGATCTCCCATCGGGCTCGAAGGCGTGCCTCAAGCTCCTGCTCCCAGTTGTATCTCCACTCATCGCGCAGGTCGATCATGTACTCACTGACCACCTCGTGGAGCCGATCCTGAACCCTCGTGTAGTGGGTGGTGTGAATGAGCATTGTTGCCGGCTCGTCGCCGTCGCCGCGCTGATGCCTGGCGGCGCCCGCGAGAACGAACGCGTCGATCGCGTCGCGCAGGCTCTCCGGGATTTCGGGCGCGAAGTCCTGTGCCTCGTCTCGGCCATGCGGGATGAGTAGGTCGAGGTCGTCATCCGGGACTCGCCGGATGACGTCCATCCCGCGACTGTCCGCATCGTCCCCCGTTCCAAAGATGCGCTCAGGGCCGTAGTAATCGGGCGGCTTGGGCAGGTCCACGATGAATGACCGTGGATAGATGTCTGCGCCGACTTCGCGATCCTCGGCCTGGTGGTCGATCAGCACGTTTGCGAAGGGCGTCGCTGTGTAGCCGACGTACGCAACACGAGGGAAGCCGTTGAGCAGACGGCGGATGAGTTCGTTGATGCGGCTTGGGGGCGATTCGGCGACTTCTGGATCGTCGCTCTCGTCGTCCGGGGCGGGGAACGGGCGATTGCTGCGCGTGTTGGGTGAAGCCTGGTCTGCCTCGTCGTCAATGATGAGAACCGGCAGCGTCTCGCGCGTGGCCGACGGGAGATCGTCCAGCCATGCGTTGAGGCGGCGGAGTACTGGCGCATTCTTCTTCGCGACGATCAGGGCCGGCTGTCCACCCGCCAGCGCAGCCGTGTTGACGTGGCCCGCGTTGAAGTCGCCGTTGAGATCGGTGGTCTTGAACGTCAGCCATGTGCGTCGCTCGTCCGTTGGCGGCGAGACACCGCCGGGCTCGCTTCCGACGAGCTCGGCATTCAGGCGGCGCTGCGTCTGTTGCCGCAACTGATTGTGAATCCCCGTGAGGACGATGAACAGGCGATATCCAGTGTCGGCAGCCTTGGCGATGAGCGCCGCGTAATTCGCCGTCTTCCCACTCTGCACGTATCCAACAACCAACCCTCGCCGATCGATCGGGCGGTTTCCCTCTGGACTCTCCAACGACCCGAGAATGCGGTCGGTCGCGTCGTCAATCGACTGAACGACCGGCGGAAGCCATCCGCGTGAGATCAGAAGCTGTCGAAGGCGCGGCCAGTAGACCCAGTCCTGTCGGCTGATGTCCCTCAGCCACTCGTGGTGGTCTCGGGCATCTTCGAGCATCCGAAGATCGGCGATTCGGATTGCCGCGTGTGCCTGGGCCTCGCGCTCAAGCGCCTCGCGGACCGCGTCCCGCATCTCTGGCGGGATCAGCGGCTGGCTCTCGACCGCAGCCTCGGGGTCGAGATTGGCCAAGCGCATGGCGGCGCGCGCGAGGCCAAGTGCGTCCTCAAAGTTCATCGCCGCCCCCGTCTCGAACGTGCTCGCGGACGGCCATCCATCGCATCGCTGAGGGCATCCAGAACTCGTCGGAGCACGTCCGGCTTCGCCCCCAACTCGTCGTTCAGCACGTCAAAGATCACACTCCAAGCGACCAGCTGCTCCGCCGAGCCATTTGCACTCGCGCCGGCGCCACGGTGCGCGGCGTGGGCGGTGGTCTGATCGCCGGCCGCAGCGGTGCCACCGCGGGAGCCGCCCCGGCTCTGCGGTCCAGCAGCGCTCTGGCGATAGGCCGCCTGCGCCCGCCCCGCGACCGCGCTCGCGATGGCCTTGAGATCAGCGCGCACCTCGTCGGGGATAAGGACGCGCATCTTGGACACGTTGATGCCGAAGGCGTGATCGACGGCGCGCGGAATGTCCACGGCGATTCGTGCCAACTTCGTGTGCTCGTCGGGTGTTCGTAGCCGATTCCATCCTCCGCTCTGAATCAACCGGCCACCACGGTAGATGTAGAAGCCCTGCTGGCGGTTCCACTTCTTTGGACCGCTCGCGGCTTCCCACGCCCGCGTGGTGGAGAACTGCACCTGGTTCGGCAGGATGTATGGCTGCAACCGGAGGTTGTGGGAACGGCCACCGAATCGCAGTGCGACCGTCTGCTTCGGGAGGGTCTGCGTGGCTTGCTCGGCTCTCGCGAAGGGGTCCCAAGCGTCGATCGGATTCCCCTGAACCGTGATCGTGAGCGGCAGCGCCCGTCCGGCCTGCTGCGCCAGAAATCGATGGAAGACCATCGCAAGGTGCTCCTCGATATCGCGGCACATCGCGCCGAGCCCGTGTTCCGCGGCTCGACCCGACGGGATCTTATAGTCGAGAATGCGGTCCAGCACCTCCCACATCACGACGGTGCCCGGTCCATCCTGAAGCGGCTCAACAATCTCCGGCCTCACCTCGGCGGTCGAGAGGCGCATCAGCTCCCACACATCTTCTTCAATGACGTGGTCGAGGTCCCACCGACGAATCTCGATCTCCCGCCTACTCGGGTTCGTCCGAGTCGCGACGGTTAGCCGTCGGCACTGGCTGAGCGACGCCGTCTTAAGGCCGAGGCCGAACTTGCCAAGCTCGGCATCATCGTAGTCGCGGTCGGTGCCGTAGCGCATCGCCTCATTCATTCGCGAGGTCTCCATGCCATCGCCGTTGTCGGCAATGCGTATCCACGAATCCTCGCCGGAGAAGGAGGCGGTCACATCCACCTCGGTTGCATCGGCGTCGATGCTGTTGTCAACGAGGTCGGCCACCGCAGCCGGAAGCTCATACCCGATGTCACGCAGCGACTCCATCAGCCGCCGTGCGGATGGGATGACTGTCAGGACTGATGACACGATTGCGAATCGCCGGAGACGATCGGGACTCAGGCCGCCGCTCCCGCGGCTACACGTTTGCCGGCACAGTGCCGCGCCACAGGGCAATCCTGGCACAGGGGTTTCCCGGACCGGCAGACCGCGGCTCCCAGATCGAGCAGGGCGTAGTTGAACTCCGCATCGGGACCGTCCCGCCCGGCGAGGCCGTGCAGGTCCAAGCGGAGTTGCCAGCGCATCGTCGTTCCCTCTCGTCCCCGCACCCTGCCGACGATGCGGGAGGTGTTCGTATCCACGATCACCGCACGTTGACCGAACCCGAAAGCAAGAACGGCGTTCGCGACGTAGTCACCCACGCCCGGCAACTGGCGCAGCGCAAGGCTATTTTCGGGAACTCGACCTGCGTGATCTCGCACGAGGGTGCGCGCGATCTTGACCATGTTGTCTGCTCGCCACCGCAGCCCGAGCGACCTCATAGCTGCGCGAACTCTGGTCGCATTTCCGACCATGTCAGCGGGGGTCGGCGCCATCTCCGAAAGAGCCTCGAACACAGGGCGCACCTGGTCGGCGCGCGTGCGGTGCAAGCACACCTCCGCCATCAACACATGCCACGGGTCGAGGCGTCTCCGCCACGGAAAGTCGCGAGCGTGGTCACGATGCCACGCAAGCAGGTCGGATCGGAATGCCTGTCCGTTCATACTCGGCCGCCCCCGCCGGCGAGGACGGGTGAGGGCTCCGTGCAGGCACGCCGCGATCTCCTCAGCGAGCAGTACCGGAACGGCGTTGCCGATCTGGCGGTATCGCAGGCTCGGTTGCCCGGCGAATCGGAACCAGTCGGGGAAGGTCTGAATCCGTGCCGCCTCGCGAACCGAGAGAGTCCGGTCTTGGTCGGGATGGATGTACCAGTAGCCGTCCTTCGCAAGGTGCGCGGTGATGGACCGACTGAGCCCATTCCATTCGAGCCGCTTGTACTTGTCCGAGAAGATGTCCGCGCGGTAGCGCTGCAATCTCCGAGGAAGCTGGTCGTATGTCCCCCCCTCCGGCAGCAGCGCAAACGCTTCCGCGTCGTCCCGTCGAACGTCGCGCGTTATGTGGTCGTGGATCGCGCGGCGATCCTGCGTCGGGACGCCGCTGCGGAGGAGCCTCTGTAGCTTGGTCCTTGGACCGCCATATGCGATGCGTTCCTCGCGCTGTGCCCCGCCAACAACGGGAAGGTCGCCGATCGCTTGGCGGACGGTCGGCGCCCGGCCGTGAGCAGCAGGCCAGTCAAAATGCGAACCGGGACGCAGCGCGACGATGAAAAGACGACTCCGGTGCTGCGGAACTCCGTGCTCATAAGCGTTAAGGATCGTTGCCTGCGGTCGATAGCCAAGCTCACGGAGCGACTCACAGAAGCCAACGAGGACAGCCCCCTCGTCCCAGGCTGCAAGATCGGGAACATTCTCCAAGAGCACGGCACTTGGCTTCATCTCGGCAACGACCGCGACGAAGCTGCGCCACATCCCTGCCCGCGGGTCGTCTACGGAGCGCTGGCCGGCGTCAATCAGGCTGCGCAGCTTGGCGTGACCGGCACGCGAGAACGGTTGGCATGGCACGCCTCCGGCGACCAAATCCACCCTCCGTATTCCCCACGCACGAAGATGGTCTAGAAAATCGTCTGGATCGTGCAGGTCACCGTGATAACCGAGTCCGCCGATGTTGGCGCGATGTGTCTGGACCGAGTGAGCGTCGTTATCCGCGCCGGCGAGCACGCGGAATCCGGCATTCTCAAGTCCGAGGCTCAGGCCCCCTGCCCCGCAGAAGAGGTCGAGCGCGGTCAGCCTGGATCGGGCCTGGGCGCGCACCCAGCGCCGTACTGCGGAGAGGTCGAGGGAATCAGGCGCATCGGGATGAGGCGCCAGCGACAGATTATGGCCGCGATGCAGCTTCACCGCGGTCCGTCGGGAGGCTTCGGGTTTTCTTTCATCGCCATTGCGCTGCTTCAAGCGGTTCCCCTGTGCCGCGGGAGCCGCAGCGGTTGAGCATTTGTGCGCCGGCCGCCGCCAACGCACTGCGCGGGAGCCGGATGCCGAAGCCTATGTTGATAGCCGAGTAGGACGGCGACTCTAGCCGCAGCCCTCGCGCTTCGTCGGCTCCCGGTCCGATCAGTGGAATCCGTCCTCCCCGCGGCCGACATGAGCCTCGCCAGGCACCCAAGCACCGTCCGGCGACGAGCCGGTTTGCGCGTCAGGAAAACCCGACGCCCGTGAGCTACGTCGTTGTGCGAACATACGTTCGTGTTCGTGATCTACGACCCCCAGCGGCCCCACATCGCCCTCCACGCCGCTCAGACGCTTAAGGACGTCGCCGCCGCGTTGGCGGAGCGCCGAGAACCCGGCCTAACGGTGGGAGTCAACCGAGCAGCGACCGCTCCGAGGAGCGGTCGCAGGATAACCACATAGCGGGGGCGGGATTCGAACCCGCGACCTTCGGGTTATGAGCCCGACGAGCTACCAGACTGCTCCACCCCGCGTCGCTGCATCAAGTTCTAGCAAAGATCGCCCATCTCGCAAGCGGCGCAATGCGCCCGCGTGCGCCCCGCCCGCGGGCCGAGTCGATCCGAAACAGACGCAATAGCATCAGCCGCGTGCGCGTCGCCGTCGTGGACATCGGAAGCAACTCCACGCGACTGCTCATCGCCGACGTCGACCGCGACAGCGGCTCGCTTCGCGAGCTCGTACGGCAGTCACAGGTGACGCGGCTCGGCGAAGGCGTCGATGCTTCGGGATCGCTTGCTGACGCGGCGATGCAGAGGGTGTTCGACACGCTGCAGCGCTACCGCCGAAAGATGGACGAGCAGGATTGCGAGGCCAACCTGGCGGTGCTGACGTCGGCCGTGCGCGACGCCGACAACGGCGAGCAGTTCGCCGCGCGCGTGCGCGAGGACTACCGGCTGGACGCGCGCGTGCTGCGCGGCGAGCAGGAGGCGCAGCTGACCTTCCTCGGCGCGATGTCCGGGCGCAGCGGCGCGGGTGCGAACGCCGATCAGAGCGAGCCGACGGTCGTCATCGATGTCGGCGGCGGCTCGACCGAGTTCATCGTCGGCAGCGACCACCAGGCGGGCTTTCACGTTTCGCTGCAGGCCGGCGTCGTGCGCATGAGCGAGCGCCACATCCATACCGATCCGCCGGCCACCGAGGAGCTTCAGAGCCTCGCCGCAGATGTTCGACAGACGTTTCTGCATGGCCTGCCGGCGGCCGAGCGTGAGAAGGTCGCGGGCGGCATCGCCGTCGCCGGCACCGCCACGTCGGCGGCGTCGATCGATCAGGCGCTCGACCCCTATGACCCCCAACGCGTCGACGGCTATGACCTGCAGCTCGGCACCATCGAACTGCTGCTCGCGCGCCTGGCTGACATGGACGAACAGGCGCGCCGTCAGGTCGTCGGCCTGCACCCCGACCGCGCGCCGACGATCGTCGCCGGCATGATCGTGCTCGAACAGGCGCTCAGCGTGTTCGAGCTCGAGCACGTCGAAGTCTCAGAGCACGACATCCTGCACGGCGGCGCACTGCGCCTCGCCGGCGTCGGCTGAACGCGAGCGACCCAGCGGAACGTGAGCGACGCAGAGGCGCCCGGCCGAGCGCAACGACGCCACCCGGGCGCCGCTCAGGCGAGGTTCGACTTGCGCGGGTAGACGACGCTCGGGTCGGTCAGCACGTTCACCAGCGCCGGCTTGCCCGACGAGAACGCGCGCTCAAGCGCCGGCTTGACGTCCTGCGCGGTGCTCACCAGCTCGCCGTAGCCGCCGAGCGCCTCCACGACCTCGTCATAGCGCGTTTCTGGTCGCAGCTCGGCCGCCACCGAGTACCCGTATAGGAACTCCATCGGGTGCTTCTCCAGCGCCCAGATGCCGTTGTTGCCCATCACCGCCACGATGTTCACGCCGTGGCGCGCGAGCGTGTCGAACTCCATGCCCGAGAAGCCGAACGCGCCGTCGCCGATCATCAGCACGACCTGGCGCTCGGGGTGCGCGAGCTTGGCCGCAAGCGCATAGCCGGGACCCGTGCCCAGGCAGCCGAAGGGGCCGGGGTCCAGCCAGCAGCCCGGCTGATAGCTGTCGATCACGCGTCCGGCATAAGAGACGAAGTCGCCGCCGTCGCCGATCACGATCGCGTCGCGGTCGAGCACTTCGCCGAGCTCTGTGTACAGACGCATCGGATGCAGCGGCGAGCGGTCATCCTCACACTCGGCGCGCTCGGCCTCACGTCGCTCGGTCTCGGTGGCGCGCAGCTCGGCAACCCAGGTCTCGCTTGCGAGTGCCTTGGCACCCGCCGCCGCACGCAGATCATCGAGCGTCGACGCGAGTGGCCCGTAGCACTCGGCCGCAACGGCGCGAGGCAGCGTGCGCTCGGGTTCGGCGACGTCGATCACCACGATCTCCGTCTCCTCGCCGAAGGCTGCGCCGAAGGCCAGGCGGAAGTCCATCGGCACGCCGATCACCAGCGCCACGTCGGCGCCCTTCAGACCCTGCGAACGCGCGCGGCTGAAGAACAGCTCGTGGTCGGCCGGCACGCAACCGCGCGCCAGACCGTTGAGAAAGACGGGAATGCGCAGCGTCTCGGCAAGTGCCAGCAGCTCGCGCTCGCCGTGGCCCCAATAGAGATCCGTGCCGGCCATGATCACCGGTCGCTCGGCCTCTGCGAGCAGCGGGCCGGCGCGCTCGATCGCGGCACTCGACGCGCGCGCGCCGACCGGCTCGCCCGCAAGCGGATCCTCGCCGGCAGGCGTTTCGGGCGCCTCCATGAAGACGTAGTCCAATGGGAAGTCCACGAACGCCGGACCGCCATGCGGAGCAAGCGCCGACTGGAATGCCAGATCGGTCAGACCCGCAATCTCCTCGGTGCCGCCCGCCGTAGCGGCGAACTTGGTCAGCGGGCGCACGAACGGCACGTGGTCGATCTCCTGCAGCGAGCCCTGCCCCCAGCGCAGCGCCGGCGCGCGTCCGCCGAGCACCACGATCGGCGAGTGGTTGGCCTGCGCCGAGGCCATCGCGCTCATGCCGTTGGTCACGCCGGGACCGGCCGTCAGCGCGCACACGCCCACCTCGCGAGTGACCTTCGCCCAGCCCTCCGCCGCAAATGCAGCCGTGGACTCGTGGCGCACGTCGACGATGTCGATGCCCTCCTCGCGACAGCCGTCGTACATCGAGAACAGGTGCCCGCCGGACAGCGTGAACAGCTTGCTCACGCCATGAGCCTTCAGACGGCGCGCGATCAGACGGCCGCCGTGGTAGGTCTCGGTCTCCTGCGTGCTCTCGCTGGCCATCGGCGGCGACTCTATCCACTCGTCGTTTCGTCCAGATGCCCGGGGTGGGAGTCGAACCCACAATCGCCGTCTAGGCCATCGATTTTAAATCGAGCGCGTCTACCGTTCCGCCACCCGGGCCGGGGTCGAAATGCAGTTTATGGGACCTGCAATCGGCGTTACGGGGCCGCAACTTGGGCGTTGTTAGCGTGTATTTAGGTCTGGATGAGGTAATTGAGTCGCTGTGGAGGCCTCCGCACTAACACATTCCCACGCCGCGCCCGCCCTGCGCGGGCCGACGCCGCTGCTGCGTCTGCAGTCCGACGAGCGGCTGATCGCGATGACGCGCCGTGGCCAGCATGCCGCTTTCGAGGCGCTCTGCTCGCGATACCAGTCGCGCCTGCTGTCGTTCTGCCGGCACATGCTCAACTCGCGCGAGGACGCTGAGGACGTCCTGCAGGAGGTCTTCGCGGCGGCCTTCAACGCGGTGCTTGCCGACGAGCGTGAGATCAACGTCCGCCCGTGGCTCTACCGCATCGCGCGCAACCGCTCGCTGAACCACCTGCGTCGCGCGTCTGCCGTCGGCGTCGACTCGATGGACATCCACTTCGCCGACCACGGCATGTCCACCGGCGACCGCGCGATCCGGCGCGAGAGCTTTCGCGAGCTGCTCGCAGACGTGCACGACCTGCCGGAGACCCAGCGCACGGCGCTGCTGCTGCGCGAGATCGACGCGCTCTCCTACGAGCAGATCGCCCACGCGATGGAGACGACCGTGCCCTCGGTCAAGTCGCTGCTCGTGCGCGCGCGCATCTCGCTCGCCGAGGCCGCCGAGGCGCGCAAGCTGAGCTGCGCCGAGGTGCGCCTGGAGCTCGGCGAAGTTGCTGAGGGCCTGACCAAGCCGACCGCGCCCGCTCGGCGCCACGTCCGCAGCTGCGACCGTTGCCGCTCGTTCAAGAAGCAGCTCAAGGAGAACAACCACGCGCTGGCCGCCGTGCTCCCCGTCGGACCGCTGCTGATCTTCAAAAAGCTGATCCTCGCCAAGCTCGGCTCGGCCTCTGCCGGCAGCGCTCACGTCGCCGGCGGCGCTGGCGCGACGGTCGGCGCAGGAGCTGCCGCTGGCGCGGCCGGAGCGGGCAGCGCCGCCGGCGGCATCTTCACCGTCGGAGCCGGCGCGCTGGCAACCAAGGCCGTCACCGGCCTTGCCGCTGCCGCGATCGTCAGCGCCGGAGCGGTTGCCGCCGACCAGACCACGCACCACCACCGCGCTGCGCCCTCCCACGCGGCCACAGCTTCCGTCAGCCGTCCCGTTGCTGAGCCCGTCGTCGTGAGCGTGCGCAGCCAGCCGGTCGCGACCACGGTCCACCGCCGCGCCGTCTCGGCCATCGCCGCGCAGCGCCGCCGCCGCGCCGCGCTGGCCGCCAAGACGGTCGCGACAGCTCGCGTGGCCACGCCGCCGCCCGCGCCAGCCGCGGCCGCGCCGGCCAAACCCGTCGCGCCGCCTGCCGGGCCCGAGGTCACGCAGGTGACCACCGAGTCGACACAGCTTCCCAGCTCGGCGACCGCCGACGGGCAGCCGCCATCCACGCCAGCAGCCGCAGTCCCGCCGAGCACGAGCCCTCCTGCCGGTACGACCTCCACCGAAGGGTCGGCCCCAGCAGCGCCTCCCGCGGCAACCACGACGCCCGCGCCCGCGCCGAGCGAAACGCCGGCCGTCGCTTCAGCCGACGAATCGCCGAGCGTGCCCGCGCAACCCCAACCAGCACCCACCGACGAAGCTCCCAGTGTGCCGGCGCCGGTCGAGAATGCCGCGCCGACACCGCCCGTCGTCGTCGCCACAAGCGCGACGCCCGTCCGCAGAGCCGGCCTGGCTCGCGGCTGGGGCTCTCACGCGCACGCCGTGCGCTAGCCGAGCGTAAGCGTCTTCAGCGGCTTCAGCAGCACGCCTGCCGAGGCGACTTCCAGCGGCGAAGTGACCTGCGCGTCGGCCGTCGGCGAGGTCAGCATCACGATGTTCACGCCCGCTCGCTGGCCGGGCTTCTGCGCGACCAGCAACACGTCGCGGCCGTACATCGTGCGCCCGGCGATGCGCGTTGTGTACTCGACGTTGTACGCCGGCACCGTGTTGACACGCGTCTTGCCCTCGCCCCGCAGCACGAAGTCCGCATCATGGCTGCGTAGAGATCGGATGTAGCCGGCTGCATAGAGCGGCAGCTCGCCCGAAAGCGAGCCGGAGTAGCGAGGCAGCATCAGCGGGCGCACCGCAAACGAGTCCTCCAGCACGCCGCCCGACCCCCGTCGCTCCAGCCTGACCCACTCGCCGGCGGCCGGCGGCGCACGGAAGATGCCGCGGTAGCTGAAGCTGAAGGGCACCGGCCCGCCGCGCGAGTAGTGCGCGTTCTCCAGCGTCAGAAAGGCGCCCACCGCGAGTGCCACGACGCCGACCACGAGCACGCGCGCCAGGCCGCGCGTCAACGGTGAGGCGGCGCGCCAGCGCGGCGACAGCAGCCGCCCGAGCGTCGGGCCGTACTCCGCCTTGATCGGCACCGCCGGCATCGCAAGCCGCCTATTCGCCGATCGAGAACAGCGCTTCTAGATCGTGCCGCGAGAAGGCCGCGAAGGCGACCATCGTCTGCGTGCGCAGCACGCCCGACAGCCCGCCGATCTCAGCGGTCACGACGTCTGCCAGCTGCTCGTGGTCGGGCACGCGCACGATCGCCACGAAATCCCACTCGCCGGTCACCGAGTAAGCCTCGGCCACGCCCTCGATGTCCGCGAGTGCGCCGCCCAGCGTCGACAGCGCGTCGCGCTCGGCCTCGATCAGCACCACGGCGTTGGTCATCGTCATCTGCAGGCAATCATACGGCCGCACTCACGACGGCCCGCCGTCCGCGAACGCGCCGCCCTCGGCCGCGGCTACAGGTCGGCAGGGTCTCCTCGCTGCAGCCCCAAGCCGGCCAGCAGCCCCAGAACCGCACCCGTCACGCCGGCCAGCCAGCTCGCTTCGGGCGGCCCTTTCAGCACGAACGGCAGCGCCAGCATCAGCGCCGCCAGCGCGCCGACGCCGAGCAGATCACCCTCGTAGTAGTCGCCTGCGCGCGCCGCGCGAAGATCCGGCGCCGCCCACGCCGCCAGCAGCGCGAGCGCTCCGGCGTTGCCGCCGATCACCACCGCAACCGGATACGCCGCAACAGCGACCAGCGCGCCGACCGCGCCAACGCCGAAGAACAGAGCGAGCACCACGATCGGCCCGAACCGCCGCTCCAGCAGCCAGCCGAAGATCGCCACGACCAGCAGCGCCACAAACGCGTACAGCCCGTTTGCATAGGCGACCTGCGCGGTGAACAGCTTCCACCAATCACCTTCCAGCGGGCCGATCACCACCAGTTTGTCGAAACCCACATAGCCCGACCTGAGGATCACCCACAGCACCGCGCTCGCCGCGACGATCGCGATTGTCGCGTACGGGCGCTCGGCGTCGGCCCCGGGCAACGACAGTCGCGGCCGGGCAGCGCGCCTGCGCGAACGTGGCGGCGCATCCACTCGCGAACGCCCACCGATGCGGCCGAGCAGCCCGCGTGTCTTGGGCGGCGGCTCATTTTCTCGCGGCAGCTTCGGCGCGCGTCGGCGCAGGCGGTGCCCGCAGTACGGGCACTCGGTGATGTACGGGCTTACCTCCGAGCCGCAGTGCTTGCAAACGACGAACAGATCGGCCCCTGAGGACATCGTCCGCTCATTCTATGGGCCTCCGATCCTTCGCCGAGCGGCCTTTGCGATACTCACGGCATGACTCTCGGATACGACCAGAAGCTCTACATACTCGCTTTCGACCATCGCGGCTCGTTCCAAAAGAAGTTCTTTGGCATCCAAGGAGAGCCCGACGCCGAGCAGACGGCGATCATCGCCGACGCCAAGCACCTGATCTTCGAGGGCATGCTGCAGGCCGTCGGCGCAGGCGCCGATCCGGCCGTCACCGGCGTGCTCGTGGATGAGCAGTTCGGCTCGACCGTGCCCGAGGAGGCACACGAGCGCGGCCTCAAGCTGGCCATGCCCGCCGAGCGCTCCGGGCAGAACATGTTCGACTTCCAGTACGGCGACGACTTCGGCGAGCACATCCTCAAGTTCGACCCGGATTTCACCAAGGTGCTCGTGCGCTACAACCCCGACGGCGACGCCGAGGAAAACCGTGTCCAGCTTGGCAAGCTCAAGCGCCTCAGCGATTGGCTGGTCGAGCACGACCGCAAGTTCCTCTTCGAGCTGCTCGTGCCCGCCGAGCCCGGCCAGCTGGAGTCCGTCGACGGCGACTCGGACCGCTATGACTCAGAGCTTCGCCCAGAGCTGATGCGCCGCGCGATCGCCGACATCCAGGATGTTGGCATCGTCGTCGACATCTGGAAGATCGAGGGCGTCGACGAGCGCTCGGACTGCCAGATGCTCGTCGAGCAGGCGCGCACCGACGGACGCGACGGCGTCGTCTGCGTCGTGCTCGGCCGCGGCGCCGACGACGACAAGGTCGACCAGTGGCTGCAAGCCGCCGCGCCGGTCGACGGCTTCGTCGGCTTTGCCATCGGCCGCTCGATCTGGTGGGACCCGCTCAAGGCCTACGTCGACGGCAAGATCGAGCGCTCCGCCGGTGCCAAGCAGATCGCCGAGAACTTCCTGCGCTTCGTCCAGGTCTACGAGCGCGCCGAGGGCAAGACGCCCGTAGCGTCCTGAGGCATCGTCGCCATGAAGATGCGGCAGAGCCTCAGCGATTGGGAGCAAGCCTTCGTCAAAGAGATCTCGCTGGATCGCCACCGGCGCGATTCGCTGCGTCGCACCGCCGAGCAGCGCACGCTCAAACGCGAGGTCGACCGGCGCCACAAGCGCGGCTCGGTGCGCTTCGTACTGCTCGTGCTGACGCTCATTCTCACGGCGGCGATCGTCACCGTGGTGATGTTCCGCACGCTGTATCTGCTGCTCGGCTAGCGGTCATCTGCCAGCCTCGCCACGGCCTTGCGCTAGCTCTCGCCGAGCTCGCCCAGCGCCTCGTTGACCTCGCTGTGCGCCGCGCTCTCGTGCGCGCCGGCCTGCTCTACGGTGCCGTCCTCGCGATGGATCTCCAAGTAGATCTCCTTGCGAAACACAGGGATCTCCTGCGGCGCCTGAATCCCGATGCGGACCTTCTCGCCCATCACCGAGAGCACCGAAACCTCCACGTCGTCGCCAATCATGATGCTCTGGTTGGACTTGCGCGTCAGAACCAGCATTCGGTGCACCTTCCTGTTGGCCGCTCGCCCGGCGCAACCCCCGACCGCCGGTGTGCCAAGCATAGTCTCAGCGCCGGGGGAAAGCGAGCGGCGCGGACGCGTTTTGCGAAGCGGTATGACCTCGTCCGCTTTGCGCTAGTCTCCCGGACCGTCCATGCCTCGTAAATCACTGCGACCGAACCTCAACCAGATCCGCGCATGGGTCCGCCAGGGCCGAACCGACGCCTGGGTGGCCCACCAACTCGAGGTCAGCGTGCGCGACATCGAACAGTTCAAGCGTCAGAACGATCTGGTTGAGGAGGATGCCGCCGACGGCGCCACCGCTCAGGACTACCCCGACGAGATCGACCTGCGCGCAGAGGACGATGCACTGATCGCCGCCGAGCTGGAGGCCGCCGAAGAGGAGGCCGAACGCGCCAAGGCCAAGGCCGACGCCGAGGCAGAGGCCGAAGCGGCCCGCTCGCGTGACGCAGAAGACGACTCAGACGACGAGGACGCACCGAAGCCACGCACACGCCGGCGCCGCGGCGGACGCGGGCGCAGGGTGCTCGGATCGCGCTCGAGCGCGTCCGCGGGCCCACTGGAGGGCACGTTCGACCACGGCGAGGAGGGCTACGGGCTGTGGCTGGACCCGGCTATCCAGGACAACCCGATCTACGCCGAGCACTGGGCCGGGCACCGGCCCGTCGAGGTCGCAGTCGAAGAGGACTGCATCGTCATCCGCCGCACCGGCGACGACGACTGACCGCCGAGCGCTTCAGGCGCTGACTCCGGGGCGCTTCACGCGCTGGCTCCGACCCTTCAGTCACTGCGAGCGCTCAGGCGCCGACCTCCCTGCGACCGCCGGCGTAATCGGCAGCCTCACGCAGATAGCGCCCGAACGCCGCATCGACGACCACGCCGGCCTCCCACGCAGAGGGATCGTCGGGCGCGACGCTCATGGCCACGGGCAGACACCAAGCTGTGCCGCCGTCGTACAGCGCAACAAGCTCCTCGGAGGAGAAGCGCCCGCCGAGGCGGCGCCGCAGCTCAGCCACCAGCGCTTCGGTCACGCGCTCCATGCGCCTGCGGCGCTCGGTCGGCTCGGCGCCAAGTCGCCGCTCGCCCTGTTGCCACTGGTAGTTGGCCGTCTCGAACGACATCGCGCCGAGGCTAGCAGCGGGCCGGCGCTCAGTTGTTCGGCAGGCCCGGCACGATGTACTGGCGCTCGCCGGTCTTCTTCATGCCCAGCGCGCGCGCCTCGCCTTCGACCGTGCCCTGACGGCCCAGCGCTTCGCGTTGGCGCACGAGCGCTGTGTGTTCGCGTTCCATCGCGGCCACCGTCGCGCGGTCGTGGCGCGCCTGGCCCCACGTGGAGAACATGTGGATGCCGGCGCTCAGATACAGATACAGCAGCACCGCCAGAACGACCAGCATCGCCATGCGCCCCAAGCGATCCCAGCGCACGCGCGCGACCGAGCCCGCCACGCCGCCAGCGCGGGCTGGGCGTCTGCGCGCGGCGCGCGGCCGCCTCCCAGCGGACCGGCCGGCATGCGCGCGTGGGGCGAAGGCTTCGGGCATCTCCAGGACGCATTCGCCCCCGGCGCCCGACCTCCTGCTGCGCTGTCGCGCGACCTTCAACGGCGCGGCGTGCGGGCGTCTAGCGAAAGACCGAGCGTCCGGGGAACTGCGCGTCGGCGCCGAGCTGCTCCTCGATGCGCAGCAGCTGGTTGTACTTGGCCACGCGATCCGAGCGCGACGGCGCGCCGGTCTTGATCTGACCACACCCGGTCGCGACCGCCAGGTCGGCGATCGTCACGTCCTCGGTCTCGCCGGAGCGATGGCTCATCACCGCCGAGTAGCCCGCCTCGCGCGCCATCGCGATCGCCTGCAGCGTCTCAGAGAGCGTGCCGATCTGGTTGACCTTCAGCAGAATCGAGTTGGCGACGCCCTGCTCGATGCCTCTCGCCAAGCGCTCGGTGTTCGTCACGAACAGGTCGTCGCCCACCAGCTGCACCTTGTCGCCGATGCGCTTGGTCAGCGCCTTCCAGCCGGCCCAGTCCTCCTCGTCCATGCCGTCCTCGATCGAGACGATCGGGTAGCGCGCGCAGAGGTCCGCCCAGTAGTCGGCGAGCTCGTCGGCGCTGAGCGTACGGCCCTCGTGCTCGAGCACGTAGGCGCCGTCGCTGTAAAGCTCGCTGGCGGCTGGATCGAGCGCGATCGCCACATCATCACCCGGTCTGTAGCCCGCCGCCTCGATGCCCTGCAGCAGCATCTTCAGCGCGTCCTCGTTGGAGTCCAGGTCCGGCGCGAAGCCGCCCTCGTCGCCAACCGCCGTCGCCAAGCGGCGATCGTGCAGCGTGCGCTTGAGCGCGTGAAAGACCTCCGCGCCCATGCGCAGGCACTCCGAGAACGTCGGCGCGCCGCAGGGCACGATCATGAACTCCTGGAAGTCCACTTTGTTGTCGGCGTGCGCTCCGCCGTTGAGCACGTTCATCATCGGCACCGGCAGCACCCGCGCCGCGTCGCCGCCGAGATACCGCCACAGCGCCAGACCCTCCTCGGCGGCCTGCGCGTGCGCGCCCGCCAGCGACACGCCGAGAATCGCGTTGGCGCCCAAGCGCGACTTGTTCGGCGTGCCGTCCAGCTCGATCAGCGCCGCGTCCAGACCCTGCTGATCGGCCGCGTCCAGGCCGCGCACCGCCTCGGCGATCGGCCCGTTGACGTTGCCGACCGCGCGCCCCACGCCGTTGCCGCCCCACGCCGCGCCGCCGTCGCGCAGCTCCGTGGCCTCGAACTCGCCCGTCGAGGCGCCCGAGGGCACGGCGGCGTGTCCGTGCGCGCCCGAGCGCAGGCCGACCTCCACCTCCACCGTCGGGTTGCCCCGGCTGTCGAGGATCTGGCGTGCGTGCACGCGCTCGATCTGGCTCATGCGCGGCCGTCCGATCGGTCGTCGACGCGCGCACGCCGGAAGGGCTGCTGTCCCGGCATGGACCGAGCGGCGTCTATTTGGTCGAGGTCGTGGGCGGCGTCGTCGTCGTCGGCGTGGGAGTCGCCGGCGTCGAGGTCGACGTCGTCTTCGGCGCTTTGTACTGCTTGCAATCCGTCACCACGTAACCGGATCGGCAGTCCGTTTTGGCCATCCACTTCTTTTTGAATTCCTTGACGAACTTGCTCAACGCCGACTGCTGCTTGGTTGCCATCAGCTGCGACTTGATCGACGATTCGGCCTGTTTCAGCGTTTGCTGACTGCCCGCCGTGACCGCCTGCACCTCGAAGATGTAGTAGCCGAACGGCGTCTTGATCGGGCCTGTGAGCACGTTCTTCTGGGCGGAGAAGATGGCCGCGTCAAGCGACTTCTCCTCTTGGCCTTTGACGACGCCTGTCAGCTTGCCGCCGTTGGCCTTGCTCGTCGGGTCGATCGACACCCGCTTGGCGACGCTTTCAAAGCTCTTGCCCGATTCGATTTCCTGCTTGGCTTTCTTGGCCTGTGCTTCTGTCTTGGTGAGAATGATCAGCACGTTGCGCTTTTCAGCGACGCCGAACCGTTTCGGGTTTTCTTTGTAGTACTTGGCGATTTCCGCCTGCGTGACCTTCGACTTCTGTTTGACGATCTTCTGCTGAATTTTCTGTGACAGCAGGTTGAGCTTCACGCGCAGCAGCAGATCCGACACGCTCTGCCCAGACGTTTTCAGGAATTTTTCGAATTCGGCTGCCTTGGGAAACTGCTGCGTCTTGATTTTTTCGAACTGCTTCTTGACTTCTTTGTCGGACAGCTTCACGCCCAGCGACTTCGCTTCGCCGATCACCCAGTTGGAGGAGATGAGGAAGCCAAGCACCTCCTGCTGCAACGATTTGTACTGCTGTTCACACTGCGATTTCAGCGCCGTTTCCGTTGGCGCCGACTGGCCTTTGGCCGGTTTCGCTGCGGCTTTCGCAGCGGCGATGCAGGCCGTGTACTTGGGCGGCACCGGAATCGTCGGTTTGGCGCCCGGCGTCTGAGCGCTCGAGGCCGCGGCGACTCCCAACCAATGGTTGTAGGTGTCTTTGGTGATCGAGTTTCCGTCGACGGAAACGACCGCGTCGCCGGGTATGCCGCCGCACGCGGAAAGCCCCACGAGGGCAAACAAAACGGCGCCTAGCGCCGGAATGATGCGAATTGCTCTGAGCACGACGCGGGCACTCTAGCGGAAACGCCCGAAGGCGTGCTTAACGAATGCCTAAGCGCAGGATCAAGCAGCTTCGCGCATCAGCGCCAGCAGCACGTCGGCCGCTCTGACCACAGACGGAAAGCGCTGCTTGCCATCTTTGGCGACGCGCATCGACATCTGCGCCCGCCCGGACTCGTACAGCGCGTCGGGCAGCTCTTCGCGCAGGCGCTTGGCGCGGCGCGAGTCCAGTTGGATCGGCACGACCGCCAGCCGATCGCCGTGAAAGCTCACCGTGCGCGCGCCGGCCTGTCCGAACTTGATCCGCGCGCGCTGCAACGCCAGCAGGTTCTCCAACGGTTCGGGCACCTCGCCGAAGCGATCCTCGAGCTCCTCGTGCAGGCGCTCCACGTCGGCCACCTCGACGGCTGCTGCGACACGACGGTGCACGTCGATCTTCGCTTGCTCGTAGGGGATGTAGTCAGCCGGCACGTACGCGTCGACGTTCACGTCCAGGCGCACCGGGTCGGGCAGCTCGGGCTCCGTGCCGTCGCCGTTCTGCCCGGCGCCGGCCTCGCGCTCGGCACTGGCCACGGCTTCGTCGAGCATCTGCATGTACAGCTCGAAGCCCAGCGCCGCCACGTGTCCGGACTGCTCGTCACCGAGCAGGTTGCCGGCGCCGCGGATCTCCAGATCGCGCATGGCGATCTTGAAGCCGGCGCCGAGCTCGGTGTAGTCCGACAGCGCCGACAGGCGCTGCGCCGCCTCCTCGGTCAGCGCCTGCGCCGAGTCGTAGAGCAGGTAGGCGTAGGCTCGCTCGCGGCTGCGTCCGACGCGCCCGCGTATCTGGTAGAGCTGCGCCAGGCCGAAGGCGTCGGAGTGCTCGACGATCAGCGTGTTGGCGTCGGGAATGTCGATGCCCGACTCGATTATCGACGTGCACACGAGCACGTCGGCGCCGCCGCGCAGGTAGTCGAGCATCACCGTCTCCAACTCGCCCTCGCCCATCTGGCCATGCGCCACGGCGAAGCGCACGCCCGGGCACAGCGCGCGCAGGCGCTCGGCCGTCTCGTCGATCGACTCGACGCGGTTGTGCAGGAAGAATGCCTGGCCGCCGCGCTCGTGCTCACGCACGATCGCGCGCTTGACGAGCTCCTCCTCATACTCGCCGACGTACGTCTTCACCGGCCGCCGGCCCTCCGGCGGCGTCTCGATCACCGAGATGTCGCGCAGGCCCGCAAGCGACATCTGCAGCGTGCGCGGGATCGGCGTCGCTGACATCGAGATCACGTCCACGCGCAGCTTGAGCTGGCGCAGCAGCTCCTTCTGCTTGACGCCAAAGCGCTGCTCCTCGTCGACGATCAGAAGGCCCAGCTCCTTTGCGCGCACGTCACGCGAGAGCACGCGATGGGTGCCGATCAGGATGTCGATGCGTCCTTCGGCAAAGCCCTTGATCGCTTCTTTCTGCTCGGCCGCCGTGCGAAAGCGCGAGACCTGCTCGATTGTGATCGGGTAGTCGGCCAAGCGCTCGGCGAACGTGCCGAAGTGCTGCAGCGCGAGAATCGTCGTCGGCACGAGCATCAGCACCTGCTTGCCGTCGTTGGCCGCCTTGAAGGCCGCGCGCAGCGCCACCTCGGTCTTGCCGTAGCCGACGTCGCCGCAGATCAGCCGGTCCATCGGCCGTGGCGCCTCCATGTCTGCCTTGACCAGCTCGATCGCCTCGCGCTGGTCGGGCGTCTCGGTGAACTGGAACGCCGCCTCGAAGTCACGCTGCCAGTCGGAGTCCTCCGGGAAGGCATGCCCCGTGCGCCGCCGGCGCTCGGCATACAGGCCCAGCAGCTCGCCCGACAGCTCTTGCGCGGCGCGCCTCGCGCGCGCCTTCATCGTCTCCCAGCGCGTGCCGCCGAGCTTGCTCAGCGGTGGGCTGTCGCCACCGGCGCCGACGTAGCGCGAGATCTTCGCCAGCTGATCGGTGGGCACGAACACGCGATCGTCGCCCTGGTATTCCAGATACAGGTAGTCGCGCGTCACGTCGGCGACCGTGCGCGTCTCAAAGCCGGCAAAGCGCGCCACACCGTGGTCCTCGTGCACGACCACGTCGCCGGCGCGCAGCTCGGTGAACGAGCGCAGAGCGCCGCGCCGCGCGCCGCCGCGCCCACCATGCGCGCTGCGGTCGGCGCCGCCACGCTCGGCCCGCCTGCGCCGCAGCAGGCGATGCTCGGGAAACACCGCCAGCTTCAGCGACGGTGCGACGAAGCCCTCACGCAACGACGCCGCCGTGAAGCGCAGCGAAGCCTCCTGCGGCGACGCGCCGGCGTCGATGCCCTCCCCCAGCCAGCTCGCTTTCAGGCGGCCCAGGTTGTACGCCGCGCGCTCGCCCTCGCCTCGCTGCGGAAAGGCCACGACCGTGCGATAGCCCGAGCGCACCAGCTTCTCAAGCTCCGGCTCGGCCTCTGACAGCGAGCGTGCGGCCGTGTCGGCCGAGGAGGCGCGCAGCTCCACGTCCTGGCCGGAGGAGATCGCAGAAAGCCAGATGCGCGCGCGCTGCTTCACGGCATCCTGTACGGCCTCCGGGCTGACGTACAGGTGGTGCGCGTCCTCGTCGCCGAACGCCGCACACACGTCGCTCCAGTGGTCGCTCAGCGCCGGCGCGAGCTCCTCCTCGGCGGCGACCACCACCTCGGTGCCCTCGCCGATCAGATCCAGCAGCGCGCCGAAGCGGTCGACCGGCAGCAGCTCGGCGATGTCCGGGCGCGTGATCGTCGCACCGTCGCCCTCGCCGCCGCGCGAGCCGGCGGCCAGGTCCGCGCCGACTAGCGCCGCAAGCTCGCGGTGCTCTTCGGCGAGCTCCGCCGCCGGTGCGATCTCGACCTCCTGCACCGCGCCCAGCGAGCGCTGCGTGAACGTCGAGAACCAGCGCAGCGACTCGATCTCCACGTCGAACATGTCCACACGCACGGCGCGGTCCTCGGTCGCCGGAAAAACGTCCAGCAGGCCGCCGCGCAGAGCGAACTGCCCGCGCTCCTCAACTTGGTCGGCGCGTTCATAGCCCGCCGCCACGAGCTCGGCCGCGCACTCGTCCAGATCCAGCAGCTCGCCGACGCGCAGCGTGAAGGAGCGCGGGCGCAGCGCCGGGTCGGGCACCTTCTCTGAAAGCGCCACGGCACTGACGACGACCACCGGCCGACCCTCCTGCTCGGCCTGCGCAGACTCGCCGCCCAGCAGCGCATCCAGCGCGGCCATGCGCAGACCCACCAGATGCGGCGGCGGCGTCAGGTGCGACTCATAGGTCACGCCGCGTGTGGGGTAATAGCGCACGCGCCTGGGCGCCAGCCACGCGCGCAGATCGGCCGCCAGATCGCGCGCCGCGCGATCGTCGCCGACCACCACCAGCTGTGCGCGCTCGCGCTGCTCGTCGCGATCGGCCAGCGCGGCGATCAGATACGGGCGCAGAGAGGAAGAGACGAAGGCGTTTCCGCCGTCGCGCGCGAGCGCCAGCGCGGCGGCGTCTTCTTCGATATTGGCAAGCAGCGAGCGGAGCGGCATGTGCGGTCCATCCACAATAGACGCGCGCCTGCGGCCGCTTGCAGGGCCGGTCAGGCGAGCCGCTCAGCCGGCCGGCGACTCTGCCAGCACCACGCGCTCGACCTCCGCGCAGGCCCGCGCGATCAGCTCGTCGACCTGCTCGCGGCTCTCGCGAAAGCGACCGAGCACGTAGGAGGAGACGATCTCCGGGTCGCTGCTGTCGGGCCTCCCGACGCCGACGCGAACGCGCGCGAAGTCACCGCTGCCGAGCTCGCGCTTGATCGACTTCAGGCCGTTGTGCCCGGCAAGACCGCCGCCCGTTCGCGAGCGCACGTCGCCGAACGGCAGATCGATCTCGTCGTGCACCACCAGCACGCGATCCAGCGGGAGCTTCAACGAGCCGCGAGCCGGCCCGACCGAGCGCCCAGCATCGTTCATGTACGTCTGCGGGCACAGCACCGCCACGCGCACCGGCGCGCGCGGCGCCTCAGTGCCGGGCTCGCCTCGCACGCGACCCTCCGCGATGCGACCGCGGAAGCGATCCTTCGCGCGCGGCAGATCCCAGCGGCGCGCCAACTGCTCAGCCACGACGAAGCCGATGTTGTGCCGCGTGCCGTCGTGCTCGCGGCCGGGATTGCCGAGCCCGACGATCAGCCAGTCGATCGCACCTCCGCCGCCGCCAAACGGGCGTCGCAGGGCCTGCTACTCCTCGTCGGAGGAGTCCTCGTCGCCGGAGTCCTCGCCCTCGGCGGAGGCCTCGGTCGGCTCGCCGTCCTCGCCGACCAGCTCGGTCTCGGACTCGACCTCCTCCTCTTCCTCGTTCTGCAGTTTCGGAGGAGAGAGCGTCGCTACGACGGCGTCCTCGACATCGTCCAGCAGCGCAACTCCGTCGGGCATCGAGATCGCGTCGAGGCCGATCGTGTCGCCGATCTGCATCTCGCCGACGGCGTGCTCGATCGACTCGGGAATCGCCGTCGGCAGCGCCTCGACGTTCAGCTCGCGCACGATCTGCTCGAGAATGCCGCCTTCCTTGACCCCCGGCGTGTCGTCGATGCCGGTCAGTTCCAGTGGCACGACGGCGTGAATCGCCTGGTCCAGGCGCACGCGCAGCAGATCGATGTGCACGGTCTGTCCGCGCACGGGGTCGCGCTGCGCCTCCTTGAGCACGACCGGCGTCGCTTTGCCGCCGTCGATGCTCAGATCCAGCACCGCGCCCGAGCTCGCGAGCGCCAGGCGCAGGTCGCGGGCGTCGACGTCAAAGCCCTGCGAATCGCCGCCGCCGCCGTACAGCACGCCCGGCACGCGACCGGAGCGGCGCAGGCGCCGTGCCGCGCGCGAACCGTCCGCCGCGCGGCTGCTCACGTCAAGTTTTGTGCTGGAGTCAGGCATCGGAAGCCCGAGGACTCTAGCAATCCGCGGAGTTGGGGATCGGCGTGCTGAGCGCCAGCAGGTGGATGTGAATGCCCGTCAAAGCGTTGCCCGTTCGCCGCACGTCAACGCACTGCACGACCGGCGAACGCCCGATCACCGTCCACGCCAGCCGCGTCCGCCCCGTGGCGCCGACGAGCGAATAGGCAGTCGACGATTTCAGCGAGAGGATCTTCGGTTCGCCGGCACGGCGAAGCCGCTCGGCGTTCGCACGCACGGTCGTCACGCAGGACGCGCGCTCGCGACAGCCGCTCAGGCGAGCCAGCATCGCTTCGGGCTCGCCGCGCGCCTGCGCCGTCAGCAACGCCGCCTCGTCGTCTCGTTCGACGTTCTCCACCGACAGAAAGCGGGCAAGCGCCACGCTGATCGCCAGGAAAAGCAGCACGCCGAGGGCGATCAGCGCAATGCGTTTGACGCGGCGACGCCCGCCGGCGGCGCCCCACGCGGGCTGTGGGCCTGGGTTCGCTGACACGCCGCCAGAGCCTAGAGCCAGCGAGAGCCCCCGCGCTGCGGAGGCTCTCGTTTGCCTCGAAGATCCGCCCCGACGCTACGCCGCGAAGCCGCAGCCGTTTTCGTAACCGATCAGATACTCGGTGTTGGCCTGTTCGCGCTGCGTTTTGACCCCTTCGTCGTTGCCTTCGCGGTGCGCTTTGTCCAGTTCGCGAAGCGATTCATTGAGCATTTCCCGCAGTTCTGAGCAGTGCGAGTTGACGACCTGCTTCTTGACGGCCTGTTTTGTGGTGACGCTGCGGTACGGGTTGATCGGCTTGGCCTGCGAGACGGCCGGCATCGCCGACACGCCGGCAAGGCCGGCCGTGGCGAGCAACGTGACTGCGGCGGTGCGGATCTTCGAGCTGGGCATTTCTTGTTCCTCCCGATGACGAGATTGACTTGTAAGACCATCCTCGCCACGCGCCGGCACGCCGCAAAGCCACCCCAGGGTCACTGCCTCCTTACCTAACGCGCGAGCGTCGCCGGCGCGCTGCGCCGGCCGAGTAGGCGAGGCGGCCCTACTCGGCGGGCTGCGTGCGCTCCTCGTTTTGCCCTTGGCGCTGCTGGACCAGCGATTGGAGCTGTTCGCCGACCTCGCTGGAGATGCGCTTGAGATCCCATTTGCTCAGCGTGATCAGTCGCATCGGCGATGTTGCCACGACGTCGGCCGTTCGCTTGGCGCCGGCGAGCACTCCCATCTCGCCGAACACGTCGCCCGTGCCCAGCGAGCCGATCACCTCGCCACCCTTGATCACGTCAGCCGTGCCGCTGTCGATCACGATCAGGTCGTATGAGTAGTCACCTTCGTGCACCAGGCGCTTGCCCGTCGACACCGACGTCTCGCTGGCGAACACGGCCACCGTGCGCAGAGCCTTGTCGGACAGCGACGAGAACAGAGGAATGGTCTTCAGATGGTCTGCATCCATGGCTTCTCAACTTTCCGATGGCGGTGGAACCAGGACCGACGGAGACCGGCGCGGACGCGTCGCCCCCCTTGCCGTGCACCCTACCGGCCGGCGTGTCGCCCGGCATGCCGCGCATGCGCCCTCCAGCAGCGCGCCGCTAGAACAGCTGGTTCTCGCCGCCGAACACTTCGCTGACGGAGTCGTCGACGAAGATCCGCCGAATCGAGTCGGTCAGCAGCTCCGCGCAGGGCAGCACGCGGATGTTTTCCGGTCGGTTGGCGGCGACCGGAATCGTGTCGGTGACGACGATCTCCTCGAAGCCCGCCGTGCTCAGATTCTCGAACGCGTTGCCCGAGAACACCGCGTGCGTGGCGGCGGCGTAGACGCGCGCCGCGCCCTCCTCGTAGACCGTTTTGGCGGCCGCCGCGAGCGTGCCGGCGGTGTCGATCATGTCGTCCACGATCACCGCCGTCTTGCCCTTGACGTCGCCGATCACGTAGCCGATCTCCGCCACCTGCTGCGCCGGCCGCTCCTTGTCGAGAATCGCCAGCTCGGCGCCGATCTTCGAGGCAAAATTCTTATTGAGCTTGACTCGGCCCGCGTCCGGAGCGACCACCACAAGGTCCGAAAGCCCGAGGTCGGCGAAGTACTGCGTGAGCATGAACAGCGCCGTCATGTGGTCCACCGGCTTCTGAAAGAAGCCCTGGATCTGGCCGGCGTGCAGGTCCATCGTCAGCACGCGGTCGGCGCCCGCCGACTCCAGCATGCGCGCGACCAGACGAGCCGAGATCGGCTCGCGCGGCGCCGACTTCTTGTCCTGGCGCGAGTAGCCGAACCACGGCGTCACGGCGATCACGCGGTGCGCCGACGCGCCGACCGCCGCGTCGATCATGAACATCAGCTCCATCAGCGAGTCGTTGGCCGTGATGCCCGTCTGCGGGTTGCCGCAGATCGACTGCACGATGAACACGTCAGCGCCGCGAATCGACTCCTCGTAGCGGCAGTACACCTCGCCGCTGGAGAACGTCTTCAGCGTGATCGGCCCGAGGTCCACGTCGAGCTTGTCCGCGATGTCGATAGCCAGCTGCGGGTTCGCGCGCCCGCTGAACAGCATCAGCCGCTTGTTGTAATCGATCGGCAGGCTCGCCCGCGATGCCGCGCTCGTATCGATCGCGCTGCTCATTTGTTCTCGGAGTGTAGAGAGCCCTGCCGTCGCTCAGCGTATTTCTCGACGTTGCGCTGCTTGGCTCGCGCGACCGCCAGCGCGCCCTCCGGCACGTCCTCGGTGACGACCGAGCCGGCCGCCGTGTAGGCGTCGTCGCCGACCGTCACCGGCGCCACGAACGACGTGTCCACGCCGCCGTGCACGCGCTTGCCGATCGAAGTGCGGTGCTTTGCCTGTCCGTCGTAGTTGGCCGTGATCGTGCCCGCGCCCAGGTTCGTGCCCTCGCCCACGTCCGCGTCGCCGATGTAGGACAGATGCGGCACTTTCGCCGCCGCGCCGATGTCCGAGTTCTTGACCTCCACGAACGTGCCCGCCTTGGCGCCCGCGCGCAACGTCGCGTCGGGGCGCAGGTAGGCAAACGGGCCCACGCTCACGCCGTCCTCCAGCAGGCAGTCGACCAGGTAGGAGTGCTTGATCGTGCAGCCCGCGCCGATCCGCGTGCGGCCCTTGATCGTCGTGAACGGCTCGATCGTCGTGTCCTGGCCGATCTGCACGTCAACGTCGATCGCCGTCGCGCGCGGGTCCACGATGTCCACACCCGCCAGCAGGTGCCGGCGGTTGATCTGCGCCTGCGCCAGCGCGCGCGCCTGCGCCAGCGCCGCGCGATCGTTCACGCCCAGCATCAGCGCCGGGTCGTCGAGCACGTGTGCGGCGATCATTCGGCCGTCTTCGCGCAGCAGATCCAGCGCCTGGGGCAGATACAGCTCGCCCTGTGCGTTGTCGGCGCTCAGCCGCGGCAGAACCTCGCGCAGCGCCGCCGCGTCGAAGGCGTAGATGCCGGCGTTCACCTCGCGAATCTGCAGCTCCTCCGCCGTCGCATCGCCGTCACCCTTGGTCTCCACCACGCGCAGCACCCCGCCGGCCTCGTCGCGCACCACGCGCCCGTAGCCGCTGGCGTCCTGCAGCACGCTCGTGATCATCGTCGCCGCCGCGCCGCCGCGCTCGTGCGCCTGCGCCAACGATTCGATCGCCTCGGCGCTCAGCAACGGCACGTCTCCGCTGAGCACCAGCACCGTGCCGTCGGCCGCGCCGCCCGCCGGGGCCGCTTCCAGGTGGGCCATCGCCGCCGCCACCGCACCGCCGGTGCCGTCGGGCTGTTCCTGCACGGCCAGCTCGACGCCCTCGGGCAGCACCGCCTCCAGCGCCCGCGCCGGCGAATCCACGACGACCACGCGATCTGCGCCCGCCGCCAGCGCCGCGCGCACCGGCCACAGCACCATCGGCAGTCCGCACAGCTCGTGCAGCACCTTCGGCGTGCTCGAGCGCATGCGCGTGCCCTGGCCGGCGGCGAGAATCAGGACGGTTGGCGCCATCGCAGGCATGCTAAACGCTCGCTCTCAGGCCGCAATCGGGTCAGGGCGCTGCAGCTGGGGGGCAGGGATTCGAACCCCGATTCTCAGGACCAAAACCTGATGTCCTGCCATTGGACGACCCCCCAAGGGGCTGCTGATTCTACGTCGTAGGCGCAATGCCCACGCGGGCTTATCGGCCGACTGTGTGCTCTGCTTGAACTGGCCCTTCCCGGTGATTCGCTGCCGGCGGCGTCGTCCCCTTCTCGAGAGCTTCGACTGACCCCCTCCGCCGTCCGGTGTCGCGACCGCCGATCGTCGGCCGCGACACGCACGCGCGAAAAAACGCGAGTAGAAAGCCTCAAAACGGGTTAGTAACGACGCGATCTGACGGTTCTGCAAACATTCTTGCACTTGCGCCGGGGAGCCAGCACAGCAGGTGAGCGAGTCGGCGCCCGGTCCGTGGCAGCGCTGCTCGTCGTGCTGCTCGCCCTCGTTTTCGCCGCCCCCAGCGGCGCCGTCGGTCCGCGCGCGACCGGCTCGGCGGCCGCCTGTCCCGGCGCTTACACCGCCCCCACGGCGCGCAACGGCGCACTCGTCGACGCCGCCACGCTGTGCCTGATGAACCAGCTGCGCACCGCGCGCGGCATGCCCCCCTTGCGCCTCAACAACGCGCTCGCGCACATCGCCTCCGGTCAGGCCTCAGACATGGTCCGCGGGCACTACTTCGGCGACCAGAGCATCTCCGGGCAGTCGCCGCTGGCCCGCGTCATGGCCTCCGGCTACGTCGCCCACCCGTCCGCCGTGCGCCTGCTGACCGCGCAGAACATCGGCTGGGGCACAGGCCCCAACGCCACGCCCGCCGGCATCGTCAGAGCCTGGATGCATTCGCCGCCGCACCGGCACATCATGCTCACGCCCGCCTATCGCGACGCCGGCGTCGGCGCCTCACCTTCGGTTCCATCTGGTCTCGGCTCGCGCTGGCTCGGCGGCACCTACGCCGTCGAGTTCGGCACCCGCGGGCGCTAGGCGCCACGGCCGGAGCGGCGCGGCACGCGCCCGCCTTCGGCGCCGGCCTCCGATGCGGGCCCGCCGGCCGAGGAGATGCCCAGCACGCGCATCGACTTCAACCCTAGGCTGAGCTTCTCGCGTCCGTCGCTGGAGCTCACGTCGTGCCCGGACAGATCGCGCACGCGCTCCAAGCGGTAGTAGATCGTGTGGCGGTGCGTGAACAGGCGCTGCGCCGTGCCCGCCACGTTGCCGTCGGCCTCCAGAAAGGCCTCCAGCGTGCGCACCAGCTCCGTCTCGTACTGCTCGTCATAGGCCACCAGCGGCTCGACCGTCTCGTCGTAGAAGCGCTGCAGCTCGTTCGGGTTCTCGCTCATCGCCGACAGCAGCAGGCGGTAGGCGCCGGTCTGCTCGAACGCCAGCGCCGAGCCGTTGCTCGAGCCCTGCGCGACGTTCGCCGCCAGCAGCGCCTCGCTGGCGGCGCGCGGCAGGTCTGCCGGGTCCTCCGTGATGCGGCTGCGCCCCAGCGCGAACGTATAGCCCGCCAGCCCTGCCTCCATCTCACGCAGAATCCCCTCCGCCGCGCGCGCCGCCGCCGGCTCCTCGCCGCCCGGCACCAGCAGCAGCACCTCCGCACCCAGAAGCCCGTCACGTTCTGACAGCGCCGCGATCGAGCGGCTGGAGACCGCCCGCGCGCCGCGCTCGGCCACCGCGCGCACACGCCCGCGCCAGCCCTCGTCCGTCGGCGACTGCGGGTGTGCCCGCGCGACGATCATGCTCGCTCCGTCTCCCACCTCCAGCGACAACTCCCTGGCACGCTCCAGCAGCTCCTCGCGATCGGTCAGCTCGCGCGCCAGCACCGCTCTGAGAAAGTCCGCCGCAGCCGACTCCGACGCACGCTCGGGTGCGCGCACGCGCTCCACCTCCGAGGCGATCATCGTCGCCAGCAGCCGACGCATCGAAGCGCTCGGCTCCGTTTTCGCGCGCATGTGCAGCGCGCCAACAACCGTGTCCGCCACGCGCAGCGGAATACTTGTCACGCCCTCGCCCTGCGACAGCAGCGCGCGCTCCTCCGCCGGCGACCGCGCGGCCACCGCCAGCGTCGCGCCCCACGCGTCGCTCACCGCCAGGCTCGCTTCCAGCGCGCGCGACGCCGCTCTGACGACCTCCGGCAATCCGGCGCCGGACTCGACGGCCTCTGTGATCGCGTCGAGCGCCGCATAGTCGGACATCGCAGCTAGCTCCAGAAGTAGATGGCAGCGGCGGCGGCGCCCGCGCCGATGCCAATCAGAACGGCCAGCACGTACAACGTCAGCACCGTCGCGACCAGCCGCTGCCACAGACGCGTGTACGCCGTCCACGCGGGCACCAGAATCAGGCCCGCATATAGCGCCAGGCCGAATGTCGCGGCGCAAACCGCCACCAGCTCGTTGATCGTCGTTCTGCTCATGCCGTTCGTCTCGCCAGATTGTGACGCACGCCGCCGTCGCTCGCACGTCGCGCCGGCCTGTGCGCGGCGCTCGCCGAGCGCGTGTGTATCTACCATGGCTACCGGTGCGTGCGTGCGGAGTGTTGCTCGAGCGTGGACTTGTATGTCGCGTTACGCGCAGCGTGCGCCATCGTATTTACACACGGTCGTGTGGCCGCCAGCGTGCGGGGCACTCCTGTCCATCCCGCGCTCCTTTGCGGCGAGCCCTGTCGATCCAGCGCTCGCGTCGTTGCGGCGAGCCTGTCGATCCAGCATGGCCCGTCAGCCAAGCGCGCTGACCTGCGCGAACGCCGCATCCACCGATCTGGCCGCGATCGGCGCCGGCACGCGCTCGCTCAGCGCCGCCGCCGCGCGCTGCGCGCGGCCGGCCGGATTGGCGTGCGCGAACAGCCCCACGACCGTCGGCCCCGAGCCGCTGACCAGCGACTCCTCGGCGCCGGCCTCGCGCATCTGCGCCAGCGCCTGCGCGATCGGCGCGCACAGTGACACCGCCGCCGCCTGCAGATCGTTGTGCAGCAGCTCGCGCGCCGCCGGCAGCGGCGCGCCCAGCTCCAGCGCAGAGCGCAGCTGCTCGCGGCGCTGCTCCAGCTCGCCGCGCTCGCGCTCCAGGCCCAGCGCGTCGGCCTCTCTGTACACATCTGCCGTCGACAGCTCGGAGTCAGACGCCAGCACCAGCAGCTCCAGCGCCGGAAACGGGTCGGGCAGCGCTTGCAGCAGCTCGCCCGCGCCCGTCGCAAGCCAGCGTCCGGGCGCTATCTGAGCAGGCACGTCTGCGCCCAGCGCCGCGCCGAGCTCGCGCAGCAGCCGTTCGTCGCCCAGCCCCGACGCCGCATGTGCCAGACGCAGCGCCGCAGCTGCATCGGCCGAGCCGCCGCCGAGGCCGGCCGCCACGGGCACGCGCTTGTCGACGCTCAGATGCAGCGGCGGCGCGTCCCAACCGGTCGCCGCGCGAAAGCTCGCCAATGCGCGCGCCGCCAGGTTCTGCTGCGGATCGCCCGTCAGCCCGGGGCAGACGATCTCATCGCTCGTCGCGCTCACATCGGCCGCGCGCAGAATCAGCTCGTCCGCCAGCGAGATCGACTGCATCACCGTCACCAGCTCGTGCCGGCCGTCGCCGTCGCGTCGCGGTCCCATGAACAGCCCCAGGTTGACCTTGGCCGGCGCCAGCGCGCGGTACTCGCCGATCGCGTCCATCGCGCTCACAGCACCAGCGCCGCCGCCAGCGCGCGAAAGTCCTGCGGCGACAGCCGCTCCGCGCGCACGTCAGTCGCCAGGCCGAGCTCGCTCAACGCCGCGCGCACCTGCTCGCGCGAGCGGCCGGCCGCGCCTCCCGACAGCGCAAGCGCGCCGACCAGCGTCTTTCGCCGATGCGCAAACGAGCCCGACACGAGCGCGCGCAGCGCCGGCGAGACGCCCGCCTCTGTATCCGGCTCATCGCGCCGCCGCAGGCCAACGAGCACCGAGTCGACGTTCGGCACCGGGTAAAAGACCGTGCGCGGAATCGTGCGCAGCACGCGCACGTCGCATGCCAGCTGCGCCAGCACAGACGGCGTGCCGTACTCGCCGCCGCCGGGCGCCGCCGCCAGTCGCTCGCCGACCTCGCGCTGAACCATCGCCACCCAGCTGCGCACCGCCGGCAGATCCTCGATCGTGCGTAGGATCGCTCCGGCGGCGATGCCGTAGGGCAGGTTCGCCACGACCTTCGTCGGCGCCGGCGACAGCGCCGCGAGGTCCAGCGTCATCGCATCGCCCCAGTGCACGGTCACGTTTTCGTGCGCCGCCGTCGCGTCGTGCAACGCCTCGCGCAGGCGCTCGTCGATCTCCACGACGTGCACGTGCGCCACGCGCGCGGCCAGGTACTCGGAGAGCACGCCCAGGCCGCCGCCGATCTCCAGCACCACGTCGTCGCCGCGCAGCTCCGCGGCGCGCTCGATCACGCCGAGAATGTTCGAGTCGACCAGGAAGTTCTGGCCGAGCTCGCGATTCGGGCGCACGCCGAACTGGCGCATGCGGCGCAGGCTCGGCTGGACCGGCGCGTCGGACACCGCCACGCTCACCAGCCGAACACGGCAGCCGCCGTGCGCTGCACGGCGGCGCCCAGCTCCTGCGTGCTCACGCCGCGCAGCTCGGCCAGAAAGGCCAGCGTGTGCGCGACGAATGCCGGCTGATTGCGCTGCTTGCGCACGGCCTGCGGCGTCAGATAGGGCGCGTCCGTCTCCACCAGCAGGCGCTCCTCGGGGACCAGCTTGGCGGCCGCCGCCAAGTCCGCGGCGCTTTTGTACGTGACGTTGCCGGCAAACGAGATCGCATAGCCACGCTGCAGGCACTCGTCGAGGCGCTCGGGCATCGAGAAACAGTGCATCACCACGCTCACGCCGTGCGCTTCGGCGCCCAGCTGCGCGAGCGTCTCGGCGTCGGCCGCGCGCGAGTGGATCACCAGCGGCTTGCCGCTGTCGCGCGCCAGAGCGATCTGCGCAGCGAACGCGCGCTGCTGATCTGCGCGCGGCGCGCCCTCGCGATAGAAGTCCAGGCCCGTCTCGCCGATCGCCAGACAGCGCTCGTGTTCGGCCAGCGCGCGCAGCTCGGCGAGGTCCGCATCGTCAAAGCCCTTCGCGGCATTCGGATGCCTGCCGATGGCCGCGTAGACCTGCGGAAAGTCTTCGGCAGCTGCCAGCGCCGCGCGACAGGACGCGCCGTCGATGCCGACGGTCAGCATTCGCGTGACGCCCGCCGCCGTTGCTGCCGCGACCAGCTCGCTGTCGGGCGGCTCGCACAGCTCCAGGTGCGTGTGCGAGTCGATCACGCGGCGGCGCCCTCGTCGAGCTCGCGCTCGCCGCGGTCCTTGGGAAACAGCGGCTCCAGCGGCTCCACCTGCTCTATCCCCCCCGTGCCCAGCGCCGCGCCGGCGAGCGACAGGCCCGGCGCGCCGAGCGCGGCGAGCAGCCGCTCAGAGCTCGCCGGCAGATATGGCCACAGCAGCACGGTCACGCAGCGAATGCCCTCCGCCAGCGTGCGCAGCACACGGTCGAGATCGCCGGCCCGTGCGTCATCCTTGGCGAGCTGCCACGGCGCCTGCTGCTCGACGTAGCGGTTCAACCGCCGCACGCGCTGCCAGATCTCCTCGAGTGCGAGCGTCAGCTCGGCGCGGTCGAGGCACTCCGACACGCGCTCGGACAGACCGAGGAAGTCCTCGCGCAGCGTCGCATCGACCTCGCCCGGCGGCACCACGCCGTCGCGGTAGCGCTCGATCATCGCGATCACACGGCTGGCCAGGTTGCCCAGCTCGTTGGCCAACTCGCTCTCGTAGCGCTGCTCGAAGGCCGCCGTGGAGACCGAGCCGTCCTGACCGAGCGGCACGTCGCGCATCAAATAGAAGCGCAGCGCGTCTGCGCCGAAGCGCTCGATCACCGCGAACGGGTCGAGCACCTTGCCCAGCGACTTGCTCATCTTCTCGCCGTCCATCAGCAGAAAGCCGTGCACGAACACGTGCTCGGGCAGCTCCAGCCCGGCGGCCATCAGCAGCGCCGGCCAGTAGACCGCGTGAAAGCGCAGAATGTCCTTGCCGATCAGGTGGTAGCTCGCCGGCCAGAACGTCTGCGTCAGGTCTGCGGCTGCCTGCTCGGGCAGCCCGTCGGGAGCGGGCGCGTAGGACAGCGCGCTGTAGTAGTTCAAGAGCGCGTCAAACCACACGTAGAACACGTGCTCGGAGTCCCAGGGCACCGGCACGCCCCAGGTCAGCTTGTGGCGCGTCAACGGCACGTCGCGAAGGCCCGAGCGGATGAACGACAGCGCCTCGTTGTAGCGCGTGCGCGGCGCCACGAAACCCTCGCGCTCGGCATACAGCTGTTCCAGGCGCCCTTGGAACGCCGACAGCTTGAAGAAGTAGCTGTCCTCCTGCTCGCGCGTCAGCTCGATGTGGTGGATCGGGCAGAGCTTGCCCTCGTCGATTTCGTTCTCTGCCTTGAAGTCCGCACAGCGCGGGCAGTACCAACCCTCATACGTGCCTTCGTAGACGTAGCCGTTGTCGCGCACGCGCGAGAGAATCTCTTGCACCTTGGCCATGTGCTGCGGGTCTGTCGTGCGAATGAAGAAGTCGTTGCTGGCGTTCAACTGCGGCGCCAGCGCCTTGAAGCGCTCTGCGTTCTTGTCGGCCAGCTCCTGCGGCGTCACACCGAGCGCGTGCGCCGCGTCGGCCACCGGCTCGCCGTGCTCATCGGTGCCCGTCAGAAAGAACACCGACTCACCACGCTGGCGGTGATGGCGCGCCATCACGTCGGCCGCGATCGTCGTGTAGGCGTGGCCCAGGTGCGGCGCCGCGTTGACGTAGTAGATCGGAGTCGTCACATAGAAGGACATGCCGCGCTCAGGCTACTGGCCCGCGGCGCCCTCGCTGCGCTGCGCTTCGCTGGTCAGCGCGCGGTACAGCTCGTTGGCGCCCACGCCCGTCAGGCGCGCCACCACCGACGCCGCCGGGCGAGCGCGCGCGCCCGCAGCTTGCAGCTCACGCAGCGCACCCAGCGCCACGTCGCGCGAAGCCGCGCCGGCCGGCGCCGCGCCGATCACCAGCACGATCTCGCCGCGCGCCGCGTTGGCCTCGTAGTGGTCTGCCAGCTCGCTCGCGCCGCCGCGGCGCACTTCCTCGTGCAGCTTGGTCAGCTCTCGGCAGACAGCCGCCGGACGGTCGGCGTCCAGCCCGGCCAGCGAACGCAGCGTGCCAGCCAGGCGACGCGGCGACTCGAAGGCGACCAGCGTCTCACCGGCGTGCGCCAGCAGGCGCTCCAGCTCTGAGCGCTTGCGCGGCAGAAAGCCGACGAACAGCCAGCGATCCGCCGGCAGGCCCGAAGCCACCAGTGCCGTCGTCACGGCGCTCGGACCGGGAAGCACCTCCACCGGCACGCCTTCCAGCAGGCACTCGCGCACCAGCGCAAAGCCCGGATCGGAGACCAGCGGCGTGCCCGCGTCGGACACCAGCGCGACGACGCTGCCCGCGCGCATTCGCCCGACGAGCTCGGACGCTCGCGCGCGTTCGTTGTGCTCGTGCAGGCTCACCAGCTTGGTCGTCAGCTCGTGGCGTTCGAGCAGCACGCGCGTGTGGCGCGTGTCCTCGCAGGCGACCTCGTCGGCCTCTGCCAAAGCACTCAGCACGCGCAGCGTCACGTCCTGGAGGTTGCCGATCGGCGTCGGGCACACCACCAGCCGCCCGGCGTCGACCTCCGCGGGAGTCATGCGGCAAATATAGGGTCCGCGCGAATGTCCGATGAGCAACAACCCCCGCCGCGCTACACGCGCTACCGCACACGCCCCCGCCTGCTGCCCGGGCCCCCGCCCGCAGAGCCGGGTGCGGGCCAGCCTCCACAGCCTGATCGCGAGGGCTGGCGTCGCGGGCGCCGGCGCGAGCGAGCGCGACGTGGCGAACGCATTGCGCTGAGCCAGAGCCGCGGACGCGCGCAGCGCTTTGTCGAGTGGTGGCGGCGCATGACCATCAAACGCGCGTTGCTGACGCTGCTGGGCCTGATCGTCGGCTGGCTGCTTCTGTCGCTGGTGCTGTTTTTGATCAGCTCGCATTTCGAGCGAACGTCGCCGCCGTCCAACGTCGCCGCCGTGCTCGATCCGGCCGGCTTTCCGCTGACGTCGGTCAACAACATCCTCGTGCTCGGCTCCGACCGGCGGCCGAAGGGCAGCAAGGAACCGGGCGCCAACACCTCCGGGCCGAGCCGTTCGGATTCGATCCTGCTGCTGCGAATCGGCGGCGGCCACAACGCGCGGCTGTCGATCCCGCGCGACACCGTCATCCCGATCGCCGGCCACGGCGAACAGAAGATCAACGCCGCCTACGCCTTCGGCGGCCCGGCTCTGTCGATCTCGGTCATCAAGCACTACCTCGACATACCCATCAACCATCTGGTCGAGGTCAACTTCGAAGACTTTCCGCAGCTGATCGATGCGATGGGCGGCGTCGACTACACCGGCGGCTGCATCGTCTCGCGCGTCGACGGCGGCTTCTCAAACGGCGGCTTCACGTTGCGACTGCCCAAGGGCACCCACCGCATCGACGGCAAGCAGGCGCTCGCGCTGGCGCGCACGCGCGAGAACCTCTGCCACCCAAACGAGACCGACCTGCAGCGAGAGGAACACCAGCAGGCGCTGTTCACCGACATGAAGAACCGACTGCTCTCCGTATCGAGCTTCTTCCGGCTGCCGCTGATCGCCTGGAACGCGCCGACGACGATCATCTCCGACATGAGCGGGCCCACGTTGATCGGGCTGTTCGGAGCGCTCGCCACCTCCGGCACGCCGCCGACGCGCGTGCTCAAACCCAGCGGCTCGGTCACTCTGCCCGACGGCGAGCTCGGCCTGCACGTGTCAGAAAGCGCCCGCCGCGCCGCCGTCGCACGCTTCATGGGCGGCTGACGCGGCTCGGACGCCCGCGCGCGCGGCGCGAGCGTCGCGTCGAGTGATAGCGATGGTATTCACCGGGCCCGCGAGTCGTGTGTTCGCTTACCCGCATCGTGCGCCATGGTCTATACGCCGTATATACGATGGCTACCGCTCAACGCAACGCGAGCAACAACTCCACCGCTCCGCTCCCCGCGGCTCTGGCGCTCCGCCGCGTCGTCAGCTGTTCTTGTTGGACGCCGGTTTAGCTGACTTGGCTTTCGGCGAAGACGAGTCCTTGGAGGCTTTGTCGCCTTTGGACGCGCCGCCCTCGCCGCCGGAAGAGGAGGAACTCGCCGAGTCGCCGCCCGACGAGGAGGACGAGGATGAAGATGAGCTCTCGCCCCCTGAGGAGGAGTCCTTGGACGACGAATCCTTGGACGACGACGACGAGTCAGACGACGAGGAGCCCTCTGCGGCAGCGGCGGTCTCGCGCTGGCGCTTGCGCGTGCCGTAGTCGGTGTTGTAGAAGCCTTTGCCCTTGAAGTGCACGGCCGGCGGGTGCAGCACTCGCTCCACTGGCACGCCAGTGTCGGGGTCGACGGTCAGCGCGTCGTCGCTGAAGGACTGCTGCAGCTCGAAGGTGGTGCCGTCGGGACGGCGGTACTCGTAGATAGGCATGGCGGCGGGCTGGTCGGCGATCGGCTAGTAGTCGAAGTCTGTCTAGTCGGTCAGCAGCGCGCGCACGGCGGCGATTCCGGCCTGCACGGTCGCGGTGAAGTCGCGCTCGGGCTCGGCGAGCATGCGCAGAGCGAAGCCATCGCCGAGCGAGAAGAGAATCTCGGCGATCGCCTCGGGCTCGGCGTGCAGGTGCAGGATGCCATCGCGCTGGGCGACGGCAAGCATGGCGGCGACCTGTTCGCGCGTGCGGCGCATCAGCCCGGCGTACTCGGCGGCGATGTCGTCGTTGCGGCGCGAGAGGGTGAACAGCTCGAACACGAGCGTGACGAAATCGGGATCGTCGTGGACGGTCTCCTGCAGGTTCTGCGCCATCAGGTCGATGTAGTCGTCGGCCGTCTGCGCCGTGGCGAGCTTGTGCTCGAGGCGCTCCATGCGCAGCTCGCAGTCGCGGCGCACGGCCTCGACGAGCAGCTGCTCCTTCGTGCCGAAGTAGTAGTGCAGCAGCCCGCGCGAGACGCCGGCCTCGCGTGAGACGTGGTCGAAGGTCGCGCCGGCGGTGCCGCGGCGCGCGACGCTGCTGCGCATCGCCTCGACGATGCGCTGCGCCTTCTCGCCGGAGAGCGAGCGCCCGGCGGACGGGCTCGACGCCTGCGGAGCCGAGCCCTTGGTCGCTGGGCTCTTCTCCGCGGCGTCTGTCTCTATGACGGCGTCGACGGCTGCGCTCATCCGTGGCGGTGAGGCTCGCGAATCAGGCCGACGCGCCGGCGGGCGCCGGCTCGGCCGGAGCGGTGGTCGAGCTGTAGTCGAACTCCTCCTCGGCGCCGAACAGCAGGTCGAGCACCTTCGAGCGCAGGCCCTCGCTGAGCGCGATGGCCAGCACGCCGGCCACGCCGAGCAGCAACAGCGAACGTCCCATGCCGCCGCTGCGCCTGCGCTTGGGCGGCTCGCGCAGCGAGCTGGATGCGTCGCGCAATGCGTTGGCGGCCTCCTTGAGCTCGCGCTGGAGCTTGCGGTCCTCGAACAGCGCCTGCGTGGCGGGCTTGCCGTTGCTCATCCGCCCGTACGCGCTGCGCGCAGCGCCGTAGGCGGTGATCAGCGAGCCGCGCAGCTCTTCGTCCGCGAGCAGGCGCTGCAGGTACTGATTGCGCTGCGCCGCCCGCGCAGCTTCGCCGGCCTTGTTGATTCTGTCCTTAGCTGCCATCACCGAACCTCGTCTCTGCCGAAGCTTTGCTGGGGTTGCAGGCAATATACCCCGCCGGGGCCAGCCGACGCACGCACTCGTGGACGCGCGTCGCGACGTGGACGGATGAGTGACACGCGACGTGCGAGGCTTGGCGCGATGCCGACGTTTCAAGCGAGCGTGACCGTGCTCGGCCTGCTGCTGATGCTGGGCGCGCTGCTGTCCGGTCTGGCGCGGCGCTCGATGCTGTCGCTGGCGGCTGTGTTCGTGCTGGCCGGCTTCGTCCTCGGAAACGGCGGTTTTGACTGGATCGACTTCCGCGCGCGCTCGGGCTTCGTCGAGGACCTGGCGTTTGCGGCGCTGATCGTGATTCTGTTTCGCGACGGCCTGGAGGTCGAGGGCGAGATGCTGCAGCGCGCGTGGCACCTGCCGCTGCGCAAGCTGGTGCTGGCGATGCCGCTGACGACGATCATCGCGGCGGCGGCGGCGCGGCTGCTGATCGGACTGTCGTGGACCGAGTCGTTTCTACTGGGCGCGCTGCTGGCGCCGACGGACCCGGTGCTGACGTCGAGCATCGTCACCAACCAGCGCGTGCCGCGCCTGGTGCGCCACTCGCTGAATCTGGAGTCGGGCCTGAACGACGGCCTGGCGCTTCCGGCGGTGCTCACGTTCGCCGCGGCGCTGAGCGCCGACTCTGGACATTTCGTGTGGTGGCGCTTTGTGCTGCAGGACGTCGGCCTGGGCTTCCTCTACGGCATCGCCTGTGGTTGGATCGCCTCGCTGTTGATGCCACGCGAAAGCGAGCGGCCGCGCCGCGAGGGCATTCCGACGCACCAGCGCTCGCTGTTCGCGCTGGGCGTCGCGTTCGCCACGTACGGCATCACGGTGCTGTCGCCGAAAGGCAACGGCTTCATCGCGGTGTTCGTCGCGGCGATCGTGTTGAGCGTGCGCCGCCCTGACGTGCGCGAGCATTTCGAGCGCAACTCCGAAGAGATCGTGGAAATCGTCAAGCTGGGCATCTTCTTCGTGTTCGGCTCGCTGCTGACGGTGCACGCGTTCACGCGCGAGGGTTGGGCGGCGGTCGGCTTCGTCGCGGTGATGTTCCTGCTGGCGCGCCCGCTGGCCGTGTGGCTGTCGCTGCTGGGCACGCGCACGGACACGTTCACGCGATTGTTCATGGGTTGGTTCGGGCCCAAGGGCGTGGCGTCGATGACGTTCGCGCTGATCGTGCTCGACGATCAGCTGGCAAACGGCGTGCGCATCTTCGACCTGACCGCGCTGGTGGTGTTCTGCTCGATCATCGTGCACGGCATCTCAGACACGCCCGGCGCTAACTGGATCGCCAGGCGCAGTCGCGGCGCGAGCGATGCAGGCGAGGACGACGACTCCGTCGCCGGGCGGTCGCGCGCTGGCGAGTCAGCAGCGCACACTCAGGCGTGAAGCGCGGCCTGCTCCTGCGCTGAGGGAAACGCCCACGCGGCGCGCGAGCGGCGCTCCTGGCGAAAGACGAAGCGCAGCTGCTGCGGCGGGCGCAGCTGGGCCTCGTTGGGGCGAAAGGTTGCGCACGGCTCTGACAGATCCAGCGCGCAGAGCAGGTTGCAGCGAAAGTAGCATTCGTCACAGCTCACCTTGCGCGTCGCGCGCTTGCCCTGCGTCCCCGTTGCCACGCACTGCCTCCAGCCATCGGTCGATTGAACGGACGGCAGGCATCAAAGCACCGCGCGCATGCCACGGCCAGGGGCCATCTCGCAAAACGCAGACAAAACCATTTAGTACCCGCAAAGAGCCGAAATGGCGTCACGAGGATGTGACAACCGGTGCAAAGCCGGCGCACTTTGCGGGACATCGCTCGACTGAGTACGTGGCTCGTCATGATGTGCGCCGATGCGCATTCTGGTCACCGGCGCGAGCGGCTTCGTCGGCTCGTTGATCGTTCCGCGCCTGCTGGCCGAGGGCCATGAGGTGCGCGGTATGGCGCGCGATCCCGCAGGCGTCAGCTCGCCGGCAGCGCTGCTGCGCGGCGACGCCGTCACCGGCGACGGCCTGGCCGCCGCGCTGGACGGCGTACAGGTCGCCTACTACCTGATCCACTCGATGGAGCGCATCGAGCGAGCGCGCGACGCCGGCCTGCCGTTTCAGCAGCGCGAGCGAACGGCGGCGGAGAACTTCGCGGCGGCGGCCGAGCGAGCGGGCGTGCAGCGCATCGTCTATCTCGGCGGCCTGCTCGGCGCTTCGCCGGCCGCGGATTCACACCTATCGCGTCACCTGTCCAGCCGCGAGGGCGTCGAGCAGGTTCTGCTGTCGGCCGTCGCTGACTCGATCGCGTTGCGCGCCTCCATAGTGATCGGCGCGCGTTCACGTTCATTTCGCCTGCTCGTGCGGCTGGTCGAGCGCATGCGCGTGCTGGCGCTTCCCGCGTGGCGTCGCTTTCGCACACAGCCGATCGACGAGCGCGACATGGCCGAGATGCTCGTCGCCGCGGCGACGGCGCCGGTCGGCGGGCGCTCGCTCGACGTCGGCGGTCCGGACGTGTTGTCCTACGGGCAGATGATCGAACGCATCGCCGAGCTGATGCTCGTGAATCGCCCTTCGCTGGGCCTGCGTGTGAACGTGACCGGCGTGACCGCGCGCGTGGCCGCGGCGATCGCGCGCGAGGACCCGGAGCTGGTACTGCCGCTGATGGAGAGTCTCAACGGCGATCTGCTGCCCGCCGACGATCGCGCGGATGAGCTGCTGGGCGTAAGACTGCACTCATTCGACGCGGCCGTAGAACATGCGTTGGCTGAGTGGGAAACCAACGAGGCGCTGGCGGCGCGCTGACGCACGCTTCTGCGATGAGCCTTGTCACCGTCTCCACGAAGATCGACGCGCCGCGCGAGGACGTGTGGGCGCTGGTCATGGACCCGCGCAGGCTCTGCGATTGGGTGACGATTCACCGTCATCTGGTACATGCCGACGGCGGCGCGCCACGCGTCGGCTACCGCATGGACCAGCAGATCCACCTGCGTGGCGTGACGCTTGACGTGCACTGGAAGCTGGTCGAGTGCGATCCCTGCGCGCGCGCCGTGTGGGAGGGTCGTGGCCCGGCGCGCTCGCGCGCGCATACCGAGTACGTGCTCAGTGCCGACAATGGTGCGACGCAATTTGACTATCGCAATGAGTTCCGTCCACCGCTGGGGCCGGTTGGCGCGATCGTCAGCAGGGCGCTGGTCGGAGGAATACCGGAGCGCGAGGCCAACCGCTCATTGCAACGACTGCGTGCCAACTTGGAGAAACCGGAAGTTACGAAGAACTAGTGTAAGGTGCTCGCCGTAACTGAGACTAGTGATTTAGAACACATTTACCTAGCGATGAGGATGTAAACGTGACTGACTTTTTGGACGAGAAGCGCCAGGAGATCGCACAGCGACTGAAAGAGCTCAAGCCGTCAGTCGATGAGTACAACCGCCTGGAGGCAGCCGCCGCAGCGCTGCAGGGCGTGGGCGGGGCTTCGAGCTCTGCCGGCGCCACCGCTTCGCCGCGTCGGCGCGGTCCCGGCCGCCCCCGCGGATCGGTCAACCGCAAAGCCGCAACCGCCACGGCGACCAAACCTGGCCGCAAAAAAGCCGGGCGGCCCGCAGGCCGGCGAGCCGGCCGGCGCAAAGGCAGCGGAACGCGCGCGGCCGAGGCGCTGTCGTTCGTTCAGGGTCAGCCGGGCATCACCATCCCCGAGCTCGCAGCCAAGATGGGCATCAAGCAGAACTACCTGTACCGCGTGCTGCCGGGGCTGGAGCAGGAAAAGAAGGTCAGCAAGCAGGGCAGAGGCTGGCACCCGAAAGGCTAGTCGCCTTCAATCTGTAACGAAATCGGAGCGCGGTCATCTGGCCGCGCTCCTTTTCGTTGTGGGCGCACCCGTGAACGCCGGGCGCAGAACTCGCGACTATCTTGATTTAACTCGTATTCGACTGGCGCGCAAGGAGGATCAGAAAGCGGGCGTGGGCACTAGATCAGGCCCTGGTCCTTGACCGTGTCGCGCTCCTCGGTGAGCTCGGCGACCGACAGGTCAATCTTGGCGCGCGAGAACTCGTCGAGCTCGAGGCCCTGCACGATCGAGTACTCGCCGCCGGAGCAGGTGCAGGGAAAGCCGCTGATCAGGCCCTCGGGCACGCCGTAGGAGCCGTCGGAGGCGATTCCCATGGAGACCCACCCGCCGTCGGTTCCGCTGACCCAGTCGTGCACATGGTCGATCGCCGCACTGGCGGCTGAGGCGGCGCTCGAGGAGCCGCGTGCCTCGATGATCGCGGCGCCGCGTTTGCCGACGTTGGGCAGGAATTCGTTTTCCAGCCACGCCTGATCGTCGACCACGCCGGCGGCCAACTCGCCGCGCACCTTCGCGGTGAACAGATCCGGGTACATGGTCGGCGAATGGTTGCCCCACACGCCCATCTGCGTGATGTCGGTCACGGCGACCTCGGCCTTGGCGGCAAGCTGCGCGATCGCGCGGTTGTGGTCGAGTCGCATCATCGAGGTGAAGCGCTCGCGCGGGATGTCTGAGGCGTTGTTCATGGCGATCAGGCAGTTGGTGTTGGCCGGATTGCCGACGACCAGCACCTTCACATCGTCGGCGGCGTTGTCGTTGAGCGCCTTGCCCTGCACGGTGAAGATCTTGCCGTTCTCCGACAGCAGCTCGGCGCGCTCCATGCCCTTGGTGCGCGGACGCGAGCCGACGAGCAGTGCCACGTTGACGCCGTCGAAGGCTTCATTGGGGTCGTCATGCAGGTCCAGGCCCGCCAGCAGCGGAAACGCGCAGTCGATCAGCTCCATCGCCACGCCCTCCAGCGCGCCCATCGCCGGCGGAATCTCCAGCAGCCGCAGATCGACGGGGTGGTCGGGGCCCAGCAGCTGACCGCTGGCGAT
>DATARK010000051.1:0-28294 GCA_036264175.1 Solirubrobacteraceae bacterium
AGCAAGCGCCTGCTGTTCGGACAGGTGCGGGCATTACCGTGCAGCTTCATCCGGTGTCCTCCTTGGTGTCTGGGGGCTTCAGCACCGCCCAGCCTTCAAGGAGGCCCGGATGTCTACTGACGAATGTGGTTAGGAACTACAGCTAGGCGCCGCTCTGAGAGGTCGACGCAGACGACGCGCTCGGCGCCGCGCAGGCGATAGCCGGCGACAGCGCCCAGCCCGACCATGCCGGCGCCGAACACGACGCAGGTCGAGCCGGCCTGCACCTGAGCGGTGAACATCGCTGCACCCAACCCGGTCGACAGCCCGCAGGCGAACAGGCAGGCACCATCAAGCGGCGCCTCGGGGTTGACCTTGGCCAGCGCGATCTCGGGCATGACGGCGTACTCGGCGAAAGTCGACGTGCCCATGAAGTGCCTGATCGGCTCGCCCGAACGCGACAGGCGCGTGGTGCCGTCGGGCAGGTAGCCCTTGTTCTGCTGCTCGCGGATCGCCAGGCACAGGTTGGTGCGCGGGCTCTGGCAGTGGATGCACTGGCGACACTGCGGCGAGAACAGCGTGACGACGCGGTCGCCGAGCGCCAGATCCTTGACGCCCTCACCGACCGCCTCGACGACGCCCGCGCCCTCGTGCCCGAGCACGGTCGGCGCATAGCCCGAGGGATCGACGCCGGAGGCTGTGTACATGTCGGTGTGGCAGACGCCGCAGGCGACCAGCCGCACGAGCACCTCACCTGCGCGCGGCTCGGCGAGGTCGAGCTCCTGAACGACAAGCGGCTGCGCGAACTGCTCCAGCACAGCTGCGCGAATCCTCACGCCGCGCCGCCGATCATCGCGATGCTGCGCGGCTGCTTCTGTCGTTCGGTCATGCGCAGCTTGATCGTATTCGCTGACGGCGAGGCGCCATCGCTCAGGCGCCGAGCGCGAACAGCGGCCAGCGCCCCGGGACGCCCTTGAGCTCGTGAAAGCCGCGATCCTCGAACGTGAACGGGCCGCCGACGACGGTGCCGAAGACGGTGCCCGATACGAGCACCTCGCCCGGTCCGGCAAGGCCGTTGACACGCGAGGCTATGTGCACCGCCATGCCGCCGACGTCGTCGCCGATCAGCTCGCACTCGCCGGTGTGGATGCCAACGCGCACCTCGATGCCCAGTTCGCGCGCCGAACGGGTGATCGCCAGCGCGCAGCGCAGCGCGCGCGACGGCGGCCCGGCGAATGTCGCCAAGAAGCCGTCGCCGACGGTCTTTACCTCGTGGCCTTCAAAGCGCTGCAGATCCTTGCGCACCTCCTCGTCATGGCGGGCGAGCAGGTCGCGCCAGCGGCCGTCTCCCAGCCGGGCGGCGTGGGCGGTGGCGTCGACGATGTCGGTGAACATGACCGTCAACAGCGCGCGCGCGAGCTCGCCGCCGGCGCGACCTCCCGTGAGGAACTCCTCGATCTCTTCGAGGATCGCGTCGCTGTCGCCGATGAACGGAAAGGAGTCGACGCCCTCGAGCTCGACGTAGCGCGCGCCGGGAATGTGCTCGGCCAGGTACTTGGAGTGGCGCACGTCCCAGACGAGCTCGTTGGGACGGTGCATGACGAGCGTCGGCACGCGAATCTCGCCCAGCACGTGGCGCACGTCGAGGTCAACCATCGCGCGCGAGATGATGCGCGCCTCGCTGGGACTCGCAGAGAGGCGCTGCATGCGCGCGAACCACGTCGCCAGGGCCTGATCGTCGGCGACCGAGGGCGCCCACAGTGACATCCACGGGTTGTCGGCGGCGCCCCACTCGGCGATGTTGCGCTCGGTCAGCTCCTCGCGCTGCTCGGCGGTCATCGCCCAGTCGTAATCGGGAGCCCACGAGGTCCGCGAGACCGATGCATACATCACCAGCGCACCGATGCGCTGGGGCTGCTCGGCGGCCAGCAGTGCGCCGACGAGCCCGCCGACGGAGTAGGTCACGACCGCCGCGCGTTCGCTGCCGGCCGCATCGAGCACCGCCAGCACGTCCTTGGCCTCCTGCTCCAGCGTGAACTCCTCCAGAACGCGGTCAGACAGCCCGGTGCCGCGGCTGTCGAACAGGATCAGCCGGCCGAAGGCGGCCATGCGCTCGAGGAAGCGACGTTGAGCGGGCGCTTCCCAGAGCTGCTCGACCTGTGAGATCCAACCGGGAAGGAACAGCAGATCCACCGGGCCGTCGCCGACGACCTGGTAGGCGATGCTCGCCCCTTCGCTCTGGGCATAGCGGGTGATCGGCGCCATCAGCCGTCCTCGATCTGTGTCCTGAAGGAGTCGGCCGACTGCACGGTTGCGCCGACTGCGCGCACACGATCGACCAGCCAGAGATCTGACGTGACGACGCGAATCTCGCCGGGTTCGCGCTCGATCGAGACGCGCCTGACGATCTCGTCGTCGGCTGAGTCGCGTCTTGGCCGGGGCGCGTGGGCGACCTCGACGACGGTCGAGGAGATCGGCGGTCGCGGCGGCTGCTCGAACACGACGACGACGTCCTCGCCGGTGGCGGCAACCCAGTTCTCCAACTGGTGCACGAGGCGCACCATCGCGCCGTGGCGATCTCTCCACCAGGCATCGGGGCGGCTGCCGATCACGTTCATCCCGTCTATGAACCAGCGCACGGCGACCAAGCCTAGGGATTCGTGCATCGCACCCGCGCGGGCCGGCCCGACGCGAGACCGCCTCGAGGGAAAAATCGTGCTGGAGTGCTTCGGGCATGCGGCTCGAGAGCATCCAGACCGGGGACATCGTTGAAGTCGATCGTGGCGGCAGGCGCTTTCATGCGCTCGTCACCGCGCCGGCGCCCGGAGGCTTGGCGCTTGCGCCGCTGGATCGGCGCATCAGCTACCACAGCTGCCGCAGTCGCGAAGTTGTCGGCCACTGGTCAAAGCGCGGCAGGCCGCGGGCCAGCAGCGAGCCTTTGCGCCCCTCGCCGCGTCAGCTGGAGATCGATCTCACGTCCGGCGCTGCGGGCTCGGAGGCCTAGCTAGGCGCCCTCGTTTGAGCCGTCTGGCAAGGCCGAGGTGGCCTGGCGGCCTGCCGCCACGTAGGCGTCGGCGCAGTGCTGGGAGCAGAAGTGATCGGTGTGCGCGCCCCGGCGCACGACGACAGCCGACTGTCTGTCCACGCGCATGCCGCACATCGGATCGGTGGCGCCGCGCCGGCGCGTGAGCGCGAAGAGCGCGACGAAGATCGCTGTGCCGAGCACGTTGGTGGCGAGCTTGTAGTCGACCTTCACGCTCTCGAAGATGTCCGCGCGGGTCGGCCGGGCATGCGGGATCAGACCCGCCAGGCCGAACAGGCCGTCTACGGCGAGCGCAGCAAGCACCATCGTCACAAGCATCAACGCGACGATGCGCAGGGCGAACGCGTCGCCGTAGTACTTGCGGTAGATCGCGACGATCGGCAGCACGACCAGATCCGCGAAGATGAACGCGACCACGCCGGCGAAGCCGATGCCGCCGGACCACAGGACGGCCGCCAATGGGATGTTGCCGACCGAGCAGACGAAGCTGAGAATCGCGATCAGCGGCCCGACCAGCACGTTCTCGGCGAGTCGCAGCGGGGCGGGCGCATCGACGATGAACAGGCTGTTGAAGAAGTCGCTGCCGAGCAGGCCAATGAAGCCCGCCAGCAGGAAGCCGATGGCGATCTCGCGATAGAGCATCGCCCAGTCGTTGCGGAAGTTGTGAGCGACGTCTGACCATGCAGCGACGGAGCGCAGGCGTCTGCGCCAGGGCATGCTCTGGCCGGCGGCGTGGTGCTGGTGGTCGACCTCGGCATGCTCGGCGTGCTCGCGCGCTTCACGCTCCAGCCGCGGCGAGACGAACATGCGCAGCAGGATCGTCGTGAGCGCGATCAGCAGCAGGCCGCCGACGAGCTCGGCCAGGGCGAATTGCCAGCCGAGCAGGATCCAGATGACGACGCCCAGCTCGACGACCAGATTGGTCGAGGCGAATTGGAAGGCGAGTGTGCTGGCAGCTGAGGCGCCCTTGGCAAAGAGCGACTTGGCGATCGCCACAGTTGCGTAGGAGCACGACGACGAAGCGGCTCCGAGCGCCGTCGCCAGCCCAACCGGCGCGGCGCCATGACCCCCAAGGGCGCGCTCGATGCGCTCGCGTGGCACCCAGGCCTGCACCACGGCCGAGATGGCAAAGCCGAACACCAGCGCCCACCACACGGTCCACGCCATCAGCAGGGCGTTGGAGAGCCCTTCCCAGATCGTCTGTAGCACGTTCATCGCCGCGCGGCTACCGGCGCCTGACCGGTGAGTCGACCATGGCAACCAATATACCCGGTGGGGGTACTCAGACGGTGTCCCGGCCGCAGCTCGTGACCTGTGAGCGCCTCCGCCGCAGAAAGCCGTTCCAAGCTATGTGTACTCTCCAGACCATCGAAATCGGGCGATCCGGCCCGCTTGATCGAACGGTCGGAGCGAGCAGCGAAAGGAAGGGCTCCCATGCACAGAGATGCCGGCGAGGCGCCGGCCTCGGGCGGAAGGCGACTGCAACGGGCGGTAGTGCTCGAGTTGCTGAGCGATGCGCGCGAGCACAGGCATTCGCTGGCCGAGCTCGGCAGGCAGCTCGGCGCGCGCGCCGAGGAGCTGGAGCCGGCGGTGGAGGCTCTGCGCCGCGCAGGTGTGGTCGAGGTGCAGGCAAGCGAGATCTGGGCGTCGCCCGCCGCTCGGTTTCTGGACGAGCTCGAGCTGATCGCGATCTGAAACGCGCGAGCTCGTCTCGACGACGCTCCCAGCGCGAGTTGGCCTGAAGCCCGGCGGTCGCCGTGGCTCGCTGTCGCGCGAGATAGGGTCTGAGCCATGAGCGATCGCGTGCTGCTCCTCTCCTGGGAGTACCCGCCTGTGATTGAGGGCGGGCTTGCCCGTCACGTGCGCAAGCTCGCCGAGGCACTCGTCCGCCAGGGCGTGACAGTCGACGTGCTCACGCGTGGGGTCGGTGACGGCTCGCCCGACGGCCAGCCCGGTGTCGACGAGCTTTGCGGCGTGACGATTCATCGCGTGCGCGAGCCGAGTTGGCCGCGCGACCTCGACCGCTTCGTGGCCTGGGTCGAGCAGATGAACGGTGACATGCTCACAGCCGGCGAAGCGTTGGCCGAGGATGCGCAATATGACCTGATTCACGGCCATGACTGGCTCGTCGCGAAGGCCTCGGTAGCACTCGCCGAGCGGCTGGACGTTCCGTACGTGACGACGATTCACGCCACCGAGCACGGTCGCCACCAGGGCTGGGTGCAGGACCATCCGCAATCGCACATCCATGCGGTAGAGCGGTGGATGGCGCAGCGTGCCGACGCGCTGATCGTCTGCTCCTACTACATGCGCGGCCACGTCGCGGACATCTTCGACGTGGACGAGCGGCGCGTGGCTGTGATTCCCAACGGGATCGACCCGCGCGAACTGCGCCCGGCCGGTGACCTGCAGGCATTGCGCGCAAAGTTCGCCCAGCCGCACGAGAAGCTTGTGCTGTTCGTCGGCAGGCTGGTCTATGAGAAGGGATTTCAGCTGGCGCTGGACGCGATGCCGGGCGTGCTCGAGGAGGTGGAGGACGTGCGCTTTCTGGTGGCGGGCAGCGGAACGCACGAGGCCGAGCTCAAGGCGCAGGCCGAGCGCCTCGGGCTGTCTGAGCACGGCAGCTTTCTGGGCTGGATCGGCGATGACGTGCTGCACTCGCTCTACCGCATCGCCGACCTGTGCGTGGTCCCTTCGATCTACGAGCCCTTTGGACTGGTGGCGTTGGAGGCGATGGCCTCGGGCTGTCCCTGCATCGTCGCGGACACCGGAGGGCTGCGCGAGGTGGTGCCGGTCGGTGAGCGTGTGGGGCTGCGCTTCAACGGCGGCGACGCCGAGCACCTGGGGGTGATGATCGAGCGGCTGCTCGTCGATGAGTCGCTGCGCGAGCGGCTGGTGACCGAGGCATCCGAGCACGTGCTGCGCTTTGATTGGGACGACATCGCGTCACGCACGAGAGGGATCTACGGAGAGCTGCGCGAGCTGAGGCCGCGCGAGGAGGGGGTAAGAAGAGCATGAGCGGCGCATTGCCGGGCCTGATGCAGGATGACTTTCCGCTGACGCTGCATCACATTCGTCGCCGCATGACCACGGCCAGCCCGGACGCGAGCGTGAGCACGCTGATCGCGCCCGGCGAGATTCAGCGCGCGACGTTCGCTGAGGTCTCCGGACGGATCGATCGCCTGGCGCGCGTGCTCGAGCAGCTCGGCGTCGAGCAGGGCCAGCGGATCGCGACGTTCGCCTGGAACAACCAGCGTCACTTCGAGCTGTACTTCGCGATTCCGTGCATCGGCGCGGTGCTGCACACGCTGAACATCCGGCTGTTCGAGGAGCAGCTGACCTACATCGTCAACCACGCCGAGGACCGTGTGATCTTCGTCGACGACTCGCTCGTGCCGGTGCTGGAGAAGCTCGCGCCGACGTTCGAGACGGTCGAACACTACGTGGTGATGGGCGACGGCGATGCGGGAAGCCTGCCCAACGTGCTGCGCTATGAGGAGCTCATGGAGGGAGCCGGTGAGGGCACATATGACTATCCATCGGTCGACGAGCGCCAGGCGGCGGCGCTCTGCTACACCAGCGGCACGACCGGCAACCACAAGGGCGTGCTCTACTCGCATCGCTCGATCAGCATGCATTCGACGGCCACGCTGGTGCGCGACGGGCTGGGGCTATCGCGCACCGATCGCGTGCTCGCCGTGGTGCCGATGTTCCACGCGAACGCGTGGGGGCTGCCGCACGGCGCGGCGCTGGCCGGGGCGGACCTGATGCTGCCCGACCAGTTCCTCGCGGCCGAGCCGCTGGCCGGGTTCATCGTGTCCGAGCGCCCGACGCTGATGGGCTGCGTGCCGACGATCTTCGCCGACCTGCTGCGCTACGCCGATGAGCATGCCGATGTCGACCTGTCCTCGCTGACGAACGCCACCTGCGGAGGCTCGGCGGTGCCGCGCCAGCTGATGCGCGATTTCGAGGAGCGCCATCGCGTGAACATCTTCCAAGCTTGGGGGATGACCGAGACCAGCCCGGTGGCGACCTTCTGTCGCCCCGAGGAGGGCGAGCACGACGAGGACTACTGGGACTCGCGCGCCAAGCAGGGTCGCGCGTTGCCCTGGGTGGAGCTGCGCCTGATCGACGACGACGGAGCGGAGGTTGCGTGGGACGGTGAGTCGACCGGCGAGATCGAGGTCCGTGGCCCGTGGATCGCCGCGCGCTACTTCAACGACGAGTCCGCCGACGACAAGTTCGACAGAGGCTGGCTGCGAACCGGCGACATCGCCGCGGTCGACGAGCGGGGCTTCGTGCAGATCACCGATCGCGCCAAGGACGTGATCAAGTCCGGCGGCGAGTGGATCTCCTCGGTGGAGCTGGAGAACGAGATGATGTCGCACCCCGATGTGGTGGAGGCGGCGGTGATCGCCAAGCCCGACGAGCGCTGGGCCGAGCGCCCGCTCTGCTGCGTGGTGCTGCGCGAGGGCGCCAGCGCGACGGCGCCGGAGCTCGTCGAGCATCTGCGTGGACGCGTCGCCAAGTGGTGGCTGCCCGACGAGTTCGCCTTCCTGCAGGAGATCCCGAAGACGAGCGTGGGCAAGTTCGACAAGAAGGTCCTGCGCGGAGACCTCAGCGAGGGCTCGCTGCCGGGACGCGTGCGCGTCTGACAGGCGGCCGGCCTGGCCGCCGCGGTCGGATCAGCCCGCCTGGGCCGACCGCGCAAACACCGGCAATTTGGCGGTCTGACAGCGTGAGTGCCGGCCTCAAGCTGCCCGCAGAGCGGGCCGATAGGCGAAATTGGCGGCCACCGAGACCTCGCCGACCGGGGCCGTTGATAGACCTTCACATCAAGAAAGCAGGCCAGAGCCTGCCGACGGCGAACTATTGAGCACATCTTGTGACTAGAATCCGCCCGCACATAGGGCAAGAGGCCCGGACAGGGCTGGAAGCGTTCACCCAAACCATCAACGGGAGGTTGGCATGACTCGGACCGATGTCGTGGCCTCGAGTAGGCCGCAGAAGGCAGGCGCAGCACCGAAGAGGAAAGGGTCGGCCCGCGCGATGCGCAGGCTCGTGGTGTTGCCGGTCGCTTTCGCTCTGACGATGGCGCTCGTGCTGCCGACGACGGCCCTCGCGGCAGAAAAAGAAGGACTGTCCGGCTACAACAGCAAACCGACGCCGACGACAGGGACCTCCCCGTCGAAAGAAAAAAGCACGCCGACGAAAACGACGGCGCCGGAAACGACATCCACCACGCCTACGACGGAACCGACGGCCAAAAAAGCCTCGACGCTTCCGTTCACGGGCTTTGACCTTCGTTGGACGATCGGCGGTGGCTTGCTGCTGATGGCGATGGGCTTCTCGATCGTCACGGCACAGCGTCGTCAGCGCCGCAACACCGGCCGCTGAGCCGCACAGGCCAAGCAATTTGCAGACACGGCCGTCGGGGTTGACCCGGCGGCCGTTGTCGTTCCTAGGTCAATCAACTGCGCCCGACGATCGAAGGGGCGCGAGCCGGCCGGTGGCGCCGCCAGTCCTTGCATGCGGATGAGAGGACTCGAACCTCCACCCGGTTTCCCGGACACGGACCTGAACCGTGCGCGTCTACCAATTCCGCCACATCCGCGAGAGGGCGAGGTGCGAAGATATCGCACGCTCGCGGGCGACCTCCGGAGCGCGATCAGCGGGATCATGCGGCCGGCGCCGGACATCGCTCTGGCAGGCGCGCGCTCCGTGCGCTTTGCTAGCCTCGACCAGTCGTTTGCGCGCCGCTATCGTCCAGGGGACTAGGACGCCGCCCTCTCATGGCGGAAACCCGGGTTCGAATCCCGGTAGCGGTACTGATTGTGGCCCTCGCTCGGCGAATGACGCAGGCGGTCGGACGACGTCTCCCAAAGCGCTGGCGCGATGAGCGCTATCGCGTCAGAGTCTTCGGTCCCGGGGACTACGTGCACAACAAGTGGCGACACGCGACGCGACGGGCGCCCGTGCCGCTCGCCGGCGCGCCGTTCGAGATCGGCGCACCGGTCCCGATCGTGCTTGACGAGACTACGGTCAAGGCCATCAGATCGCATTGGGTCGACGTCGGGCCAGGGCTGAGTGAGCTGCAGGCCTTCAAGCGCCTGGCCGGTGGTCACCGCGCTTTCCTGGACATCGGAGCGGCGCAGGGCATCTTCTCTGCGGCCTTCTGCGCGATGACCGGTGGGCAGGCCTATGCGTTCGAGCCGTCCCCGGAGATGTTCGCAGAGCTCGCTGCGCTGATCGACAAGAACCCCGAGTTCAGCATCTCGCCCTTTGCGATCGCTCTGGGCTCTGTCGCTGGCAGCCAGCGTGTGCAGCCGTTCGGTGCACAGTTTCGCGGCGTGGACGATGCGCAGGCGGAGACCGTGACGATGTCCGTCGAGACGCTCGACGACTTCGTCGCCCGCCACGAGCTGATCCCCGACTTCGTCAAGATCGACGTCGAGGGGATGGAGCTCGAGGTGCTGCGAGGCGGCGAGAAGACGTTCAGCGAGTCAGTCGACGTGATCATGCTCGAGGTCCACCCGCAGATGCTGATGCGAGGCGCGACGATCGCCGACCTCCAGGCAAAGCTGTCGGTCTATGGCTTTGAGCTGTTCACACTCGACTTCACCGCGATCGCAGACCTCTCGAGCTATCTGACGAGCGGCAGGCAGGCACTGGTGCCGGCGACGAACATCGTGTGCGCCAAGAGTCGCCCGGCCGCGGCGTTGTAAGCAGGCTCAACGACTCCGCGGCCCGGTGGCTGTGCTTCTCGGCGCCGGCCTATTGGGTGAAGACGCGCACCAGCACAGGACTGCTCGCGGCAGAGCCGACGATGCTGCCGGTGCAGTAGGCGGGGTGCTTGATCCAGGTGGCGCGCACCTGCTTGACCCAGTGTCCGCTGCTGACGGTGGCTTCGCCGCTCGCGCCGCCGCTTTCGCGACGCGAAGTGCTGTAGCAGTGAACCGACCACTTGAACTGCAGCTCGGTCTTGCTCGGCTCGGTGACCACAAGCAGGAAGGAGCGTGGCGGGCGCACGTGGCCGAACTGCGTGTCGAGCAGCGAGGCCGGCATGGCGTTGTTGCGCACGATCAACTTGCCGTAAGTGGTCGCGAGCACCGTCGACGGCAGGGCTGCTGCAAGCAGCACGGCCGCGCCGATCGGGCTCAGCAAGCGCCTGCAAATTGGTGAGAACACCGCGCTTAGGCTAAAGGAACGCTCAGAGTTGCGGAGTTTGGGTGCGTGCAGCCGCTGCCAACCTCGCTCGCGCTGAGCTCTCGGGTCGATCGAAAAAGTGGACCGCTCGACACGATAATGTTCGAACCAGCGGGAAAAATAGTGGGAGACGCGACTCGACTTAAGGACTTAAATCCTTGAATCTTCTGCGTGAGCCTCACGGATCGCGGGGTCTGCCGGGGATTGACGGGCGCCGCATGATGCGGCATACGTGGGCAAAAACCCCTTCTTTACAGTCGAATCAGCACGAACGCGAGGAAGCAATGGCCTTTGTCCAGGAGACACGCAAAGTGACACCGCGGCTTCGCTCACGTTCGACCGGGCTGCCTCGGGGGCGCGTGACGGAGATTCAGCGCAGTCGAATGCTCGCGGCCGCGCTGCAAGCCGTCGAGGAGGTCGGCTACGCGCGTATGACTGTCGCGCAAGTAATTGGCCGGGCGAAAGTCTCACGCAAGACTTTCTACGACGTGTTCGCCGACCGCGAAGATTGCTTCCTCGCAGCGCTCGAGGGCGCTGCGGGCCAGGTTGGCACGCTTGTGCGCGACGCATACGATGGCCGGCCTTCATGGCGCGACGGCGTGCGAGCCGGCCTGACCGAGCTGCTGATGTTCCTCGACGAGGAACCTGCGCTGGCTCGGCTGTTCCTCGTCGAGGCGCTTGGCGCCGGGCCGCGAGTGCTCGAACGCCGCGCGGAGCTGCTCGAGGAGCTCGCCGAGGTGGTGGATCGCGGGCGCTTCGTCACCAACGCCGTGCGCGAACCGCCGGAGGTTGCTGCCGAAGGTGTGGTCGGCGCTGTTTTCGCCGTGTTGCATACTCGTGCGCTGGAAGACGGCAGCGAGCGCTTCGCCGAGCTGCTTGGTTCGCTGATGAACATCGTCGTGCTTCCGTACCTCGGCGCGCGCGCTGCCGGTCGCGAACTCGCACGATCTGCGCCCGAGCCGCGCCGCGGCGAGGACGACGTGCCCACGCACGCGCAGAGCCGTGATCCGATGGCCGGCTTGAGCATGCGCTTGACCTATCGCACGGTGCGCGTGCTGGTCGTGATCGGCGAGCGCCCAGGTGCGAGCAACCGCGAGATCGCGGATCGCTCAGGTGTGGCTGACCAGGGCCAAATCTCCAAGCTGCTCGCGCGGCTTGCTCGCTTGGAACTCGTCGAGAACAGCGGCGAGGGCCAGGAGAAGGGCGGATCGAACGCCTGGCATCTGACGCCGCGTGGTGCTCGCGTCGAGCGGGCGACCCGGCCGCGCTGAGCGAGTTGAGCGCGTGATCTGTCACTCCGGCCGCTGGCGGTCGGAGAGAGCTGCAGGTGATTCGCTTTCTGCTGTGGCGGCTGCTCGGACTGCTCGCAGTGCTGAGCGGCGGTGTGCTGGCGGCATGGTGTCTCGGCGGGGGCCCGGGCAGGGCTCTTCGCGGTCACTCCGGCCATGTAACGCCAGGGCACCTGCTGCGCGAAGGCGCAAGCGCCGCGTCTGAGCTACTCGGCGCGATCATCTCGCCGGCGAGCACCGTCTTGGCGCTCGCTGCGCTGCTCCTGCTAACGGCTCTTCTCGCCCGGGCTCTGGCACGTGGCCGACGCCGCTACGTGCGGCTTTGCATCGAGCCGTATCGCACCGACAAGGCAGCCGCCGAGGCGGTCGTGCAGATGTTCGAGGCCCTGCACAAGCGCCTGCTGCGTCGGTGGTGGAGGCGTCTGCTGTCGGGGCAGCCGGCAATCTCCTTGGAGATCCATCACCGGGTCGATCGCTCCGGGCGCGGAGGTCCGCCGGCTTACGCCTGGATGGCGCTGTGCTGTCCGCTTGGTTGTGAGCGGATGTTGGAGGCCGCCCTGCGCACTGCCTATCCAAACTGTCGCCTCACAACAACCACCGCCCCGCTGCCGCCAACGTCCTCGCTGCTGCGCCTGAAGAAGGACGGCGAGTTCATCCGGCGGGTGAAGTCGTTGGACCACTTCGAGCATGAGCGTGAGCCGCCCGTGAACAGGCTGCTGACGGTCATGGGCGCAAGCGGTGCCAATGCGCTCGTGCAGGTCGCCATCGCTCCCGCGCCGGTCGTGTTCGAGCGCTTCGCCCGCCGGCTGTTCAAGGCGCGCGAGCACTCGCTCTCGCGAGAGCGACGGGCCCATTTGGTCGCCCTCGATCGCTCGATGGTCGAGGACGCGGAGCTGCGTGGCGGTTTGGACGTCCAGCACCGGCCGCTGTTCTTCGTCGACGTTCGCGTGATAAGTGCCGAGCGCTTGACGTGTGAGCAGATCGCCTCCGAGCTGCGCGCCGAGAGCGCGGAGAACCGCCTGGTCGAGCGCGGCATGACGATTCGCCATGGCCTGCTGTCGCTATACCGGCGACGCATCGACAGCGGCCAGGGCAACCCGGTGGCTGCCTTGCGTCGCGGCGTGTTTGCGTCAACCGAGCTGGCATCCATCTGGCATCTGCCGTCGATCGACTACACGACCGTGCCCTTTGCGCGCGGTGCGTTGCCGCTCGCACCGGCGCCGCCGTCGATCTTGCGACCCCAAGGAGACGGAACGCTACGCGACGCGCTGGGACCCGTATCGATCCCGATTGAGATGCGAAAGCAGAACACCGCGGTGCCGGGCGCCGTAGAGCAGGGCAAGTCCAGCTACCTGATCGCGACGGTCGCCGAGGATCTGAAGCGCGAGCAATGCGCCGTGATCGTGCTCGACCCGAAGGGCGACGCCGCCGACGCTGCCGTCAGTCTCGTGGCGCCTGAGCGCACGTGCACGCTGCTGGACTTCGCGCTGCCGACCTGTGGCTTTAACCCTCTCGCCGTTGACGCGCCCGCCGACGTCATCGCCGACTACGTGGTAGCGGCGCTGAAGAACCTCTACACCGATGCAGACATCCGCGCCTCGTCAGATCGCTACCTGCGAAACGCGATCATCGCCGTGCTGGCCTTCGATCGCTCCTCGACGCTGTGGGACGCGGCGCGGCTGCTGTCGGTGGGTGAGGAGGGCTACGCCTACCGCCGTGCGGTCGGCTCGCGGGTCAGAACGCTGCCGGCCTACAAGGAGATTTCGACGTTCTTCACATCCGAGCTGACTGCCCAGCTGGCGGACTCGCGCAGCATGACGACCTCGAAGCTGGACGCGCCGGTCAACAAGCTGGCCCGCCTGCTGAACTCGGCCTCGATCAAGCGCGTGCTGCTCAACGGCTCGCTGACGGTGGACTTCGATCGAGTGATCGCACAGCGCGAGGTGCTCGTGGTGAAGGGAGCCCTCGGCGCGATGGGAGCCGGCAACACATCCGTGCTGATGCAGCTGCTGATCGGCATGCTCGATTCGGCGCTCGCGCGCCAGCAGGACATGGTTGCCGAGGCCCAACGCGTGGCGGTGGCGCTGAAGGTCGACGAGGCTCCGCTGGTTCTCAATCGCGGCTTCGCCGAGACGATGGCGTTGAAGCGATCCGCCGGACTGGAGACGGTGGCGTGCTGGCAGACCGATGCCCAATGGGTCGACCGCGAGATCCGTGAGCAACTGGATGCGCTGTTCGCTCATCGCGTGTACTTCGCAACAGCGTCCACGCGCGAGGCCAGGGACGCGGTTGGTCTGGCGATGCCCGAGTTCTCTGACACGGTGCGCCCAGGCATCGGCCATCTCTCGAGCCTTAGCCACCCGGATGTGCGCCTGCACCTGCCAAAGCACCGCGCGATCGCCAGCTGGACGACGGCCGCAGGGCGACAGGCACCCTTCTTGGCGAGCACGCTTCCGCTGCGCGTCGACCGCCGACGAATGGCGCTGCACGCGAGGCTGCAGCGCGAGCGCGGCGGACTGCATCTGGCTGATCTCCGCCAGCCCCACTGGCAGAGCGATCACGGCGCAGACGGGCCGGCCAACTCGTCCGCCCGCCATGACGGTCCACCCGCGCCCGACAGCTCGTTCGCCGGCTCGGCTTCGCAGGCCTCTCACCCGCCACTCTCTCCAGCGTCGCCCACCGCGGACCAGGGCGCGCGGCCGCTTCCCGATGTCGTCTGCGAGAGCTTTCGCGAGCTGGTCGAGCTGGACCTCGCTCAAAGTGTGCGTTGGGCCAAGCGAGCAGAGAATGCCGTCTCGCTCTCGCCAGAGCCGCTCGACCTGACGATCCTCGAGCTCGTCGCGCGGTTCAGGCACGTGCTCAGCAGTCAGCTGCACAGGCATCTCAACCCCGGCCGGGCGGTCACGACGACCCAGCGTCGCCTCAAGCGGCTGTCCGACGCCGGGCTTGTCGAACGCTTTCAGTTCCATCGTCGCGACGGCGGCGGAGTGCCGATGTGTTACGTCATTGCCCAGCCGGGGCTCGAGCTGCTGCTCGCGTCAGGCCGTTTCAGTCGCAGTAGCCCGGTCGATGAGCTCGACGGGTCGGGGGAGCGCCGACCGCCGCGTCCAAGCGACGAGCGACAGCTGCGTCAAGCGCGCAACGACGTGCACGTCGCAGGCTGGCTGCTCGCGCTGTTGGCCGGCGCCGACATCCGACGATTCACGTTGCGCGGCCCCGACGATTCCGCGCTCTCGCCACCAACTCGCCAGACGCCCGCCGGGCGCGTTGCGCTCGGGCCGCCCGACCTGCGCCTGCCGGGCGGTCGCGTGCCGCATGAATTCCTGCGAACCGACGCCACCGGTGCCGCACTGGAGATCGAGCGCTTCGAGACGCTTCGCCCACACGCAATCGTCGAGCTGAAGCCGTCTCGAGACGAGCCTGCAGGCGAGCGCGCGGGCGAGGCCGAGCCGCGCGCGATCGACCTGCTGATCGAGTGCGATGACCGCCTTCGAACGCAGCGAGGGACGGCAAAGCTTCAGCGCTATGACCATTTTCTGTGCGGCTGGTCAGCGCATACGCGGCGTTACGGACAGCGTTGCGAGGCTGAGCCGATGGTGGTGTTCGTCTGTCGCGACAGGTCACGGGCACGCCGCTGCGCCGAGCACGCCGACGCGGTGTTGCTGGCCTGCCGCGCATACGCGGGCGAGTATCCGTTCGACTGGCAATACCCGGGCCGACAGAAGATCCTCTTCGTTGCAGAGCGCGACATGCACGAGCATCTGCGTCGTGGACTCAGCTCACCGCTGCTGCCGCCCGCGGCTCGCGTCCTCGCGGCCGGCGGCGACCCCACCGCTGGGCAAGTATCTGTACGGGCGCGCGAGGTGCCCTGCTCAGGCGGCCAGCAAGCGGCCCGCCAGGTCAGCTAGACAGCTCGGCCTCGGCGTTGCGGATGATCTGCTTTCCGTCCTGTTCGGCAACCGTGTCGACGATCGTCCTCCCGTCCGCAGCTTCGCGGACCGTGCCGGTAACCACGACCTCCTGCTCGGGCATGCCCATGCCGCGGAACTGCACCGACAGCCTCCTAAGATGCGCCGGACCGCCGGCCGCCTCGGTCTGCGCGCGCGCCACCTGCGCCATCGTCCACAAGCCGTGCAGGATGCGCCCTGGCAGGCCCACGGCCCGCGCGAACTCTTCGTCGATGTGAATCGGGTTGAAGTCGCCCGAGGCGCCGGCATAGCGATTGGTGAGGTACTTGTCGGGCGTGATGCTCACGCGTGGGATCTGCTCCCCGCTCTTCAACTCGGCCATCTCGCTCACACTCCTCTCACGATGTTCGTCCAGGTTCCACGACAGACCTGCTCGCCGCGCTGGTTGGTGGAAATCGACTCGAACACGTAGTAGCCGCGCCCGTCGGCTTCTGAGATGTCCTTGACACTCGCCGTCGTTGTGATCTCATCGCCGGCCACGACCACCGGCCCCCATTCGAACTCCTGCCCGCCATGGACCATCATCGCGAAGTTCAGCTCGATCTCGGGATCGAAGATCGGCGGGCCGACCGCCGGAGCGCTGTAAACGACCGCGAACATCGGCGGCGCGACGACATCGGCGTAGCCGGCGTTGCGAGCGGCGTCCACGTCTAGGTAGACCGGCTCGGTCTCCGCCACGGCGCGAGCGTACTCCCTGATCTTCTCTCGGCCGACCGCATAGACGACGGGGTCATAGGTCTTGCCGATCGCTTGCTTGTTGACTGGCACGTGTCTCCTCGAGGCGAGATGGCTGTCGGGGCTGACGGCGCGCCAGTTTACGCGACGCTCCAGCTCACGGCCTGCGGGCATCGAAGAGCGCCGCGCGGTGCGGCGCTCTTCTGGCCGATGGCACCTCAGCCGCGGGCACGGCACCGACGGGCGAGATGCCCGCAGGCGACAGCAGCACGGCTAGAAGCTGACCTCCAGGTCGCCTGCGCCGGCACCGACGAGCTCGCGCTCGCCGGTGTCCTCGTCGTCGCCGTTGAGCTCGCCGGGCGCCTCCGGCGCTCTGCTCGCGCCGGGCGCATCGAGGAACTGGACGCGCTCTGCGACGATGCTCACCGCCTGCCGACGCTGACCCTCGTCGGTCTCCCACTCGCGCCACTCCAGACGACCGTCAACACCGACGCGGCTGCCCTTCTTGGTGTATCGGCCCACCGTGTCAGCCGGTGCGCCATAGACGTCGACGTCGAAGTAGTTGGGTCGCTCCTGGGTCTGGCCACTGTCGTCGCGTCGGCCCCCATTGCAGGCGATACGCAGCCCGCAGACGCTGGTGCCCGAAGGCAGGGAACGCGTCTCCGGATCACGTGTCAGACGACCCACCAGAACCACTCGGTTTATCGAGAAATACGCCATCGCTTTCATCTCCGTTGTCTGTGGTTGACCCCGCGAGCAAGCTACGGCCGGCTTGGGACGCAGCTCTGGCTCGAGCCGTACGCGGCTGCCGCAAGCGGCAACGTGTCGAGCGCCAGCACCGCGATGTGTGCCTCTGCCCGCGCCCGCTGGATCGCGCGATGCAAGGCCCGCTCCACGTCGCCGGGGGCGAAGTAGACGACGCCGGCGACGACTCGCGAACGAGACCAGGCGCGGCAAATTGCATCAAGCCGTCGCGGCGACTTGATCGTCAGCTCGATCTCGACCGCGATAGGACGACCCCGGTCGTCCTGCTGCGGCCAGAGCACGAGGTCCGGGCGGTGCAGCAACGCGCCCCGCACGCCGCCACCACGCATGATCGCGCTTGCCAAGGGCGCGCCGGCGCGGCGCTCTTCCAGTCGCAACTCGTGCTCGCCGGACACGCGCTGGTCCGGATACCGACGCTGAAGCTCCGCAGCGGCATGAACGCAAGCCGCCGTGTGCTGACAGTTCGCGGGACTGACGCGGCATGCTCGGTACTCGTCGAGCCCGGCGGCCCTGAGCCCGGCTGCCGTGGCGCAGTAGAGCGTGGGAACATCCGTCAGCGGGCGATGGGGCCGGAGCAGCCGCCGGCGTGTGCCAACGCCCAGGCGTGCGCGAGCCGAGGCGGTGCTGACCTGCTCGATCTCGGCCAACGCCTCCGCGGTGATCGCGCCGACGCCTGCCGCCCAGCGGATGACCGCCGACTGCTCGCTCGAGAGCGCCCGCGAGAGACGGCGTTTGGTTATTTGGGTGTTCATCGTGCCCTCCTGTCTCGTTCGCTTGTCATCTGCATCGCGCGCCTGCGCCGCCGTCTGTGCACAGCACGCGCGCGATCCGGGCAGGACGTCCGTCGCTCAACACGATCGTCGCGGCGCAGCCCGGAGCCAGGCCCATGACCGAGTCGGCGTCGAGCGCTCCGGCACGTATCCGCGTTCGGCTCACGCGACCATCGCCGTGGCGCGAAGTCCTCCATGCGCCGCTCGTTCCCGCCAAGCTCGCAATCAGCTCGGCCGAGCTCGGCACGACCTGGCGATGGGCGAGCAGCACCGATAGGTTCCCCATGACCTGCTCGAGCAGGTCGTCTCGACCGCGCAGTCGCAGGTCGCTGAGCTCTTGAGTGCTCAGCACGAGGCTGAATCCGGCCGAGCGCGCTCGGGCGAACAGCCGCACCACCTGCTCGGCCGCCAGCGTCGAGAACTCGTCGATCACGACGATCGTGGGCAACGGCCGGCCCTGCATCGCCGCCACGGTGCTCTGCAGGTCCTGCACGATTGCCGCGCCGAGCATCTGCGTGAGCAGCGGTCTGCTGTCGGCGTCGAGGTCGAAGTACACGACCGCGCGCATCTGCACGGCCTCGAGCAGATCGAACCGCCTCGTCTGGTCGCCACGCGAGTCGAGCCATCTGCCGACGTCTGACTCGGCGAGGATGGCCAGTCGGTCGCGTACTCCGGCGAGCTCGGCCCGCTGGCGCGTCGTCAGCGAGTCCAGATAAGCCTCCGTCGTCTCGGCCTCGTTGGAGGAGAGCCGGCGTGCGAGCAGCTCAAGGTTGTCGGGATCGAGGTTCGACACGATCGACCCGAGATCCACTTCGGCGCCCGCGGCGCGCAGCGTGCGTGCGACGTGCCCCAGCATGCGCTGAGCTTGTCGTTGGTAGTGCGGCTCGGTGAAGCGCTCGCCGGCCAGCGCCTTGTCGGCGATCTCGGTGTCGCCTCCACGCGCGAACGGGTTGTAGGCGCATGGCCCTGGCGGCGACCATTCGATGAAATCGCGGCCGGCTGCGCGGGCAGCGCCCGCGACCGCATCGCGCATCTGGCGATCGCCCTTGGGATCGACAACGATCGCACCGGCGCCGCGCTCGATCGAGCGCACTGCCATCCAGGTCTGCGTGACGGTCTTGCCCGAGCCCGTCGCGCCGACGAGCAGTGTGTGTGTACCACCCGCGACGCCGCCGCATGGAATCGACACCAAGCGACCGCGCCCGTCGGAGCCGATGATCAGCTCTTCGCCGCGAAGCCAGCTCCCTGGAACGCCGGCCCGACGGCGGCGCAGCTGAGCCACGCCGATGCGCGCCCTGATCAGGTCAAGCGGAGTGCGGCGCCTGGCCGCGTCCTGCGCCAGGTCGGCGCCGGCGAGGGCGTCTTCGATGTGCAGACGTCTGCCGCGCAGCGTGGCGCACAGCGCCGCCGCCACGACGAACGGCGTTGCTCCGGCCAACGCCGAACGCAGCAAGACCGCGGCGAGCAGAGCAACAGCACCCCAAGTCCAGTGCAGGGCTCTCGATCGCAGATACTGCGCGAGGACCGCGCCCATGGCCAGTCCGACGGCGCTGAGCAAGGCAGTCGTCGCCAGCCAGTGACCGAGGCCGGCGAACGGCGCCAATGGGTCATGAGTCGATGGTGCTGCTTGTCGATGCATCGTGCCTCCTTGCGAGCCAGACTCTCGTCCAGGCTCGTTCGGGCCGGCTTCAGCCGGCGTGGTTAACGAAGGACGGCGGACCTCGGGTCCGCCGTCGTGTTGCTGTGCGGCCGGGCCTGCGCCCGCCGCGCACATCTCGTGGCTGTCGTCCGGCTCCTCTACGAGCCGCCCGATCGGCCGTGGGCGATGCGATCAGTCGAGTTCGACCTCGCGTGGGGCCTGTCCCAAGCCGTCTCGTGCGATCAAGGCGAGCACATCGCTGTGAACCCACGGCGTCGGTGCATCACGGCCGCCCTCGGGCAGCAGGCCGAGGCGTCGTGCCAGCCAGCTCGTCTCGCCGCTCGCGTTGCCCGCCGAATCGCGCTTGATCCGACCGCAGCGCATTGCGATCTCGCTCATGCTCAATCCCTGCCTCGTCATCGCCGCGAGCACCGCTTCGCGCAGACCTCGGTTGAGCACGATCGGGCTCTGGCGAACCCGCTGCAGCTCGCCGCGCAGAGCGGTCACGGAGGTCGCCCCGTCATCCTCGTGAAGGCGCAGCGCACGCGCCGTCAGAGCGCATACGGGCTCATAGCTTTCCAGGCTGGCGATCGCCTCCCGGACGCTGATCGTGACCCGCTCGGCTTGGTCGCCGCGGGTGTGCCGACGCCAACGCAGCTCGGGAATCGACAAGCCGGCCACGGCGCGCGCGAGCTCGTAGCGACGGCCCAACTTGTCGGTCGTGTCGTCGTCGACGGTTGCAGGGACCCCGAGATCCTCGGCGTCCAGCTCGGAGAAGGGTGTCGCCGTCAGGTCGGCCGCACACACCGGGCGGCATAGCCACTTGCCACGGCGTGCGCGAGCGATGTAGCCGCGCGATGCGACGGCGGCGTTGCCGTGCGGCTCATCGGGCGCGAGATGCGCGATCAAGCGATCGTCGCTTTGCGTCTGCTCGTCGCGATCGACCACCAACACGCTCTGTGCCCGCCCGACTCGCGTGACGATCTCGCGTGCTCGTCCGTCGCAGTCGGTATAGCGCGCGATCGTCGCGGCTCGGGACGCAGTCTGGCGTGTTAGAACGCCGCCGCGCCGGCGGCTTGGGTTGGTGGGCGGTGCATGGCCACGGTGGCGAGCGGCTGACTTGGCGCGTGGCGGATGCAGTGCTGTCGATGTCATCTCGTTCTCCTGGTGGTCGGTCACGGGCTCTCTCGCAACCTGGCGCGTGGCCCGATGGCCCGCTTCTAGGCGCGCACACTTCGTGCGTCAAGCGCTATGTGCGGCGCCCGACCGAGCTTGCGCATGAGCCGAGAACCCCATAGGGGGTCTCGGAGGCTGCAGGAGGTCGATCGCGGCGGCATCGACTTGGCGCGTGATCGCTCGTCCGCTCGGAGACGACGATGCCTCTGCTTTGGCTGCTGTGCTCGGCAGGACCGCACGCGCGGCAATTCTCAGGGGGCGAGGAAGGGGGAGGGATCGGCAGCGTAGCCGCACAGCTGCGGATCGTCCAGCGCTCAACTGGCGGGCGCCGCCTGGGCGTGCAGTCGCGTTCGGTCTCTCGGTTGCCGCTCGACGACGTACCTGCGTTTCTGCTGCTGCGACGCAGCTTTCACGCTTCCGATCCAGCTGCGGGCGACGGCGCCCCGTACCTCGTTACAAGAGGGCCGGCTGTGATCGGCAAGCCCGTAACTGCATTCGCGCCCTGGGCAAATGCACGATCGTCGGCGCGCCAGGCTGGTTGGCGCTCCACCCCTCGGCCTACAATCAAACGATGCTCACCTCCCGCCAGGAGCGGATCCTGTGCAAGGTGGTGGACGACTACCTGCGCACCGGCCAACCCGTGGCGTCCAAGTCGATCGCCGCCGATGCCGAGTTCGACTGCGGCCCGTCGACCGTGCGCAACGAACTGGCGCTGCTCGAGGAGCGGGGCCTGCTGGCCCATCCGCACGTTTCGGCCGGACGCGTTCCCACCGATGCCGGACACCGTTACGTCGTAGATCGCATGCTCAGCTCGGGCCAGGGCCTCGAGGTGCAACGCCGTATGGAGCTATCGCTGATTCGCAGAGAGGTCGAGCAGGCGATGCGCACGACCTCAGAGACGCTCTCGCAGATGACCAACCTGTTGGCGGTCGTCTCCGCGCCGTCGTTGAACACGGCGACGATTCGTCACGTCGAGGTGCTCGCCCTTCAGCCCGAGGTCGCGATGGTCGTCGTCATCACCTCCAGCGGCGGTGTATCCAAGTTGTTCGCGACCTTCGACGGCCCAGTCGACTCCGGACTTCTCGCGTGGGCCGGCGAGTACCTGCGCGAGAGGCTGGTCGGCTACGGCCTGGGCGCTCGCATGCTCCAGCAGCGGCTGATCGATCCGGGCCTGTCCAGTGCGGAGCTCGCCTTCCTGCAACGTCTCGTTCCGGCGTTCGGCGATCTTGCCGCCGACAGCGAAGACGAGCTCTACGTCGACGGCACCGCGCGCCTGTTCGCGGCCGGTCAGATCGAGGATGCGGCGCAATTGGAGGGTCTCGTTGGTCTGCTCGAGCGTCGCGTGTCGCTGCTGCGCGTGCTGCGCAGCGCGCTCGGACAGCAGGGCATCTTCGTGCGCATCGGCAACGAGAACGAGATACCGGCGATGCGCTCGCTGGCGCTCGTGGCGACCGGCTACGGAGTCGCCCAGCGCAAGCTCGGAGCCGTTTCGGTGATCGGGCCGGTGCGGATGGACTACGCCGGCGCGATCGTGACCGTCCGCGAGGCGGCCCAAGAGCTGTCGCGCTTCGTCGAGGACGCCTATGCCGAGAGCTGACACGACCGGCATGCCGCGCGACCCATATGACGTGCTCGGAGTCGAGCGCGAGGCCTCTGGGCAGCAGATCAAGAAGGCCTTTCGCCAGCTGGCGCGCGAACTGCACCCCGACGTCAACGCGCACGACCCTGACGCCGAGGAGAAGTTCAAGGAGGCCGCCGAGGCCTACGAGATACTCTCCGACGACGAGCGCCGTGCGACCTATGACCGCTACGGCCACGAAGGGCTGCGCTCCGGCGGCTACGCGCCCAACTTCGACGGCTTCGGCTCGATCGGCGATCTGTTCGATGCGTTCTTCGGCGGAGGCGGAGGCTTCGGGGCACGCTCGGGGCCGATGCCCGGCGGCGACGTCGCGGTGGCGATCGAGATCGACCTCCTGCAGGCCGCCGACGGCGCGAAGGTCGAGGTCTCGTATGAGGTCGTCGAGGGATGCGAGCACTGCAACGGAAACGGCGCCGAGCCGGGAACGCCGATCAGGACATGCGACCGCTGTGGCGGCGCCGGACAGCTGCAGGCGGCCACACGCACGCCCTTCGGGCAGATGGTGCGTACGGTCGTGTGCGACGTTTGCGACGGCGATGGCCGCGTGCCCGAGCAGCCCTGTCGCCAATGCCGTGGCCGCGGGCGCCGGGCGGCCAAGCGCTCTCTCGACATCGACGTGCCGGCCGGGATCGCAAACGGCCAGCGCATTCGCGTCGGCGGCAAGGGTCATGCGGGCGAGGCCGGCGCGCAGTCGGGCGATCTGTACGTGCTGGTGCGCGTTCAGGAGGACAGGCGCTTCGTGCGCGAAGGCGACGATCTGATCACCGCGCTGGACGTGCCCGCCCCACTTGCCGCGCTGGGCGGCACGCTGGAGGTGCCGACCTTGAAGAACAGCGCACCGATCGAGTTGGCGCCTGGAACGCAGCCCGGTGAGGTGCTGACGATCAGAGGCGAGGGCATGCCGTCGCTTCAGCGCAACAGGCGCGGCAACCTGCGCGTGGTTGTCAATGTGGTGATTCCACGCCGCCTCAGCGACGAGCAGCGCGAACTGCTGGAGCAGCTCAAGGACACGCTGACCGAGGAGAACCTGCGCTCGGAGGAATCGATGTTCGCGAAGTTGCGCAGGGCGCTCGGCAGCCAGGCTGCGTGATTCGCCTGGCCGTTCGCGTGCGGCGAGCGCAGGCGGAGCTCGTGCTCGCTGAGCTGCTCGCGCTCGTCCCGGCGGGAGTGGAGGAGACGCCGGTGGGAGAGGACTGCATCGAGTTCGCCGTCTATGGCGCGCCTGGCGAGCTGCCGGATCTGCCGGACCTCACGGCGGCGGCCGGCGATGCGCTCGTGGAGATCTCCACCAGCGAGACCGCAGACGACTGGCAGGAGCGCTGGAAGCAATTTCATCGACCGGTGCTCATACGCGCTCCCGCGTACGGCTCCATCGGCCCAACCGTTCCGGCGCTGCATGTCCGCCCACCCTGGGAGCGAGCCCGGCAGGTGCCGAGCACTGGCGAGCCGATCGAGGAGATCGAGGAGATCGTGATCGATCCCGGCCAGGCGTTTGGCACAGGCGCTCACGCGACCACGCGCCTATGCCTGCAGATGCTGCTCGAGCTGGCGGCCGCCGGCGAGCGCGGACCGCTGCTGGACATCGGCACCGGTTCGGGTGTGCTGGCGATCGCCGCCGCCAGGCTCGGCTTCGCCCCGGTGCTCGGCATCGATCACGACCGCCTCAGCATCGACGCAGCGCGCGAGAACGCAGCGGTCAACGCGACCCAACTCGAGCTGCGCCGCGTGGACCTGCGTAGCGAGACCCTGCCATGGCTCGGTTGGGCCGATGCGCCCTCGGGCGCGCTCGTGGTCACCGCGAACCTGCTGCGCCCGCTGCTGTTGGAGCTCGCCGAGACGGCGGCCGGCGCTCCGGCACACCTGCTCGCCAGCGGACTGCTGTGCGAGCAGGTGGACGAGGTCGCGCTGGCGTTCGCGCGCCGCCTCGGCATGCGCGAGCGAACGCGCCGCAGCGACGGCGAGTGGGCCGCCGTGTGGCTGATCGCGGGCGACGCCCCGGCGAGCGCGCATGGCGGCGGGACCGCCGCGTCCTAGCGGTCTGGCTCAGGCTTGGTCGGGCAGCTCGGTGGCAGCCCGCACGATCGCCCGATAGACGAGGTCGATCGCCGGCCGTGCGCCATCGGGCTGGCCGATCAGCGACTTGGCGGCGCCCAGCGCCGAGCCGATCGTCTGCAGCGCCTCGCCGTCATCGCCGGGCTGCGGGTCGCGGCAGGCGGCCAGCGCCATGTCGAGCATCGCGTGGGCCTGCTCGCCCGCTCCCGTGAACAGCGCCGGACCGACGAGGCTTGCGTAGCCGTAGACACGCGCAAGCCGGCCCGATAGGGCGATCGATGCGCCGCGGCGCGGCGCGGCGATCGGCGGCAGGCCATCACCGTCGAGCAGAGAAGCCATCGTCGCGCCCAGCACCGCCTTGGTCGTCTGCTCGTCCAGGCGCGCTTGGCGTGCCAGGCGCAGTGCGAGATACAGCGTCGTCGCGGGCATGCCGTATGGGGGGTCGGAGGCGAACACGATGCGCTCCGCTGGCACGCGCGCGAACAGCTCGATCACGTCGAGGGGAAAGAAGCACGAGATGTCATACAGCACCGCCGGGTGCTCGGCCAGGCGCGTCGTGAGGATTCCCTGGTCGCAGATCGCGCCGTGCGCGAGGATCAGCGCGGCGCCCGGGTAGCGCAGCGCGACGTCCGCGAGACCGTCGGCCAGCGGTGGCAGCCCGCGGCCGGCGTGGATCAGGATCGGCACGCTCGCCTGTTCGGCCAGCGAGAACACGCCGTCCATCTCCGGGCCGTCGAAGACGAACTCCTGCGCGCGCGGGTGAAGCTTGATGCCACGCGCGCCGGCGTTGAGACAGCGTTCAGCCTCGTCGACGGGGTCTTCGGCCGGGTCCAGCCGACAGAACGGCACCAGCCGACCGTCGCTTTCGCCGGCCCAGGCCAGCACGCGGTCGTTGGGCAGGCGATAGGAGGGATGGCGCTCGGGATCGTGCAGCGGAAACACACAAGCGCGCCGCGCGTCGGCCGCGTCGAGCTGCTCGAGCAACTGCTCGAGCGTCAGCGAGCGGCCGTCCTCGTCCAGTCCCAAGTGCGTGTGCGCGTCGATCACTTCCGCATCCGCCGGGCGCAGCTGAGCGGCCTCCGCGAGAAACGGCGCGAGCGCGTCAGCGTAGGTCGAGTCGGTCACGCGCGAGACCATATTCTGTCGCGCTCGCCGAGCACGCCGTGGCCTGAGCGGACGGCTCGCCGGGCGATCTCCCCGATGCGCGTCGTGGCCGCGTATCCTGAGACGTAGATGGCGATAGCCGATCAGATCAAAGACGACGTGAAGGGGGCGATGCGCGCGGGCGACAAACAGCGCGTCGGCGCCCTGCGCCTGGTTCTCTCCGAGCTGCAGAAGGCGGCCAAGGAGGGAGCGGACGACGAGCTCGCCGTCCTTCGGCGCGAGCGCAAGCGGCGCGTCGAAGCCGCCAGCGCCTATCGCGACGGCGGTCGCGAGGATCTCGCCTCAGGCGAGGACGCCGAGGCGGAGCTGATCGGCGGCTACCTCCCGGCTGAGCTGTCAGATGCCGAGCTCGAAGCGATCGTCGCACAGGCCGTGAGCGACAGCGGCGCGACGACGCCCAAGGAGATGGGCCAGGCGATGAAGGCGGCGATGGCCGTCGTCGACGGTCGCGCCGACGGCAAGCGCGTGTCGGGACTCGTGCGGGCGTCGCTTCAGGGATGAGGACGCAGGTCGAGCTTCCCGACGACGTCGCCGTCGAGCTGGCAGGCAGTCAGGACGCGGTGCTGCGCGCGCTGCAAGCTCATCTGGACTGCAACGTTCATCTGCGCGGCAACGTGCTCACGTTCGACGGCGACGAGAGCGAGAACAACGCCGGTGAGCGCGTCGTTCGCGAGCTCTCGGAGCTGATCGCACGCGGGCACCAGATCGGCCCCGGCACGATCGCTGCCGTCACGGGCGCGCTCGACGCCCACGAGTCGCCGGCGCGTGTGCTCGAGGACGTCGTCTGGAGTCATCGGGGCCTGCGCGTCGCGCCGAAGACGATCAATCAGAAGCGCTACGTGGATGCGGTGCGCTCCAGCACCGTCACCTTCGGCGTGGGGCCCGCCGGAACGGGCAAGACGTTCCTGGCGGTGGCAATGGCAGCGGCGGCGCTCTCGCGTCACGAGGTCAATCGCATCATTCTCACGCGCCCCGCTGTGGAGGCCGGCGAGCGGCTCGGCTTTCTGCCAGGCGATCTGATGGCCAAGGTCGATCCCTACCTGCGCCCGCTGTTCGATGCTCTTCACGACATGCTCGACCCCGAGAAGGTCTCCCAGCACATCGAGCGTGGCGTGATCGAGATCGCACCGTTGGCGTTCATGCGGGGGCGCACCCTCAACGACTCCTTCGTGATCCTCGATGAGGCGCAGAACACGACGCCCGAGCAGATGAAGATGTTCCTCACGCGTCTTGGCTTCGGCTCGCGCATGGTCGTCACGGGCGACATCACGCAGGTCGACCTGCCGCGCGACCAGCGCTCGGGTCTGATCGTCGTCGGCGATGTGCTCGACGCGGTCGAGGGCATTCAGTTCGTGCGCTTCGGTGGTGAGGACGTCGTCCGGCACAAGCTCGTCCAGCGGATCGTCGAGGCCTACGACTCACATGCCCAGCGCGAGGCGCCCGGGCTGCGCTCGGCCGATCGCAGCGCCTGAGCGCGATGATCGACGTCGAGGTGCTCGGCGCGCCCGCGCTGCACGGCGACGCCACAGCGGAGGCTCGCGACGGCGAGGAGCTCCCGTCGCTGTCGGAGATCCGCAGGCTGTGCGCCCTGGCCGCCGGCTCGGCGGGCGTGCACGAGGGGCACGTGGCAATCGAGTTCGTCGACGAGCGGCGCATCACTGAGCTGAACGCCGAGCATCGCTCGCTGTCTGAACCGACGGACGTGCTGTCGTTTCCGATCGACGGCGCAGAGCCTGCTGCCGGCGGTCGTGAGCTCGGCGACGTGGTCATCTGCCTCGCGCACACCGCCGACGTGCGCGAGGCCGTCGTGCACGGGATGCTGCATCTCCTCGGCATGGATCACGAGACCGACGAAGGACAGATGCTCGAGCGCCAGCGCGAGCTGCTGGCACGGGAGCGCCGTTGACGCGCAGCGGCTTCGTCGCGCTCGCGGGCAGACCGAACGTCGGCAAGTCGACGCTCGTCAACGCGATCGTGCAGGACAAGGTCGCGATCGTCTCCGACCGCCCGCAGACCACCCGGCGGGCGATTCGCGGTATCCATTCGCGCGAGGGCTCCCAGCTCGTGCTCGTCGACCTGCCCGGCGTGCAGCGACCGCGCGACACACTCACCGCGCGCATGGCCGCAAGGGTGCAGCAGGAGCTGGCAGACTGCGACGCTGCCCTGTTCGTGCTGAACGCCCAGCAGGGCGTCGGTCCAGGCGATCGCTTCATCGCACAGACGCTTGCCCAGACGGGCATGCCGGTCACGATCGCGGTGAACAAGATCGACCGGCTCGCCCGCGCCGCCACGGCCGCCGCGCTCTCCGAGGCGGCCGACCTGCCGGTGGGCGAGGACCTGTTTCCGATTTCCGCGCGAACCGGTGCGGGCGTGCCGGCGCTCGTCGAGCACCTCCTGGCGCGGATGCCCGAGGGGCCGTTCCTGTTCGAGTCGGGCGCCGTCTCAGATCAGCCGCTGACGGTCATCGTGGCCGAGCTGGTGCGCGAGGCCGCGATCAGACGGACGTTTCAGGAGGTTCCCCACGCCGTCGAGGTGATGGTTGAGGAGATCGACCGGCCGCGGCCGGGACTGGCGCGCGTGCGCGCGCTGATCTGGGTGGAAACGGCTTCGCAGAAGGGGATTCTCGTCGGCGCGCGCGGTCAGATGGTCAAGGCGATCGGCACGGCTGCGCGCCGCGAGATCGAGCGGGAGCTCGGCTGCCAGGTCCACCTCGATCTGTCGGTGCGCGTCCGCGGTGACTGGCGCGGTGACGACGATCTGCTCGATCGGCTTGGAATAACCTAGCGATGAGCAAGCATCCCGATAAGCACATCCTCTTGACTGGCTGAAAGTTCCAGTCGGTCTGATTCATGGCACCATTGGAACGCAGCGAATCTTCAATTGGAGTACCGTCTGGCGCTGAAGTCCTTGACCAGGAAGGGCTGGAATG
>DATARK010000055.1:0-2210 GCA_036264175.1 Solirubrobacteraceae bacterium
GCGGCAAGAAACTAACCATGCCAACCAGCTTCACCGCCCAAAACGGCATGACCTACAAACAAACCACCCCAATCACCATCACCAACTGCCCCAAGACACACCACAAGACCAAGAAGAAGAGCAAGAAAGCCAACCGAGCTCGGCGATCCGTCAGCCATCGTCCGGCAGGAGGGTGAATGCGCCGCCCTGCGGTGGTCTGACAGCGCGGAAATGCCGCTCGTCGAAGCTGACGATTCGCGTCGTCTCGTATCTGCGGGCCAGCACGACCACAGCGGCAGTCGGCGAGGCCGAGTTCGAGGTCCGCGTACTGGGCGTCCAGTTCGCCGAACTCGGCGTAGTCGGAGCGCTCCAGGCACGCCACCTCGAACCGGCCGGCGGCGAGGTCTCGCAAGAACGCGGCTCTCGCTGGGCGTCCAAAGCGCTCCCCCAACATGTAATCGATCTCGGCCGTCACCGGCGCTGGAATTACGAGCGAGCCCGGCTCCGATCGCAGGGCTTCGAGGATCGCCTCTCTCCGGGGGTCGTCGGCCTGCGACAGCGCTACCAGCGGCGCGGCGTCGAGGATCGCCGTCACTGACCGAAGCCCGCCAGCAGCTCGCGCTGAGGGCAGCAGATACCGTAAAGCACTGCGCCTTGCAGGCATTGGTGCCCGCGCGTCGAAGTGGGCTCTGATGTCAGCAATCGCGGCCGCACGGCGACCCAGGTCCAAGGCGCGTGGGGCTCGCGCTGCCTCGCGCCCGGTCGCCTCGCTCGAGTACAACCTGCTGCTGACCGCCACGCTGTGCCTGCTCGCGCTCGGCGCGGTGATGGTCTACAGCGCCTCGGCGGCGCCGTCGGTGCTGCAGGGGCGCGGGAGCGGCACCGGCGAGCTCGTCAGGTTCGTGCTCTACGGGGCGCTCGGGCTGGTCGTGCTGCGCTACCTGGCACGCGACGGGGTGGCGCGCGTCCAGTCGCTGGTCGGGCCGCTGTTGGCCGTCTCCTTCGTACTGGTGCTGGCCGTGCACGTCCCGCACCTGGGCGTGAGCGCCAACGGCGCCAGACGCTGGCTCGGCGCCGGTCCGCTGCAGTTCCAGCCCTCCGAGCTGCTCAAGCTCGCGCTCGTGCTCTACGGCGCCGCGTTGTTGGCTCGCAAGCCAAAGCGTGTGGGCGACCTGCGCGCGCTTGCCAAACCGCTGCTCGCGGTGTTCGGCGCCGCCTGCCTGCTTGTCGCCATCCAGCCCGACATCGGCACGGCGATGATCATTGCCTTCGCCTGTTGCGCGCTGCTGGTCGCGGCCGGGATCCCGCGGCGCAACCTGGCGATCATCCTCGGCACCGCCTTCGCCTTGGTCGCGCTGTACGCGCTCGCCCGCCCGTACGCGCGTGCGCGCCTGACCTCGTTCCTGAACCCGTTGGCGCACGCCTCGGGCAGCGGCTTCCAGGCCGTGCAGGGCCAGATCGCGATCGGCTCGGGCGGGCTGTTCGGCGTCGGCCCCGGCCAGTCGGTGCAGAAGATCTTCTACCTGCCCGAGGCGCACACCGACTTCATCCTGGCGGTGATCGGCGAGGAGCTCGGCTTCGTCGGCATCTCTGCCGTCCTGTTCCTGTACGGGATGATCGCCTACGCCGGCCTGCGCACCGCCAAGGCTGCGCGCAGCCTGCACAGCGCCCTGATCGCCGTCGGGCTGACCTCGCTGATCGTCTCACAGGCGCTTTTGAACGTGTTCGCCGTCCTCGGCCTCGCGCCGCTGACGGGAGTGCCGCTGCCGCTCGTCTCCTACGGCTCGAGCAGCATGATCGTCACGCTCGCCTCGATGGGCCTGCTGCTGAACGTCGCGTCTGGCGGCAGCGCCCACGTCCGCGCCGTCTCGACCCCCGCACGCCGCCGCGCTCGTGCCGCCGCGCCGCCGCGCGAGCAGGCAGGATGGGACCGTGAGCGAGAGGCAACGGCGATTCGCGATAGCCGCCGGGGGGACGGCCGGGCACGTCGCGCCGGCACTCGCGGTGGCCGCCGCGCTCAGGGCTGAAGGAGCGGACGTTCAATTCATAGGCGGCGAGCGGGCGGAGAGCGAGCTCGTCCCCGCGGCCGGCTATCCGTTCGATCGGATCGCGGTCGAGGGCCTGGCCGGCCGCGGGCCGCTGAGCGCTGCGCGCGCGCTGGCCAAGGCGGCAGCGGCCGTGCGATGCTCACGCGCGCTGCTCAGAGAGCTTGCCCCCGATGCGGTCATGGG
>DATARK010000068.1:0-75406 GCA_036264175.1 Solirubrobacteraceae bacterium
GGCTCGTCGATCGTCAGCCAGAGGTGCCCACCGTGCTGGGAGTGAAAGAAAGGCCAGAGCTGCAGGAAGAAGACGCCCTCGGGCTTGAGGATGCGGTGAACCTCGTTCAGCATCAACACAGGGTTCGAGACGTGCTCGAAGACCGACCAGGAGAACACCACGTCGAAGGTGTCGTTTGGTGCCGGTATGCGATCGGGCTCGGATTGAGCGAACGAGAGCACGTCCTGGTCGGGCAAGTCCTCCGTCTGACCGGCCGCGACTGAGCTGCGACGCAGGGCGTCGGTGTCCACTGCTTTGAGGTCGTAGCCGACGAGCTTCGCTGGGCGCGCCTTCACGACGACGCCCAGGTCGATGATGCCATCGCCGCTACCGATGTCGGCGAGCGTCGCGCCCTCCAACTCGATGCCGTCGGAAGCGACGAAGTCGATGATCTGCTGCGCTGCGACGTCGAAGTGGTCGGCGAACCAAGCGACCGCGTCGTGCTCTTTCGGAGGCTCGGAGAGCGCCATCGCCGGCGGATGCTACCGTCTCGCCGGCTCGCTCTGGCGCTGCGCAAACGCAAAGCCGTGGAGGGGCGCATCACGATTGTGAGCTTGCAGCTGTGTCACTGACGATCATCGATCCGTCGGCTCGCGTTCCCTCTGAGCGTGGTGACGTGGCCTTGTGCATACCGGTCCACGGTGCTCACGCAGAGTTCGTCGAATGCCTTCGGGCTGTGATCGCTCACACGCCTCCAGACGTATCGATCCTGGTCGCCGACGATGCGAGCCCCGACGATCGGTCCCGACGATTTCTCGAAGAGCTGGACGGGTCGATCGCTCTTGCTCACAGGATCTTCTACACGAGAAGCAAAGAGAATCGCGGTTTCGTCAGCACGGCGAACGATGCCTTCGAGCGGCTTGCGCCGGCGGACGTCATCGTGGTCAACAGCGACTGCTTGGTGACAGACGGATGGTTCGGCGCGATGACACGTGCGGCTCAACAGAGCACGCTCGTGGCGACCGTGAGCGTACTCACCAATCACGGCACGATTCTCTCGCTGCCACACAGGAACACGCCGCTGCCCGACCTTCCGCAGACGATCGATCTCGCAAGTGCCGCGAGCTCGATCAGCTCACAGAGTCTTCGCATCTACCCGCGCTTGCCGACCGTGGTCGGGCACTGCTTCTACGTGCGACGTCTCGCCCTCGACCTGGTCGGCCCATTCGACGAGGCCTTCAGCCCAGGCTACGGCGAGGAGGTCGATTTTGCACAGCGCTGCGTGCTGCACGGCCTCGTGCACGTCGTCGCGGACGACACGTTCGTGCTGCACCGGGGATCGGCGTCGTTCGCGGTCGACAATGCGCCGAACCCGATCAAGCAGCTGCACGACGACATGATCGCCGTGCGCTACCCGTACTACTACGACTGGACGAGGGCCTTCTCGACCGAGCGCTCCGGGCCCTTCGCGCGCGCACTGGGCGTTGCCGAGCGCGCGCTGCGCGGTTTGACCGTGACGATCGACGGGCGCTGCCTGACACCCGTCCTCACCGGCACGCAGCTCCATACGCTCGAAGTGATCGCTGCGCTCAGCCATCAGGGTGGAGCGCAGCTGCGCGTCGTCGTCCCGCACGATCTGGGGCAATACGCCAGCGCGGTGCTCGAACAACTGCCGCAGGTCACGTTGCTCCCAGCCAGCGAGATCGGTCCAGCGACGGAGCGCAGCGATGTCGTCCATCGGCCGTTTCAGGTCAGCTCGCGCGATGACCTCGCCCTGCTCGACGAGCTCGGCGAGCGGATCGTCGTGACTCATCAAGACCTGATCTCGTTCCACAACCCCGGCTACTTCGACTCATTCAAGATGTGGACGGCGCATCGGCGCCTGACCGCACACGCCCTCGCGCTTGCCGATCGTGTCGTGTTCTTCTCGCGCGCCGCGGCCGAGGAAGCGATCGCCGAGGAGCTGGTCGAGCGCGAGCGCAGTGAGGTCGTCTACATCGGCACAGACCACACGCTCGAGCAGCTCCCTGCCGAGGAGGAGCCGCCGCCGATGATCTCGCAGCTCCACGAGCGACCGTTCCTGCTCTGCCTTGGGACTGACTTCGCGCATAAGAACAGGGTCTTCGCGATGGGCGTCCTGGCGGCACTGCGCGAGTCTCACGGCTGGGACGGTGGGCTGGTGCTCGCCGGGCCCCACGTGACGACCGGCGCCTCGTCGAGCGAGGAGGCGGCGTTCCTCGCGCTGCACCCCGAGCTGGAGAGCCTCGTCATCGATACTGCCGCGATCGACGAGGGACCGAAGCGTTGGCTGATGCGCAACGCGGCCCTGATGATCTATCCGAGCGCGCACGAGGGCTTCGGCTTGGTTCCATTCGAGGCGGCCGAGGCCGGAGTCGTGTGTGCGTTCGCCGCCCAGACGTCGATCGCCGAGCTCTTGCCCGCATCGCTGGCGCTGATCGAGCAATGGGATGCCGGCGCGACCGCGGCCCGGCTCGCTCCGTATCTCAGCTCGCCCGAGCTGCGCGCCGAGCACATCGCAGCCGTTCGGGCTGCAGCCGCGCCATTGACTTGGAAGCAAACGGCTCGCGGGCTGCTCGGCGTGTACGAGCAGGCAGTGCGTTCGCGCGCCAGCCAGTCGCGCCGCCTGGTCGAGGACTTCGTCCAAGAGCGCAGCGCGCTCGAAGCAACCACGACGCAGCTCGACAACGCCAAGCAGCGCTTCAGCGAGCTCGAACGCGACTACCTGGAGCTGCGTCAAGCGTTCGATGAGACCGCCGAGGGGCTCGTCGGCACAAAAGGCGTGATCCCGCCAGAACTGCGCCGCCCGTTGTTGGCGATCGGCAATCGACGTGCTCTGCGCGTGCCGCTGTTCGGACTGCTGCGCTTCTTCTACCGCAGCGGTTATCGACTCCGGCACCGGGGCCGACCCCCCCGCTTCGACGTTTAGAATCCCGCGTCGCGGAGAGGAAGTCATTGCGCCGTTGCGAAGTGCGTCGCCTGATCTGCTGAAGCAGCAGGCCAATCACCACTGGATGCTCATCCCCTTGATCACCTCGCCCGGCGAGGCACGTTCTTCGGCGTGCGACGATCGCGTCTCGCGCAGCGTCGCGATCCGCACGTGGCGCCAGCGGGTCGCCGCGTGAATCGCGCGCACGACTGGCTCAGGCTACGACCCGTCGAGCCCGCGCTCGCGATGCTTGCTGCGGTGGTGCTGATCGGGTTCCTCGCCTGGCCGATGCTGTTCACGTCGTCGGGCTTTGCGCAGGATTGGTCGCACCACGTCTGGTACATCTGGCGCCAGAGCGTTGCGATCGGGCGCAACCACGAACCGAGTCTGTTCCTCGATCACGCCGGCTCGGTGTTCTACCCGTTCTACGCCTTCTACGGAGGCACGATCTACGCGCTGGCGGGCACCTTCTCGATCCTGCTCGGGCATGCTCCGACGGCCGCCTATGTGACGAGCTACGTGCTCGGCTTCGCGGCCGCCTACACCGGCTGGTACCAGCTGGCGCGAACAGCTGGCCTCGGTCGCTGGCAGGCACAGGTCCCGGCGGTGCTGTTCATCAGCTCGGCCTACTACCTGACGCTGATATATGCCCGCGGCGATTGGCCCGAGTTCGTCGCGGTGTCCGCGCTGCCGCTGCTCGTCGCCGCTGCGCTGCGCGTGATGCTCGCAGAGCAAACGCCGATCGCCTGGGGGGTCCTCTTGGCTTTCGTGGCGGTCGTGTTCTTCGGCAGTCACAACATCACGATGCTGTGGGGCGTCACGGCACTTGCGATCGGCGCTGTGGCGATCGCGGCGCTCGTCCCGCAGGCGCGCCGTGTGGTCACACGGCGCGGCGTGCTGCGCGTGCTCGCGATCGTCGTTCCGGCGGCGCTGGTCAACTCCTGGTACCTGTTCTCGGCGCTCGCCTACGGACAGCGCAGCGCGATCGCGACGCACTACGAATACGCACAGTCGCTGCGCGGCGCCTCGATCCTCGTCGGCACGAGTCAGCTGTTCACGTTCTCGCGCGTCACGGTCGTTGGGGGCACGCCGGACTTCGTGCTAGCGCTGCCGGTCGTCGCAGTCGCCTGGGTGATCCTCAGCGTCGCGATCTCGCTCGTCGTTCGCGGCAGTGCTACGTGGCGGCGCGTGCTGTGGGTCTTCGCGGCGATCGGCGTCCTGTTTGCGGTGCTGATGACGCATGTGGGGCTGATCCTCGATCTGCCGCGGCCCTACACGCTTCTGCAGTTCTCCTACCGTCTGGAGACCTACGTGTTGGTCGCCGTCAGCGGATCCGCCGTTGCGATCCTGCTGCTGGCGCGAAGCTGGCCAGGACGATGGCGGCTGTGGCCTTGGACGGCCTTGATCGTATTGATCGTGTCGGCCGTCGGCGCTGTTCAGCAGGTCGACTCCTATCCGCGCGGAGCTGGGTTGCCTGGCGTTGTCGTACCCGATCGATACACGCTCTTTGAACCACCGCAGCCACCGTTCAGCGGTGGCCTCAGCGACTACAACGATGCCAGCCTGCCGCTGGTCGAACCGAGCGGCACGCCGCGCAGCATCGCCTTTCCGACGACGATCCACAACGAAAAGGTCTCGCTAACGGTCGCCGCGCCCCCGCACGCGCTGGTTCACACGAACCTGACCGGTGCGCCATACCTCGTCGCGGTCAGCGGGGCGAAGGTCGTCGGCCGCGACCAGTCGGGCTACATGGTGCTCGAGGTCGGTCCGGGCGCCTCGCACGTCGTGACCCTGCAACGCTCCTCGCGCCTGCCGGTGACACTCGGGCGGATCCTCTCGCGCGTGGCGCTGGTCTTTTTGCTGCTGCTGCTACTCGCGGCATTGTTCATTCGCTGGCGCAGTCGTCGCTCCACGGTCGACGATGCACTCGCGGGGGCATGAGATGAAGCTTCGGCTGCCAGCGCGCCCGACCCACGACAAGTCCGCCGGACGGCGTCTGTATCAGCGGTTCCCGCTGATCCCACTGGGCGTTTTCGTCGCGTTGATCCTGCTCGTGCTCTCGCCTTCGCTGCTCGGCGGCAAGATCCTCACCAGCGGCGACGTGATCTTCTTCCAGGGGCCGTTCAACGGAGAGAAGCCCGCGTCGCTGACGGCCGAGGGCAACAACGAGCTGTTCGATCCGGTGCTCGTCTTCCAGCCTGACCTGATCACGATTCGCAGGGCCTTGGAGGGAGGCGAACTCGGGCTGTGGACTCCCTATCAGACGGCAGGCAGGCCGCTGTGGGCCTCGCAGCAGACCGCGCCGTTGTTCCCGCTGACCTGGCTTGCGTTCGTCGGCTCGTTTTGGCGCTCGCTCGCCTTGATCGCGGCGCTCAAGCTCCTCCTGGCGGCGTTTGGCGCGTACGCGCTCGGACGTTGGATCGGGCTGCAGAAGGGACCTGCCGTGCTCGCGGCTGTCGCCTACGCGTTCTGCTCCTACATCAACGACGAGCTGCAGTTTCCGCTGTCGGCAGTGATGGCGATGTTGCCGTGGGCGATGATGATGGCGGGGCGCGTCGGACGCTACGGCCGCGCACTCGACGCGCTCGGCCTGATGCTCGCAGTCGGCCTGACGCTGCTGACGGGCAGTCCCGAGCTGATCTCGATCGCGCTCGGCGGCGTCGCCGCATACGCGATCTACGAGCTGACCGCAGGTGTGCCCGATCCAGGCGGTGGCGCGCAGGCCAGCCGCCGCCGCCGGCTTGGACTGCTGGTCGGCGGCGGTATCGGCGGGCTGGCGCTGAGCGCTACCGCGCTCGCTCCGTTTGCCGAGTTCCTTGGCGTCGCCAACACGACCTCGCGAGGCGGCGTCGGGATCTATCCGAACAGCATCGCCTACTCGTTCCTGTTCCCCGAGCTGTGGGGCGCGCCGGACAAGGCGATCGGTCAATTCGGGCCGATCAACTACACCGAACGAACGGCCTACATCGGTGCGTTCCCGTTGCTGCTCGCCGTCGGTGGCCTGTTCGCCCGACGACCTCGGCGGATTCACCTGTTCTGGGGCGCTTTCACGATCGTCGCTGTGCTGATCGCGATGCACACCTTCCTGCACGACTTCGTCTCGGAAATTCCCGGCCCCGACAAAGTCGGAATGTTGCGGGCGCTGATGCTGATCGACCTCGGCGGCGCTTTGCTGGCTGGGCTGGGGCTGCAGGCTTGGCTGCAGGCCGACCGCCGCGGTCGACGACGAATGGCCGGCGTGATGGTCCTCGTTGCACTCGCTCCAGCAGCCTTCCTGCTGCGCAACGTGGGCCCGTTCTCACATTTCGGCGATGCGCTGGGTCAGCTGCCGAGCCTCAGCCGCACCGACGTGACGCCGAAGGAATTCATCAAGCAGGTGGTCGCATGGCGCTGGCTGATCTTCGGCGGCACCGGGGTGCTGCTGCTCGCGCTCTCGCTCTGGCGAAGAATCCCCAGCCAGGTCGCGATCGCCGCAGTCATCGCTCTCGTCGCGGCGGACCTGCTGACGTTGAACGCCGGCTACAACCCGCAGATCCCGCTCGCCGAGGCGAACCCGCCCAAGCCGCCGGCGATCGGTTACCTGCAGTCTCACGTGGGCCACCAGCGGATGAGCGGAACGCTGACGGCGACCGCCGTCGGGTTGCAGGCGAACCTCGCCGAGCGCTACGCGCTGCGCGACATGGGCTCCTACAACTTCCCGAAGACCGCGCGATGGGCCGATTTGTGGGGCGCCTATGAACAGTCGACCGGCGACCAGAACGATTGGAACCCGGCATTGCCACGGTCACACGCCGTGCTCGACGCATTCGCCGTCAGCTATGTGCTGCCGCCGGCCACCGAACGTGGACCCTCCTACCTGAAGCCGGTCTTCGATCAGATCCAGGCCGGCCAGCTGGTGTTGAAGAACCCGACGGCGCTGCCGCGAGCATGGGTGGCCTACGACTGGCGAACGACTTCCGGGCAGCTCAAAGCGGCCGCCCTGACCGCCTCCTCGAACACCGCCGAGCTGCGTGAAAAGCCGGTGCTCGAGGAAGTGCCCACTCAGCCGGCAGCCGCCGCGGCTCCGCATTCCAGCCCGGTCACGTTCCTTGCCGACAAGGACGAATACGTGTCACTGCACGCAGATGTGAAGCGGGCCGGCTATCTCGTGCTGGACGACTCCTACTACCCCGGCTGGCAGGCGACGGTCGACGGGCACCGGGCAAGGATCGTGCCGGCCAACGAGAACTTTCGCGCCGTGGCCGTGACGGCGGGCGAACACACGATCGACTTTCGCTATCGGCCGTCGTCGTTCAGGATCGGCGCGATCATCAGCATCGTCGCCGCGCTGACACTGCTCGGCGGACTCGCGGCGCTGCTCTGGCGACGGCGCAAGTCGGTCGGCTAGGCTTCTGGCCGGTCGCGGCGGTGGCGTGCTTCAGCGCACGCGAGCGACGAGAGCCATGAGCGCCAACGAACACAGCGTCGAGTACCTGCGCACCGCCGCCGAGCTGGCAGAAGCGGTCGACCCGGCGCGGCTCGACGCGATGGCGCGAGGCCTGGTGCGCCTGCGCGAGGGCGGCGGCCGGCTGTTCATCCTCGGCGACGGCGGTGGCGCCGGTCATGCCTCGCACGCCGTCAACGACTTCCGCAAGCTCTGTCGGATCGAGAGCTATGCGCCGAGCGACAACGTCTCGGAGCTGACCGCGAGGACCAACGATGACGGTTGGGAGAGCTCCTACAGCGCTTGGCTGGAGGTCTCGCGGCTCGGCGAGCGCGACGCGCTGCTCGTCTTCTCAGTCGGCGGCGGCTCGCGCGAGCACAATGTCTCGACCAACCTGGTCAGCGCGATGGAAGCGGCGCAGCGCGTCGGAGCAGCGATCTACGGCGTCGTCGGCGCGCCCGGCGGGACGCTGGCAGAGCTCGCCGACGTCGCGATCCTGATCGACCCGCCGACGGGACTGCGCACGCCGCTGGTCGAGTCCTTCCAGGCTGTCGTCTGGCATGGGCTCGTCTCGCACCCCGAGCTGGCAATGCAGCAGGGCCACTGGGAGTCGCTTGAAGCGCACGGCGCCTCGTGAATGCAGGCTGGACGGGCGGCGGTCGCGAGCCGATCGCGCTCGCCGGTCGCTCGAGCTCGGCGGCCGCCGGGACGGGGAGGGCCCGGCGAGCGGCGGTGCTGCTCGACCGAGACGGAACGCTGAATGAGCTGACAGCTGACCCCGATTCGGGTCGCCCGGAGTCGCCACTGGCCGTCGGCGACGTGCGTCTGATCGAGGGCGCGGCGGACGCGGCGGCGCGTCTTGCGGCGGCTGAATACGCGCTCGTCTGCGTCTCCAACCAGCCGGCCGCGGCAAAGAACAAGGCGACCGTTGGGCAGTTGCAGGCGGTGCACGAGCAGGTCCTTCGACTGCTCGCGCGGCGGGGGGTCGAGATCGAGCTGTCGCTGCTGTGCTTGCACCATCCCGAAGGCTCCGTCGCGGCGCTCTCAGGAGCCTGCGAGTGCCGCAAGCCCGCTCCTGGCATGCTCCTGCAGGCCGCCGCCGCGCTCGACCTCGACCTCGCCGCGTCGTGGATGATCGGCGACACGGACACGGATGTTGGCGCTGGGCATGCCGCCGGGTGTCAGACCGTGTTGCTCGACCATCTGCCGAGCGCGCACAAGCGCGCCGGCAAGGCCGATCCGGATGAGCGTGCCCGCGACCTCGCCGATGCGGCGAAGCGACTTCTCGGCAGCGGCGCCGCCTGAACCCGCGGATGTGCGAATCGATGATTAGTCCGTGACCACCCGCGGTATGGTGGCAACAGTGCTCGATCGGATCTCCACTCGGATATTCGCCGATGGCGCCGACCTCGACGGGATCCTTGCTCTGGCGGCTGATCCGCGAATCGCCGGCTTCACGACCAACCCGACTTTGATGTGGAAGGCGGGGCTGACCGACTACGCCGAGTTCGCGCAGCGCCTGCTGGAGCGGATCACGAGACACCCGATCTCCTTCGAGGTGTTCGCCGACGACGCCGATGAGATGCGCCGTCAGGCGAAGATCATCGCCGCGTGGGCTGAGAACGTCTACGTCAAGATCCCCGTCACGACAACGGCCGGCGAATCGATGGCACCGCTCGTACGCGAGCTGTCGGAGAGCGGCGTGAAGGTCAACGTGACGGCGCTGTTCACGACCGCTCAGGTCGAGCTGATCACTGCGGCGGTGAAGGACGGAGCCCCGTCGTACATCTCGGTGTTTGCCGGCCGGATCGCCGACGCGGGGATCGATCCCGTGCCGATCATGTCGCGCTCGGTCGACATCATGGTGCAGGCGCCTCGCGCGGAGCTGATCTGGGCCTCGCCACGGGAGATCCTCAACCTCGTTCAGGCAGACCAGGTCGGTTGCCACATCATCACCGTCACACACGACTTGCTGAAGAAGCTCGACTGCCTGGGCAAGAGCCTGGAGCAGTACTCGCTCGAGACGGTCAAGATGTTTCACGGCGACGCGCTGGCCGCGGGCTTCACGCTGTAGTGGTGAGGTCTCGGCCCAGCGGGCGCGAGCCCCGCTCGCACGATGCCCTGCATGGTTTGGCTCGGTGCAGTCGCGCCGAGCGCCGGTGCGGTCGATGAAGCGCGTCTGCATCACCGGCGGCGGCGGTTTCATCGGCAGCAGCCTCGTCGACCGGCTCGCCGCGCGCGACGTCGAGGTCGTCGTGCTCGACGACTTTCGCACCGGCCGACGCGAGTTCCTGGCCGAGGCGCTCGACGGCTCGCGCGTGCGCCTGATCGACGGCGACGTGCTCGACCAGGCGGCGGTCGAAGAGGCGACGCGAGGCTGCGACTGGGTGTTTCACCTGCAGGCAAACGCCGACGTGCGTCGAGGGCTCGAGAACCCTCGTCGTGACCTCGAGCAGAACACGATCGCCACGTCGAATGTGCTCGAGGCGATGCGCGTGAACGACGTCAAGCAGATTGCCTTCTCTTCGACCGGATCGGTCTACGGCGAGCCCGATGTGTTCCCGACGCCGGAGGACGCGCCGTTCCCGATGCAGACCTCGCTGTATGCGGCGTCGAAGCTTGCCGGCGAGGGCATGATCGAGGCATATGCGACGGGCTTTGCCTTCACCGGCCTGATCTTTCGCTTTGTCTCGATTCTCGGCGAGCGCTACACGCATGGTCACGTGTTCGACTTCTTCTGCGCGCTGAAGCGCGACCCAAGCCGCTTGCGGGTGCTCGGCGACGGCCGTCAGGAGAAGTCCTACCTCTACGTGCAGGACTGCATCGACGCGATCCTGCTGGCGGTCGAGCACCATCAGGGCCGGCCCGGCGCGCACGTCTACAACCTCGGCGCCGACGAGACGATTGTCGTCGACGATTCGGTTGCGATCATCACCGATCAGCTGGGGCTGTCTCCCGAGATCGAACACACGGGAGGGCGCCGCGGCTGGACCGGCGACAGCCCGTTGATCCACCTTGACACGAAGCGCATCCGCGCGCTTGGCTGGGCGCCGCAGCTGACGATTCGCGAGTCGGTCGAGCGGACCGTTCAGTGGCTCAGCGCGAGCGAGTACGCGTGGCGCGAGCAAGTTTCCGACAGAGCGATTCGATGAGGAGCCGACGATGAGCGTGATCTTCAGCCGTGCGCCGCTGCGCATATCCCTCGGCGGCGGCGGCACAGACCTGCCCTCCTACTACCGCGAGCAGGGCGGCTTCTTCGTCTCCGGAGCGATCGACAAGTACGTCTACATGCTCACGCACACAGTGTTTCAGCGGCGCTATCGGATGAAGTACTCAGAGATGGAGGAGGTCGACGAGATCGCCGAGATTCGCCATCCGATCCTGCGCGAGACGCTGCTTCGCCACTGGCGCGGCAATCCGCTGGAGATCGCGTCCGTCGCCGATGTGCCCGCAGGAACCGGCATGGGATCCTCCGGTGCCTACACGGTCTGCCTGCTCAAGGGGCTCGCCCACGCACGTCGCACATCGATCACGCCGGGCGCGCTTGCCGAGGCCGCCTGCGAGATCGAGATCGACGTGCTGAAGGGGCCGGTCGGCAAGCAGGACCCCTACGTCGCGGCGCACGGCGGGATCTGCGCCTACAGCATCGACGCCGAAGGAGCCGTCGAGGTGCGCCCGCTCGAGCTGGGTCCGGAGGTGCTGAGGCGCTTGCGCGACCAGCTGCTGCTGTTCTACACCGGCGAGGCGCGCTCGGCGTCGAAAGTGCTGGCCGACCAGGACGATCGCTCCAAGGCCGGCGACGAGGAGATGATCGAGAACCTGAATCGCACGAAGGAGCTTGGCTTGAGCAGCTGCGCGCTGCTCGAGCAGGGCGACCTCGAGGGCTACGCCGAACTGATGCACGAGCATTGGGAGCACAAGCGACGTCGCTCGCCGGGAATGGCCAACGAGCAGATCGACCGCCTGTACATGCTCGCGCGACGCAGTGGCGTGATCGGCGGCAAGCTCGTCGGCGCGGGCGGCGGCGGCTTTCTGCTCGTGTACTGCCCGCGGCCCGAGGACACCAGGCAGGCGATGGCGGCGGCCGGCGCCTCCGAGCTCGCGTTCGACTTCGAGTTCGACGGCGCCTACGCCAGCGAGTACGCATGAGCGGCCTGTCGGTCGCGATCGTCGGCTGCGGACTGATCGGCGACAAGCGGGCGAGCGCGCTGGCATCCGAGGATCGCCTGGTGGGCTGCTTCGACGTCGACGACGAGGTCGCCCGGCGCTTCTCCGAGCGCCACGCGACGCCGGCCTGCGCGAGCCTCGAGGAGCTGCTCTCGCTGGCTGCCGACGTCGTCGTGGTCGCGGTCGTGCACGATCAGCTCGCCGGCGTCGCAGACGCGGCGATGCAGGCTGGAGCTCACGTGCTCGTCGAGAAGCCCGCCGGCGTTTCGGCCGCGCAGATCGAGGGTCTGATCGAGCGCCGCGAGCAGACGCGGCGGCTGGTCAAGGTCGGCTTCAACCACCGTTTTCATCCGGGCATCGCGCGCGCGGCAGCCGAGGTCCGCTCGGGACGTCACGGTGAGCTGATGCACCTACGCGGTCGATACGGCCACGGCGGTCGCCTCGGCTATGACCGCGAGTGGCGCGCCGACCCCGAGCGCTCCGGCGGCGGTGAGCTGATCGATCAGGGTATGCACCTACTCGACCTCACGCACATGCTCGCCGGGCCTTTGCCTCTGCATTCGGCGATGCTGCGCACACACTTCTGGGACACGCCAGTCGAGGACAACGCGGCGTTGATCCTCGGCGCGGCGCAGTCACGCACCGAGCCGTGGGCGCTGTTGCACGTGAGCTGGACGGAGTGGAAGAACCTGTTCTCGCTGGAGATCTACTGCCGCACCGCGAAGATCCAGGTGGATGGACTGGTCCGTTCCTACGGCCCGCAGCGGCTGCGCATCTACGAGATGAGCCCGGAGCTCGGCCCGCCGCGGCTGGAGGAGATCCAGTATCCCGACGAGGACGGCTCATGGCTGCGCGAGTGGGCGGGCTTCAAGGATGCGATCGACGCCGGCGATCTCGCCCTGGTCGACGGCGGCCTGGAGGACGCGCTGTACGCATGGCGGCAGATCGAGGCGGCTTACGCCGACACCCCATACAGCGCGATGCGCGCGACGCTCGACGCTCGGGCGCTCAGCTAGGGCCGCGCCGCCGATGGCAGCCTCGCGAGTCAGTGGCCTTGGCGCGATCGGCGTCGTTGGCCTGTGGCACCTCGGCAGCGTCACGGCGGCGTGTCTTGCCCAGGCCGGCTACGAGGTCATCGCGGTCGACCCCGACGCGACGGTCGTCGAGCGTCTCGCGCGCGGCATCGCACCCGTGTCCGAGCCCGGCCTGCCTGAGCTGCTCGAGCGTGCCGGCGACCGCTTGCGCTATTCGAGCGATGCCAGCGCGCTGTCGGGTGTCGAGCGCGCCTGGATCACGTTCGACACGCCGGTCGACGATGACGACAACGCCGACGTCGACTGGGTCGTCGAGCACGCCGCGCGGCTGCTGGTCGAGCTCGCCGGCGACGCGTTGGTGGTCGTGTCCTCGCAGCTGCCGGTCGGCAGCGTCGCGCGCCTGCAAGCTCGCTGCGCGAGCGAGCGCGGGCGCGACGACCTCCGCTTCGCCTGCATCCCGGAGAACCTCCGCCTGGGCGGTGCGTTGGAGGCGTTTCGAGCGCCCGAGCGGTTCGTCGTCGGCGCGCGCTGTGAGCGCGATCTCGCCGAGGTGAGCGAGTTGCTCTCACCGTTCGAAGCGAAGATCGAGTCGATGCGCGTCGAGTCGGCCGAGATGACCAAGCACGCGCTCAACGGCTTTCTCGCGACCTCGGTCGCGTTCATCAACGAGATCGCGACGATCTGCGAGTCAGTCGGCGCCGACGCCGGCGAGGTCTCGCGCGGACTGAAGAGCGAGCGGCGGATCGGCCCGCGCGCCTACCTGGCGCCGGGTGACGCGTTCGCGGGCGGCACGCTGGCGCGCGACATCAGCTTCCTGCGCGACCTGGCAGAGCGTCACGCGCTCCCGGACGACGTCTTCGCAGGCGTCGCCAATGGCAATACGGCGCACAAAGGCTGGGCGCGGCGGAAGCTGCTCAGCCTGCTCGCTGCGAGCCGCGAGACGAGCGCGGACGCTCCACTGGAGGGTCAAACCGTCGCGATCTGGGGCTTGACCTACAAGCCGGGGACCGACACGCTGCGTCGATCGAGCGCGATCGAGCTGTGCCGCTGGCTGGGCTCAGCCGGAGCAGAGGTTCGCGCGCACGACCCGGCCGTCGGCGAGCTGCCCGATGAGCTCGACGGCGCCATCACGCTCTATTCGACGCCGCTGGCCGCCGCGAGCGGCGCAGACGCGCTGGTCATCAGCACGGCGTGGCCCGAGTACCGCGAGGTCGCGCCGGAAGCCGTGCTCGACGCGCTCGCGCGGCCGCTCGTGATCGATGCCGCCGCCTTTCTGCAGGGCACGCTCGGCGCCGAGCGTGGGCTTCGTTATGCGCACGTCGGCAGCGCCGATCAGACTGTCGCCGGTTCCACGGAGGCGGCCTCGTGAGTGGCGAGCTGCGCGGTCGCACGGCGCTGATCACGGGCGGCACGCAAGGTCTCGGACTGGAGATCGCGCGTCATTACCTGCGTGCCGGGATCGACGGTGTGTGTATCTGCGGACGCGACGCCGAGGTCCTCGAGCGCGCGGTACAGGAGCTCGGCGAAGCCTCCGACGAAGGTCAGCAGGTGATCGCACAGGTCGCCGACGTGTCCGACGAGGCGCAGGTCGAGGCGCTCGTCGCAGCGACGCTCGAGCACTTCCCGCAGCTGACGGTGCTCGTCAACAACGCAGGCATCTACGGCCCGAAGGGCACGATCGACGAGCTCGACTGGAGCGAGTGGGTGCGCGCGATCGAGATCAACCTGCTCGGCTCGGTGCTCGTCGCGCGCAGCCTGGTGTCGCACTTCAGGCGCGTCGGCTATGGCAAGATCGTGCAGCTCTCTGGCGGCGGCGCCACCAACCCGCTTCCCGGCCTGAGCGCCTACGCCGCCTCAAAGGCCGGCGCCGTCCGCTTCGCTGAGACGCTCGCCGAGGAACTGCGCGACGAACGAGTCGACGTCAACTCGATCGCGCCGGGTGCGCTCAACACGCGGATGCTCGACGAGGTGATCGCGGCTGGGCCGGAGCGTGTCGGCGAGTCCTTCTACGCGCGTGCGCTCGAGCAGCAGCGCACAGGCGGCGCGCCGCTGCAGCGCGGCGCCGAGCTTGCCGTGTGGCTGGCCTCGGCGGCGAGCGACGGCGTCACCGCCAAGCTGCTGAGCGCGCTATGGGACCCCTGGTCTGAGCTGCCGGCGCACCTCGACGATCTCGCCTCCGACGTCTATACGCTGCGCCGCATCGTGCCTGAGGATCGCGGCTTTGACTGGGGAGCGGTGTGACGCCGAGCGAGTCGCGCGAGGCGCAGGCGGATTGCGAGTCGGCGGCGTCTCAGCTGCGGACGCTGCCGCAGGTCGCAGAGCTGCCAGAGTTCCAAAGCGGCTGGCGGCGCGCGGACGGCAGCTGGGCGCCGTTTCTGTCGTTCGTCGACGACGATCACAGCGTCAACTGGTCGGATGAGCTCGAGGAGCTGCACGAGGAGAGCAGCCGCGATCACTTCATCGACGTCTGGACCCGGCGCAGCATGCTCGAACGGATCGGGCCGCTGCCGCGGCGTTCGCTGATCGTCGACCTCGGCTGCTCGACCGGCTACCTGCTGGAGGATCTGCAGCGCGCCCATCCCGACGCACTGCTCGCGGGCGTCGATCTCGTCGCGGCCGGCCTGCGCAAGGCGCACGTCAACGCGCCCCAGGCGCGGCTGCTGCAGGCCGACGTATGTGACCTGCCGCTCGAGCAGGCAAGCGTCGATGCCGCGCTCAGCGCCAACCTGCTCGAGCACGTGCCCGATGATCGGGGCGCGCTGCGCGAGCTGCGGCGCGTGCTCAAGCCAGGAGCGCGCGGCGTGCTCGTCGTGCCCGCTGCGCCGAGCACCTATGACTACTACGACCGCTTCCTCGGCCATGAGCGACGCTACGCGCGCGGCGAGCTCGCCGGTAAGGCGCGTGACGCCGGACTGGAGGTGCTCGAGGACATCCACCTGGGCAGCGTGCTGTTCCCGGCGTTCTGGCTGGTCAAGCAGCGCAACAGACGGCGCTACGCGAGCCTCGTCGGAGCGGAGCTCGAGCGGCGCGTCGCGGCGAACATCGCCGGCACGCGCGACTCGCCTTTCGGGCGCGCCGCGTGCGGGCTCGAGCGAGCGCTGCTGAACCGCGGCGTGCGCCTGCCGTTCGGCATTCGCGGCCTGACCGTCGTCCGACGACCAGAGGAGCGTTTGTGACAGATCTCCCCGACGAACAGGCGGTCCGCGCCGAGAGCCATTCGCGCTTGAGCATCGTGATCCCGGCCTACAACGAGGAGAGCAACGTCGAGCGCGTCTACGAGCGACTCTCGCCCGTTCTCTCCGCGCTGGCGCTCGAGTGGGAGATCATCTTCAGCGTCGATCCGTCGACCGATCGCACGGAGGAGATGATCGTCGGGCTGCGCGAGCGCGACCCGCGCGTGAAGATGCTGCGATTCTCGCGTCGCTTCGGTCAGCCGATGGCGACGCTTGCGGGGATGGAGGCGGCGAGCGGAGACGCCACGGTCGTGATCGACTGCGACCTGCAAGACCCTCCCGAGCTGATCGGCGACCTCGTCGCGCGCTGGCGTGACGGCTACGACGTCGTCTACGCCCAAAGGCGCACGCGCGCCGGCGAGACGGTGCCCAAGCGGATCGTCTCGGCGATCGGATACCGCGTGATCGCGCGGATCGCCGAGGTCGAGATTCCGCCGAACACCGGCGACTTCCGTCTGATGAGCAGGCGCGTCGTCGACAACGTCGTCGCCTTGAAGGAGTCGCACGGCTTCCTCCGCGGGCTCGTCGGGCTCGTCGGGTTTCGCCAGACCAGCGTGCTCTACGACCGCGATCCGCGCGCCGGTGGCGTCAGCAAGTACAACCGGTTTTGGGGCTCGCTGGCGATTGGCTTCAACGGGATCATCGGCTTCTCGCGATATCCGCTTCAGCTGATCTCCCAGCTCGGCATTGCGCTTGCGGGCCTGGCCTTCCTTCTCGCCGTCGTCTATCTGGGCCTGAAGATCGGCGGCGTCGCATTCCCGATCGGCAACCCCACGATCGTGATCGTGGTGTCGTTCTTCAGCGGCATCCAGATGCTCTCGCTGGGCGTGATCGGCGAGTACGTCGGGCGCATCTACGACGAGTCGCGGCAGCGTCCCAAGTACATACTCGAGTCGCGCTTGGGGTGGGACGACTAGACGGTGGGCGACGTCGTCGCAGCGAGCGAGCTGCCGCCCGTCTGCATCCTTGCCGGTGGGCTCGGCACCCGTCTGGGCGAGCGAGTGCGCGATACGCCCAAGCCTCTGCTCGAGGTCGCTGGCGAGCCATTTTTGCTGCATCAGCTGCGGCTCCTCTCGCGCTATGGCGCGCGGGACGTCGTGCTTTGCGTCGGCTACCGCGGCGAGCAGATCGAGGCGGCGATCGGTCGGGAGCGCTTTGGCGTACGCGTGCGCTACAGCTTCGATTCGCCCGAGCTCGACGGAACGCTCGGAGCCGTCCGCCGGGCGGCGCCGCTGCTCGGCGCGCGGTTTCTGGTGCTCTATGGCGACACCTACCTGAGGATCGACTACAGAGACGTCGCGCGGGTCTGGCAAGACAGCGGGTTGCCGGCGGTGATGAGCGTGCTGCGCAACGACGGCCAATGGGACGCGTCCAACGCCCTCTACTCCGACGGTCGAGTATCGAGCTATGACAAGCACGCGCCCTCGCCGGAAATGCGCTGGATCGACTATGGGCTCGGTGGCCTGACCGCCGATGCGCTGTCGTTCGTCGACGACGACGAGGCCGAGTTGGCCAACCTCTACCACCGCTTGGCCGACCAGGGTCTTTTGTGTGGCTACGAAGCGACCGAGCGCTTCTACGAGATCGGCACCCCATCCGGTTTGGCAGAAGCAGACGCTTTCTTGCGTGTGCTCTAGCGTTCGTCGAGTGCCGGACTCAGACCAGACCCGCGGGCTGACCCCTGCGGGGCAAGCGCGCGCGCTCGTGCGGAGGTTGCGCAGCCCGGAGTCGGGTCTGCTCGGCCAGGGACTGCGCTTCGCGCTCTCGGGTGGCACCGTCGCGCTGGTTTACTTGGCAACCACAACGATCCTCGCCGAAGCAGTCGGCGTAGCGTTCCAAGTGGCGCTGGCGATCGGCTTCTCGTTCGGCCTGATCGTCCACTTCACGCTTCAGCGCATGTTCGTGTGGGCTCATCACGAGGAGTTCGCATTGCCGCTGCGGCATCAGATCGTCCGCTATCTGGTCGTCGCCCTGGCGCAGTACGGGGTCACGGCGGCGTCCACCGCTCTGCTGCCGACGCTCCTGGGCGTGCCTGCGGAGGCCGTCTACCTCGCGACGGTCGGCATCGTGCTCGCCACCAACTTCCTCGTCTTTCGCCACGGCATCTTTCATGCGAAGGACGCAGCCGGCGACGCGCCGACGGTGGCGCCCACGCCTGCCGACTCGGCCGCGCCGGTCGATCGGCTGCCGCTCACCCGCTAGCCCGAGAGACACGCAAGGACACGTCTACTGCCGTCAAACGTCCGTCGACAGTCCGTTTCCTCAGCCGAATGTGAGGGCATGCCGAGACTGTGATGATGAAGATCAGACTCTCAGCAGCGACTTTCCGAGTCGCGCTTTGGCCTCTCGTCCTCGCCATGCTCGCGTGCTTTGTAACGCTGCTCGCGCCTGCGACAGGCCAGGCGGCTCTGCTGACCTTCGGCAGCCCGCTGTCGGTCCCCGCGACGCAGAACACCGCCGAAGGCCTCGACTACTTGGGCACGAACACAGCCGTGCCCGCTTCTCCGGAAGCGCCGAACGGCTATGTCCATACCTACCATTTCGGTGCCGACGGGGCTCTCTGGAACGTGCAGCAGCCAAAGGGGCTGCCGCGTGCGCCGGCGACCGGGCAGGCGCTGAAGGTGAGCCTGGAGGGGTGTGCCGTGGCGGCGTCCGATGGTCCGCCCCCGCTGACGCAGATCCACTTCCAGGATCTGACTCCGCTGCCGGGTGGCGGGGCGAAGATCAACATCACCTCGCAGGCGTTTGACATTCCCGTCTGCGCGCCGGGCGGCGCCAGCGGGTCGACGGTGACGACCTACAACCCGATCAACCTATGCGTCAGCGCCGGCGACTACGTAGCGTTCAACGAGGAGGGAGGGTTCGTCGGGCATGCCTACCAAAGCGGCGTGCCCTATGAGGTCCTCGGCCGCGTCGCGGGCGCGCGCACCGCGTCGTTCATTCGCGGCGGCGCGACGAACAACGGCGACTCGCTTTCCCCCTCCGACAGCTCGGCGATGGATGGCTACGCCGCCACCGACGCAACCGAACTGATGATGCAGGTCACGCTGGGCACGCACGGCGACGCAACGCACATCTGCCCCGGCGGGAAGCAGGGCCTGCCGCCGGCACTCGCGCCGATCAGGGTCAGCCCGCAGACCGACGGCGTCAACCACAGCCGCATCGTGGCAGTGGCGATCTTCTGCCGCGTGAGCCCCTGCAAGGGCGTCGCGACGCTGAGCCCCAGCGGCGCGGACACCTCGACGTACGCCGGCGAAGAAATCTACGGCCGCGTCGGCTTCGACCTGCCGTCGAACAGGACAGTGCACCTGCCGATCCGCGTCAAGTCCAAGTTGCTGGCGAAGATTCGCGCCAAACACGGCGTCTCGGTGACGCTCGTGGCGGCCGTCAACGGCAAGGCGATCGCTCAGCGCATCACCGTGAAGATCCTCTAGCAAAGCTCCACTGCCGCAGTTCGGTCGCGCGATCAGACAGTGCGACCGCTGCCGCGGCGCGTGCATTGTCGAGGTCGAGCTCGACCGTCCACGGCGCGACCGCGTCGAGCGCCTGCCCGTGCTCGCCTGCGCCGCCGATGCCGCTGCCGCGCCACTTCAGCTCGGCCTCATGGCGCGCCCACGCGCGCAGGAACTCCCATTCGCGCTGCGCCGGCTCGACCATGCTCAGTCGCTGCGCTTCGTGCTCGCCGAAGGCGCGCCGCGCGAGCGCGACGTGATCGACGGGTTGGCGCGAGCGATCCTCGCGCAGCATCTCCACGTCGATGCCAACGTGCCCGCTGGCGCTGAACGCATATAGCGCCAGCTCGCCCGAGTGCGACAGGTTGAAGCACAGCGGCGCGATCGACGTGGCGCCGGTCAGCGAAGGCTTTCCCTGGTCGTCGACGGCGAGCGCGACGGCCGCGCCCTCGCACGACATGTAGCGGCCGAGCAGCTCGCGCAAAACGCCGCGCGCACGCCTCCAGACCCGACGCTCGCGCTCGCCGGCGATGCGCGCTGCGCGCTCGCGCTCGGGCGCGCTCAGCGTGCTGGCGAGCTCCTCGTCGACCTCCGCGAGGTCGACTCGCCAGACATCGACGACGGCCGTGGGCAGGGACGGCTGCTCGGGCCCAACCGGCCACCGCGCGCCGCCGCCCCCTTCGGGAGTTGGGCCGGCGGTGCCAGATGCGCTCATCGTCGGGCGAATATAGGCGAGCGGCTACGCTCTTGCGCGCATGCGCGTGCTTCCCACAGGCATCGACGGGCTGGTTGTGATCGAGCCCTCCACGTTCGCCGACGAGCGCGGCTTCTTCAGCGAGACCTTCCGCGCGAGCTGGCAGCAGGATCTGGGCATCGGCGAGCACGAGCGCTTCGTGCAGGACAACCACTCGCGCTCCTCGCGCGGCGTGCTGCGGGGCATGCACTTCCAGCTCGGCGACGGCGTGGCCAAGCTGGTGCGCTGCGCGCGCGGCAGGATCCTCGACGTGGCCGTGGACGTGCGAAGCGGCTCGCCGACGTATGGCGGCTGGAGGGCGGTCGAGCTCGACGACGAGTCGATGCGCGAGCTCTACGTGCCCGTCGGCTTCGCGCATGGCTTCTGCGTGCTCTCAGACGTCGCCGATGTGATCTACAAGCAGACCGCCTACTACGACCCGCAGCTGGAGCGCGGCATCGCCTGGAACGATCCGGACGTGGGCATCGAGTGGCCGCTGGCCGAGCATGAGCTGACGATCTCCGAGCGCGACTTCGCCGCGCCGCTGCTGCGAGAGTGCCAGGACGAACTGCCCTTCGTCTACGACGGCGCGACGCGGTCTTGACGACGATCGCCCCGAGACGCAGATGCCGATCGCAATAGTCACCGGCTCGGGAGGCCTGATCGGCTCGGAGTCGGTCGCGCACTTCGCCGAGCTCGGCTATGACGTGGTCGGCCTGGAGAACGACATGCGCGCGCGCTTCTTCGGCGCCGAGGCGTCGACGGCGCGCATGACCGAGACGCTGCTGGCGCGCTATCCGCAGTTCGCGTCGCTGGCCGTGGACATACGCGACCGCGACGCCGTAGAGCGCGCGTTCGCCGAGCGTGGCCGCGACATCGAGTTGGTGATCCACGCCGCCGCGCAGCCCTCGCACGATTGGGCGGCCGGCGACCCGCACACCGACTTCGAGGTCAACGCGCTCGGCACGCTGAACCTGCTGGAGGCCGTGCGCCGCCACGCCGACGCGGCCACGTTCGTGTTCTGCTCGACCAACAAGGTCTACGGCGACACGCCCAACTCGCTGCCGCTGGTCGAGCTCGAGCAGCGCCTGGAGCTGCCCGAGGATCACGCCTACTTCGACGGCATCGACACCTCGATGTCGATCGATCGCAGCACGCACTCGCTGTTCTGCGTCTCGAAGACCGCCGCGGACCTGATGGTGCAGGAGTACGGACGCAATTTCGGCCTGGCCACCGCGTGCTTTCGCGGCGGCTGTCTGACCGGCCCCAACCACGCAGGCACGATGCTGCACGGCTTTCTCTCCTATCTGATGCGCGCGACCGTCACGGGCACGCCCTACACGGTGTTCGGCTACGGCGCCAAGCAGGTGCGCGACAACATCCACTCGGCCGATCTGGTGTCCGCGTTCGAGCAGTTCCACAAGGGCGCGCGGGCGGGTGGGGCCGTCTACAACATCGGCGGCGGGCGCGAGGTCAACTGCTCGATGCTCGAGGCGATCGAGCTGTGTCAGCGCATCAGCGGGCGCGAGCTCGACTGGACGCTTGCTGAGCACAACCGCGTGGGCGATCACCGCTGGTGGATCTCAGACCTGCGCCCGTTCGTCGCCGACTACCCCGCTTGGCGCCTGACACGGGGTCTTCAGGACATCCTGCGCGAGCTGCACGACGAGAACGCCGATCGCTGGCTGGCAGAAGGCTGAGTCGCGCCGGCTCGCGGCGATGCTCGGACTTGGCAGACTTACGGCGATGAGCTCGAGGCTGCAGCGCCTGCGTGTGCGCACGAACGGCTACACGGTGACGCCGCAGCAGTATGCGTACACGGCTTACGTGGCGCTCGGCGCGCTGACGCTGATCGTGCTCAGCGGCGCGGCCGTGCGGCTGACCGGCTCGGGCCTCGGTTGCCCGGACTGGCCGCGGTGCTACGGCAACGCCTACCCGCCACTGAACACGCACGCCGTGATCGAGTTCTCCAACCGCATGATCACCGCGCCGGTCTCGCTCGCTGCTGGCGCCGCTTGGCTGTTCGCGCTGCGCCGGCGCCCCTACCGCCGCGATCTGATGTGGCTCGGCGCGCTGTTGCCGCTCGGCGTGATCGCCCAGGCGGTGCTCGGCGGCTTCACGGTGCGCGGGGCGCTCGACTACGGCTGGGTGATGGGCCACTTCGCACTGTCGATGCTGATCCTGCTGGCCGCGGCGCTGCTGGCGTGGCGAGCCGGCGAACCGACGATCGCCGAAGCCGCCGGCGGCGCGCCGGCGGGCGCCGGCGGGCGCTTGCTCGGTCGCGGTGTCGCGGGCGCGCAGGCAGACCTCGAGGCGCCGGTCGATCGCAGGCTGATCCTCTCGCTGCGCTGGCTGGTCGGCCTCGGCGCGCTGACGATCTTCGCGGGAACCGCTGCGACGGCCGCCGGCCCGCACGCTGGCGGCTCGCCCGGGCAGAAGATCAACCGGCTGGACTTCGACGGGCGCGGCACGATGGACTTCGTGATCCACCGCCACGGCGAGATCGCGCTCGCCTTCGGCGTGGCCGCGGTGGCGATCTGGTGGATGGCGCGTCGCAGGCACGCCAGGCCGATCGTGCAGCGCTCGATGACGGTGCTCTGCGTGCTGCTGGCGCTGCAGGGCGTCGTTGGCCTCGATCAGTACGAGACGCACCTGCCGACACAGCTCGTGTGGGTCCACGTCGGGCTCGCCTGCGGCGCCTGGTTGGCGGCCGTATGGGCGGCTTGCGCCGCCGGTTCGCTGGTGCCAAAGCGCGCCAAAACGACCCCGGAATGGCCTGTCGGCGCCTCGAAAGAGGGCGCCGCAGAGCCGATGACGGTGGGTCAGGCAGCGCAGTTCCCCGGAAATTAGGGCTTCGGCGGGACGCATCTCCCGCGTTTGCTTGCTTTCTCGTCCTCACGAGCGGTTAGCCTGCTCGCAGTAACGACACCCGAGAAGGGAGTGGTATGACCAAGAACGAGCTGGCCGAGCAGGTCGCCAGTCGAAACGGACTGGCCGCCAGCCAGGCCCGACAGGTGGTGGAGAGCGTCATTGACGTGGTCTCCGATGAACTGGCCGCTGGGGGCGAGGTCGCACTTGCCGGCTTCGGCAAGTTCAGCGTCAGCCACCGTGCTGCACGGCAGGGACGCAACCCGTCGACCGGCGAGACGATTCAGATCTCCGCGAGCAAGGCCGCGAAGTTCTCGGCGGCCAGCGCACTGAAGAAGCGCCTCAACGGCTAATCGCCTTTGCGCGGTCCCCAGAGGTCACCGGCCCCTGTGGACCGGGGACCTCTGGGCGCCGAAGGCGCAAGCCATCGGCAAACTCTTCTGACGCGCTAACCCGGCGTTTAGGGGCACGGTGGAGGCTTGGTCGCGCAAGCTTCCTCCTCGACATCCGGGTGGTGCCCCATGAGACAGATCGATCGCAGGCCTCGACGGCGCACGCGCCCTGAGCGCTACGGCTCGCTGAGCGCCTTCTACCGGGCAGACGAGCGCCGCGTGAACTCGCGTGAGCGTGACGTCGGGCTGTGGTGGCGCGAGGACGCGCACGACCCGCTGCACCGCGCGGCCTGGGTGAGCGACACGGGCGAGCTGTACATCGTGCGCCTGGGCCCGCCCGAGCAAGGCGGCGGCCGAGTTGAGATCCTCGCGACGGTCGCCGACGTCGAGCAGCTGGAGCGCGTGCTCGACGGCTGGCGCGAGCGTTGCGGCGAGCCGCGTTCGCTCAGTTGGCTGCGCGAGCGCTCGACGCGTCTCGGCGGCAGGGCGCGCGCCGCGCGCGCCGAGGTCACCGCGGCGATCGCCGGAGCGGGCGCGCTGTTGACGGCCGCAGGCTCACTGGTGTCCGAGTTCGCCTAATGAGGCTCGGCCGCCAGCTCGCTTAGGCCGAGCGCCTGCGCGACGGACTCGTCGGCGAGGCTGTCGGCGAGCAGGCTCGCGCCGGGTATGTCCGTGCCGGCGAAGTAGGGAACGCCGATCACGAACATGCCGGCCGCGGCGGCGGCGGTGACGCCGATCGGCGAATCCTCCAGCGCGACGGTGTCCTGCGGCGCCACTTGCAGGCGCCGCGCGGCCTCCAGATAGATGTCTGGCGCGGGCTTGGGGTGCTCGATCTCGGTGGCCGAGACGATCGCCGCGAACGGCCCGCCGTCGAGCAGCCCCGCCGATGACAGCGTCCGCTCGAGAAACTGGCGCTCGGAGTTCGACGCCACGGCCAGCGGCACGCCGGCGTCGCCCAGGCGCTGCAGCAGCGCGATCGCGCCCGGTCGTGGCTCGACGCCCTTGAGCGCCTCCTGCATGACCAGCTCGTGCAGCTCGTCCATCAGCGCTTCGCCCTCGCCCGCCAGCTCGAGCATCGTTTCGAGCTTGACGGCCGCGAGCGCGCGCGAGGAGCCGATCAGCGTGCGCTTGTGCTCGCTCGTGAACTCGCGCCCGCGCGCCGCAAACAGCGTCTGCTCGGCGCGCGTCCAGGCCTCCTCGGTGTCCAGCAGCAGGCCGTCGTTGTCGAAGATCGCCGCGCCGGGCGCTGGGCTCATTGCTGCATCTTCGCGCCCGCGGAGAAATATTTCCCTGACGGCGTGAGCTTTCGCTCGCCGCCGTGTCTCAGTGCCATCCAACGAACACGACCACAGATCTGGTCGAAGGAGGCATTGCGATGAGAAAGACGATCATCACGGCAGTTGCATCGGCCGCACTTGCGGTCCCAGGAATCGCCCTGGCGTCGCATCAGGGCGAGCACCAGCTGCGCGACGACCACGGCGTGCACCACAAGCGCCATCACGCCAAGCACCACCACCACGCCCACATCGTCACGTTCGGGGCTGCGGCGAACTCCGTCCCGGCCGCCGGCTCGGGCTCGGGCTCGTCGACGTCAACGCCGACGGCGCCGATGCCTTCGAGCGACGAGACCGCGGGCACGATCGCGTCGTTCAGCAATGGCACGTTGACGATCACGCTCAAAGACGGCTCGACCGTCAGCGGCAAGGTCACGAGCTTCACCGAGATCGAGTGTCGCTCGGCCGCCGCCGCTGCGAGCCACGGCGACCAGGGTGACGACAACGGCCAGGGTGACGACAACAACGAAGGCGACAATCGCGGTCGTGACGACCAGTCGCAGGGTCGCGCGAGCTCGGACTCCGGAAACGGCGGCCAGGACGACGGTCCGGGTCACGACGAAGGCGACGACAACGGGCAGGGCGAATGCACCACGGCTGCGCTCGTGCCGGGCGCGGTGGTGCGCGAGGCGGAGCTCAGCGTCAGCAGCGCGGGCTCGGTGTGGGAGAAGGTCGAGCTCGACGCCTAGCGCCGGCCAGAGATGAGACGAGGGAGTCGGTGGTACGGGGCGGCCCCATGTGGCCGCCCCGACGCATTCCTGGTCGCTTCGTCCAGCGCGCAAGGATTCGCTGGCTTTGGCGTCTGCAAGGACGAGATGAGAAGAAGCCCATGAGCCCCAGAATCTCGATCCGACTGCTGGCCGCCCAATCCGACCGGCGCCTGGCCGGGCTGGCCGGCGAAGGCCACGAGCGTGCCTTCGAGGCGCTCGTGCAGCGCTACCGGCGGCCGCTGCTGCGCTACTGCACGCGCATGCGCCTGTCAGACGCGCGCGCCGAGGACGTGCTGCAGCAGGCCTTTCTGCAGGCATGGATGGCATTCGCGCGCGGCGCAGACGTGCGCGACGTGCGCCCGTGGCTCTATCGCATCGTGCACAACGTCGCCGTCAACTCGCTGCGCGGCGGCGGCGACGGACACCGCGAGCTGACGGACGCCGCGCAGGCACAAGCGTCGCTCGCCGGCGAGTCCAACCTGCAACGCGCGATGGACGTCCACGACGCGCTCGCGGGAGTCGCGGCGCTGCCACAGATGCAGCAGCAGGCGATCTTCCTGACGGCCGTCGACGGGCAGAGCCACGACGAGGTGGCCACTGTGCTGGGCATCTCAGAGGGAGCCGTGCGCGGCCTGCTCTACCGCGCCCGAACGACGCTGCGCAGCGCCGCAGCGGCGCTGACGCCGCCGCAGCTGATCGAGTGGGCCGCCGGTGGTGGCGGCGCAGCGGCGCCGACCGCCGAACGCATCGCCGAGCTGTCGGCAGGCGGCGGAGCCGCGGGGCTCGGCGGTCTGCTGCTCAAAGGCGCCGTCGTGGCGGTCACAGCCGGAGCCGTCGCCACGGGCGCCACCGTCGCCAGCTCAGACGGCCAGGGCGCCAAGCCGTCGGCGCACCACCACTCACACGCCGCCGCCCCGGCGGGCGCGGCAGTCACCGCAGATCGCGCGGTGGGCTCCAACGACACTCCGGCGCTTATGAACTCGCCTGGGCACGAGGGTTCGCGCGGGCGCTCTGAGTCGGGGCGTCGCCACGGACGGGGACGAGGCGAGCGCTCGCACGACGGGCACGCTCGGTCCGGCTCCGGCGACGATCGCCAGGTGGCCGCCGTGGTCGATGACGGCTCCCGCGGCGGTCCGAGCGCGCCATCCGGCTCCGGCAGCGGCGACTCGGGTGACGGGCGGGGTGGCTCGTCCAGCGGATCGGACGGCTCCGGCGGCGGGACCGGATCGGGCGCCTCTGGCAAAGGCGGGCAGCACTCAGGCTCGGGTTCGTCCGGCGGCGGCTCCGAACGCTCAGGCGGCGGCGATGTGCAGAGCACACCCGAAGCCGCGCCGGCGAGCGAACCGCCCGTCGCGGCGCCTGTCGCTCAGCCGACCACCACGTCCGGCTCCGGCAGCGACGACGCAAGCGCCACCGCCGGCGCATCCAGCGGTGGCGGCAGTTCGGGAAGCGGCTCCGGCAGCGGCACCAAAGGCGGCTCGGGCTCCGACGGCTGAGAGTGTTCGAGTGCCCGGCTGGCGGCAGCCAGGCTGGCGTCAGAGGCCAAGCAGATCAAGGACGCAGGAAGCGTGGCGTGCTCTGCACGCGAGCGACCGAGGACGCCGAGATGCGCCGGCCTATGACGTCAGCCGCAGCCGGTGTTGTTGCCGCACGAGCTGCACGTGTAGCAAGAGCCGGTCCGCTGCATCATGCCGCCGCACTGGCCGCAGGCCGGGCCGAGGTCCAGGCCCTGCAGGCGCGCCGGCACGACCGGCGGCGTGTCGGTGAACGACGCCGCGGCTGCGCTCGATCCGCCGTTGCCGCCATTGCCACCGTTGCCGCCCGATGCGCGTGGCTCGCCCTCGGGCGCCTCCGCGGCGGCCGGGCCGGCCGTGTCTGACGAGCTGACCGACTGAGCGGCCTCCTGCGCCGCCTGACGCGCGCGAACCTCCTTCGTGAGGATGCCGAGCTCCTCCTGCGCGTCTACGTCGAGAAAGCGCGAGGCCAGCCAGCGCATGATGTAGTCGGGCATCGACTTGGCGAAGGGAATCTCCGTGTTCTGCGTGATGCCCTCGGGCTCGAAGCGCATGTAGCTGAACTTCTGCACGAGCGTCTCCAGCGGCACGCCGTACTGCAGCGAGATCGAGATGGCCGTGGCGAACGAGTTCATCATGCCGCGCAGCGTCGATCCCTCCTTGCCGATGTCGGTGAGGAAGATCTCGCCGACCGAGCCGTCCTCGTACATGCCCGCCGTGATGTAGCCCTCGTGGCCGGCAATCGAGAACTTGTGCGTGATCGACTGGCGCTCCACGGGCATGCGCTTGCGCTTGGGCCCGGCGTCGGCAAGCGCCTTGCTGACGGCCGCGTCGACAAGCTGCTCGACATCGGCCGGCGCCTCGATCTCCTGACCCAGCCCTTCGGGCTGTGTGCCCGCGTCGGTGCGCAGCGCCTGCGCGGTCTTCGAGCCGTCGCGGTAGATCGCCAGCGCCTTGATGCCCAGGCGCCAGGCCTGCTTGTAGGCGTCGGCGATGTCCTCGACGGTCGCCTCCTGGGGCAGGTTGACGGTCTTTGAGATCGCGCCCGAGATGAACGGCTGCACCGCGCCCATCATCTTGATGTGGCCCATGTGCGAGATCGCGCGCTCGCCGACGGCCACGTCGAACACCTCCAGGTGCTCGTCGGCCAGCCCCGGCGCGCCGACGATCGTGCCGTGCTCGGCGAGGTGCGCCTCGATCTGCTCGATCTGCGGCTCGGAGTAGCCGAGCGTCTGCAATGCCAGCGGCACGGTGCGGTTGACGATCGTCATCTGCCCGCCGCCGACCAGCTCCTTGAACTTGACCAGCGAGAAGTCCGGCTCCACGCCGGTCGTGTCGCAGTCCATCAAGAAGGAGATCGTGCCCGTCGGCGCCAGCACGGTCGCCTGGGCGTTGCGGTAGCCGTGAAGCTCGCCGAGCTCCACCGCCTCCTCCCAGGAGCGCCGCGCGGCGCTCAGCAGGTCCTCGTCGGCGCTTTCGTGCTCGGGGATCACGTAGGAGGCGTCGCGGTGCATGCGCATGACCGAGTTGTGCGCCTCGCGGTTCTCGGCGTAGCGCTCGTAGGGACCCTGCGCGGCGGCGATCTCCGCCGAGCGCCGGTAGGCGCGGCCGGTCATCAGCGCGGTGATCGCAGCGGCCGTCTCGCGCCCGGAGTCCGAGTCGTAGGGCATGCCGTTGCTCATCAGGTAGGCGCCCAGGTTGGCGTAGCCGAGACCGAGCTGGCGGAAGGCGCGCGCGTTGACGCCGATGCCCTCGGTCGGGTAGCTGGACGGTCCGACGATGATCTCTTGCGCCAGCAGCATCACGTCGACGGTGTGCTCGAAGGACTGCACGTCGAGCGTGCCGTCGTCGCGGCGGAACTTCATCAGGTTGATCGAGGCCAGGTTGCAGGCCGAGTCATCGACGTGCATGTACTCGCTGCACGGGTTCGACGCGTTGATGCGACCCGAGTTGGGGCTCGTGTGCCAGCGGTTGATCGTCGTGTCGTACTGCATGCCCGGATCGGCGCAGCGATAGGCCGCCTCGGCGATCTCACGCATCAGCTCGCGCGCGGAGACGGTCTCGACGGGCTCGCCGGTCGAGCGGGCTAGGAGATCCCACTCGCGATCCTCCTCGACGGCTTGCATGAACTCGTCGGTCACGCGCACCGAGTTGTTGGCGTTCTGGTACTGGATCGAGAAGAAGCCGTCGCCGTCGATGGACATGTCAAAGCCCGCGTCGCGCAGGGCGGCCGCCTTGTCCTCCTCCTTGGCCTTGCACTGGACGAACTGGAGGATGTCGGGGTGGTCGACGTTGAGCACGACCATCTTGGCCGCGCGCCGGGTCTTGCCGCCGGACTTGATCGTGCCCGCCCAGGAGTCGGCGCCGCGCATGAACGACACGGGCCCCGACGCCGTGCCGCCCTTGGCCAGCGGCTCCATCGAGCCGCGGATGTTGGACAGGTTGATGCCCGAGCCCGAACCGCCGCGGAAGATGTTTCCCTCCTTGGTGTTCCAGTCGAGAATCGACTCCATCGTGTCCTGCACCGAGAGGATGAAGCAAGCGCTGCACTGCGGGTGCTCCTCGAAGCCGACGTTGAACCACACCGGCGAGTTGAAGGCGGCCATCTGGTGCAGCAGGATGTGCGTCAGCTCGTGCTCGAAGGCCCGCGCGTCCTCGTCCGTGGCGAAGTACCCGCGCTCGGCGCCCCAGCCGGCGATCGTTCCGGCCACGCGTCCGATCATCTGCTTGACCGAGCGCTCGCGCGCCGGGTTGCCGATCTGCCCGCGGAAGTACTTCTGCGCGACGATGTTCGTGGCGTTCTGCGACCAGCTGGCGGGGAACTCCACGTCCTGCTGCTCGAAGGCGACGCGGTCGCCGTGGCCGATGCGCGCCTCGCGCAGCTCCCACGCCACGGCGTCGAACGGATGCGCGCCAGGCGTCGTGAACAGGCGTTTGATCTCGAGCGCGCCGGAGGACTCCGTGACGGGTGTGGTGGTGAGGTGCGGGGTGGGGTTCATCGGAGCTTCCTCCTCTGCTGCGCCGGCGTCGCGGGCGGCCATTCGAGCGTTGATCGGGGGTCAAGCATCGTGGCGCACGGGGCAGACGGAAAGTTGCGCGTCAAGCCGCCGCGAATAGATCCAGAAGTAGCTTCTATTTTACTACTTATCGACTTCGTCCTCGTGCCCCGGCGGGTCGCAAAAACGCTGCAAACTCAGGCCAAATTGCGGCGTCAGGGACACCGCAGGGGCGGCCGCTGCAGCGCCTCGCGCAACGGCGCCGTCGGCGCACGCGCGCAGGTCGAGCGCGCGCGAGCTTTTCCTCGCAGCCAGCGGGCGCTTCAGCGCCCCAGCCGCGCCCAGTCGGCGAATTCCGACCAGGTCTCCGAGGCGCGAAAGCCGGCCTCGGCCATCGCGTGGCGCAGTGACAGCAGCCAGTGCGGCTCGAAGGCGTTGCTTCGCGCCAGCGCCCAGGCGGCGCAGCCGAGCACCAGCAGCGCCGCCAGCGCGGCGATCACGATCGCGCCGGTCGAAAGCGAGCCGTCGCCCTTGCTCGCCTTGGACTTGGCGGCCTGCGCTCCTGCCGCCGGCGTGATCTGCGCGGGCGTCGTCGTGGTGGGCGCGGGCGTGGTCGTCGTAGGCACGCTCGTTGTCGGCGTCTGGGCAGGCGTCGTGGTGGTCGCGGCGGGCGTGGTCGCGGCGCCGGGCGGCGCGTAGGTGGTCGTGGGCGTGCTCGCACCCGGCGTGGCCGCCGTGGCGCTGCCAGTCGTGACTCCCGCGCTCGGGCTCTGCGGCTTTGCCGAGGCCGGCGTGGGGAACGTCGGCGTGCCGCCCGCTTTGGCGGCGGCGCCGGCGGCCGACAGCCCGGCCCACGGCGCCGCCGAGGCAAGCGCCAGCAGAGCCAGCGTGGCGGCGATCGCGCGGCGGACCGGGCGGACACGGCGTGCGCGGTCGGCGGCTGCGGTGGGCGCGTGCGGCGGGACCATGGTCGCGCCCATGCTAACCCGGCGCTCGGCCTGCCGGTGGGAGCAGATCGTCGATCGCCGCCAGCGCGTCGGCGAGCACGCGCTCGGGCGGCCGGCCGGCGTCGAGCACGCGAATGCGCTCGCTGTCGGCGGCGGCCAGTTCGTCGTAGGCGGCGGCCACACGCGAGAAGAACTCGCCGCTCTCGCCTTCCAGGCGGTCAGGCGACTCGGCGCGCTCGACCTGCCGCGCGCGGCCGTCGGCCGGCGAGATGCGCAGCAGCAGCGTGCGGTCCGGCTGCAGGTCGCCGGTGGCGAAGCGGTTGATCTCGCGCACCTGCTCGACGCCCAGACCGCGCGCCGCTCCCTGGTAGGCCAGCGAGGAGTCGACGTAGCGGTCCAGCAGCACGATCGCGCCTTCGTCGAGCAGCGGGCGCAGCAGCTCCTGCACGAGCTGCGCGCGCGCGGCTGCGTACAGCAGCGCCTCGGCACGCGCCGTCACCGCCAGCGCCGGGTCCTTGACCAGCGCGCGCACGCGCTCGGAGACCTCCACGCCGCCGGGCTCGCGCAGCAGCCGCACGCCGTACCCGCGCGCTGCCAGCTCGCGCTGCAGCGCCGTCGCCAGCGTGGTCTTGCCGGCGCCGTCGAGCCCCTCGATCGTGATCAACGTTCCGCCGGCCACGCCGCGCACGCTACTGAGCCGCGCGCTCGCCGCGCGGCGCGCCGAGGCGCCGCGGCCGGATGCGGCGCGCCTTGCGCGCGAGTCTAGGATTGCCGCATGGCCTCCGCCACGGCAGCAGACACGCACGGCTCGGGCGCAGGCGCGAGCGATGATGAGCTGGCCGAGCGTCTGCCGGGCATCGCCGCGCACGCGCACGCACGCGCCGTGCTGGCGCCGGCGCTGCGCGCGAACGCGTCGGCGTCGCACGCCTACCTGTTCCACGGTCCCGCGGGCACCGGCAAGCGGGACATCGCGCGCGCGTTCGCCGCGGCGCTGCTGTCGGACACGCCGCAGCAGGCCGAGCTCGCGCGCGAGCGCATCGCGCGCGGCACGCATCCGGACATGACCTGGGTCACGCCGTCGGGCGCGGCGGAAATGCTCGTGGCCGACATCGAGGAGCCGGTCGTGGCGGGCGCCACACGCACGCCGTTCGAGTCGGCGCGGCGCGTGTTCGTGATCGAGGCCGTCGACACGATGAACGACCAGGCCGCCAACCGCCTGCTGAAGACGCTCGAGGAACCGCCCGACTTCGTGCACCTGCTGCTGCTGACCGATCGCCGCGAGGACGTGCTCGCGACGATCGTCTCGCGCTGTCAGCCGGTGCGCTTCGATCCGCTGCCGCCGTCGCGCATCGCCGCGGGCCTGGAAAGCGTCGAGGGCGATCGCGCGCAGGCCTGCGCGCAGCTGGCACTGGGAGATGCGCGGCTGGCGGCGAGGCTGGCCGGCGCTGAGGGCGACGCGCTGCGTCAGGGCGCCGAGCGCTTCGTGCGCGCGGCCCTCGCCGGCGAAACCGCCGCGCGGCCGTGGATCGCCATGCTCGAGGCCGCCAAGGCGGCCGGCGCGAGCAGCGGCGAGCACGCCGAGGCGCAGCTGGCTGACGAACTCGAGCTGGTGCCGGCCAAGGAGCGCAAACGCTTCGAGCGCGAAGCCGCCGAGGCGCGGCGGCGCGGCGAGCGTCGCGCGCGCACGCAGGCGCTCGACTTGATGCTGGGCCTCGGCGAGCTGTGGCTGCGCGACGTGCTGTGCGTGTATGAGGGCGCCGACGAGCTCGTCTACGCGGTCGACCGCCGCGAGCAGCTGGCCGAGGACGCGCGCGAGCGCGACGCGGCGCAGCTCGGTCAGGGCATCGAGCTCGTGCAGGACACGCGCCTACGGCTGTCTGTCAACGTCTCAGAAGAGCTCGCGCTGGAGGCGCTGGCCTATCGCCTGCAGGCGCTGTTGGCTAGCTCGTCGGTCGACGCCTGAGCGCGCGCTGCAGGCGACAGCGGCGATCACACGGTCGCCGGCGCGAGCACGGCGTCGATCTGGCCGACCGCCTGCGTCATGCCCTCGCGCATGCCCATGTCGAGCATCTTGTCCATCTGCTCGGCGTCGACGAAGCGCGTCAGCACGGTCATCCTCGTGTGGCCGTCGAGCTCGTCGATCGTCACATGGCCGGCCATCGGCTCGACGCCGGGCAGCGGCTCGCCGTCCTCGCCGGCCATGCCGTTGGCGAACTCGATGCGCCGCGGGCGCTCGAGCGCGTCGATACGCCACCAGCCGCGCGGAGTCTCGCCCTGTGGGCCGGTCATGTGGTAGCGCGACTCGCCGCCGACGACGAACTCGTGTCGCGTGAACGTCGCCGGGAACGTCGGCGGACCCCACCAACGCTCGAGCTTGCTTAGCAGCCAGCGAAGCAACCGACGGTCGCGCACGTCAAGCTGCGCTGTCGCGCACGACGCGACGCCAAATTGATTAATTGATTATTGGTTCTCGATCGGGCCGAGATTCGGCTCGAAGCCGTAGGTCTCAAACGCGAGAAAGCGCGAGAACAGGCGGTTGTCCGGCCCGTGATAGTCGGCCGAACCGGTGCTCAGCAGGCCCAGCTCGGCGCAGCGCTCGGCCAGCAGGCGCGTCTGCGGCTCGTCGTGCTCGACGTAGAACGCCTCCACGCCGTCGATGCCCAGCGCGCGGAAGCGGTCGATGCTTTCCAGCACTTCCGCCGGGTCCTTGACGTCCCAGAAGGGGTGCGCCCAGATCGCCACGCCGCCGGCCGCGTGGATCGCCTCGATCGCCTCGGCGACCGTCGGCGTCTCGCGCAGGCGAAAGGCCGGCCGGCCCTCGATCAGATAGCCGCGAATCAGCGAGCCCACGTCGTCGATCTGCTCGTCGGCCAGGCGCTGCGCGTTGGCTGGCGCGCTCAGCACGGCGCCGGCCAGGTGTGGGCGGCCGATCGGTTTTCCGGCGGCGATGCGCTGTTCGATCTCCGTTTCGTCGAGCTCGAAGCCGGCCTCGCGCAGGCCGTCGCGCATGCGCAGCGTGCGTTTCTCGCGGTCGGCCAGAAAGCCCACCAGGCTGTCGGTCATCGGCGGGCCGGTGTGGTCGATGTTGTAGCCGAGAATGTGCAGTTCGCGGCCGATCGGCGCACCCTCGTCGACCGCCGAGATCTCCACTGCGGGCACGATGCGCACGCCCACGCGCTCGCCCGTCTCGATCGCCTCGGCGACACCCGAGATGGTGTCGTGATCTGACAGCGCCAGCAGCTCCACGCCGGCCTCGGCGGCGCGCTGCACGACCTCCGCAGCCGACAGCGCGCCGTCGGAATGCGTGGAATGCGACTGCAGGTCAAAGCGTGGCGCCATTGCGCTGAGCCTATGCGATCGGCTCAGCGATCGGCCGGACGGCGGCTGATCATGCGCCGACGCAGCCGACGCTCCTGGCCGGCGTGCGGCGGCAGCGCCAGCTGCGCGTCGACGCGGCGCTCGAGCGTGTCGCGCAGGCGACGAACGGCAGCGTGATAGCGGCGTGCCTTTTCCGGCAGCGACTGCTCGCCGCCGCCCAGCGCGTCGAGCTCCACACGCGCGGCCTCGGTCTCGCGCGCCCGCGCGCAGGCCTCGATCCACAGCACCTCCAGGTAGGCCAGCGCCGCGCCCAGCTGCTGCTCTGCGATCGTCTCGCGCCGCTCGATCTCGCGCAGCACCGGCGTCAGCTCGTTGCTCAGCCAGCGCGACTCGGCGTGCGCGCGCAGCAGCAGGCACACGTCGAACGTCGACGGTCTGTTGGAATTGCCGTAGCGATTGGAATCTTTAGCCATTGGGAGCGTCCGTGCCGGTCGGTCGGCGAGGCGACAGCGCCGCGCTACCCCGGCCTTCGGCGGAGCCCTTCGGCTGCTTTAGAGGATCTCCGCGCGTTCCACGCTTTTTGGGGATTTTTTTCGTCTCCGACCGCCGCGATCGTCAGGTTTGTCCAGCGAGGCTCAGGCTCGGCGAGGGTTTGGCCGATACGTGAGCACCGGGACCAACCACGAGCGGGGAGACGGAGGTGCAGTGATGCACGCAGCTGGCGACGCCACCAGCCGAGCGCCTGGACAGCACGCGCGCGCGACGGTCCTGCGCCTGCGCATGCGCACGATCGCGATGCTTGGAGTGCTGGCCGTGTCCACGGCCGCGCTCGGGCGAGCCTTCGGCCTGCACGACTGGCGCTTCATCGCCTCCGAGGTCGCGCTGCTGGCGTTCATCTTCGCCGTCTCGCGCTATGTGCTGCCGCTGCTCGATCGCCGCGATCGCGGCGCCAGCGCCGAGGAGCACGTCGGCAGCCTGCTGGCGCAGCTGCCCGCCACACGCTGGCATGTGATCCACGACGCCAGCTTCGGCCGCGGCAACATCGACCACATCCTGATCGGTCCCGCCGGCCTGTTCACCGTGGAGACCAAGAGCCACCCCGGGCCCGTTCGCGTCGGGCGCGTGCACGGAGCGACCATTCGCCAGGCCCAGGCCCAGCGCGATGCGATCGAGCGCGTCATCGACATGCGCGTCGAGCCGCTGCTGGTGTTCAGCCGTGCCTGGGTCGATCGCCCGCTGGCGCGGCGCAAGGGCGTGCGCGTGCTGCCCGCCCGCGTGCTCGTCGCTCACCTGCGCAAACGCAAGCAGGTGCTCTCGCCCGAGCAGGTGCAGGATGCGCACGAGCGCCTCAAGCAGGCGCTGATCGACCGCGACACCAGCGAACGCGTAGTGCGCGGACGCTGGAGTGCGCAGCGCGCCACCCAGCGCGGCGCGTCGCCCGTGCGCCGCTCCTCGCTTGGCCCGCGCGAACTGCGCCGGTCGCGGTCCTCATCAGAGGTTGACTGACGCCATGCCCGCCTCGTCGTAGCGCGCGCCGGAAGCGCTCGGCAGCTCGGCGTCGATGCGCGCGAGATCCTCGTCGGTCAGCTGCACGTCCGCCGCCGCGGCGTTCTGCTCGAGATAGCTGCGTCGCTTGGTGCCGGGAATCGGCACCAGGTCCTCGCCCTGCGCGAGCACCCAGGCGATCGCCAGCTGCGCCGGCGTGATGCCCTTGTCGGCCGCGATCTGCTCGACCTTCTCGGCGAGCTGCAGGTTCGCCTGCAGGTTCTCGCCGGTGAAGCGCGGGCCGTGGCGACGAAAGTCGCCCTCGTCGAGGTCGTCAGGTGACTTGAAGCGCCCCGACAGAAAGCCGCGGCCCAGCGGCGAGTATGCAACGAAGCCGATGCCCAGCTCGCGGCACGTCGGCAGGATCTCGGCCTCGGGATCGCGCGTCCACAGCGAGTACTCCGTCTGCACCGCCGTGATCGGATGCACGGCCTGCGCGCGGCGAATCGTCTCCGGCGCCGCCTCGGACAGCCCGATGTGCAGGATCTTGCCCTGCGCCACCAGCTCGGCCAGCGCGCCGACGGTCTCCTCGATCTCCACGTTGGGGTCCACGCGGTGCTGGTAGTAGAGGTCGATGCGGTCGGTTTTCAGCCGCTTCAGCGAGCCCTCCACGGAGCTGCGCACGTGCTCGGCCGAGCCGTCCAGCGGGCCGAGCGTGGACATGTCGCCGGGTGTGGCCTGGTCGGTGCGACGGGCGAACTTCGTCGCGATCACGTACTCGTCGCGCCGGCCCTCGATCGCGCGGCCGACAAGTTCCTCGTTGGTCAGCGGCCCGTACAGCTGCGCCGTGTCGATGAAGTCGATGCCCAGCTCCAGCGCGCGGCGGATCGTCGCGATCGCCTCGGCTTCGTCGGCCGATCCGTAGAAGGCAGACATGCCCATGCACCCCAGGCCCAGCGCCGACACCTGCAGGTCTGCAAGCTTGCGTTGCTCCATGCTCATCCAGCCTTTCGCGTCGAGGTCAGCTCCCATCAACATAGGACGCCGCGGCGGCTGCGTCTCTGACTTTCTCTCCGGCGCGCGCTAGCTTGTGCTGCATGGCCGCCAGCCCGACCGTCCCGGCGACGCAGACCGACGCCGCCACGTCCGCGCCGGCGCCTGGCGCCGTCGACGCGCAGGCCGGCGGGTCCGAGGCCACGCCGGCGGCGCCCGCCCGATCGGTCGGTGCGCGACACGGCCTGCCGCCCGGCCCGCGCGCGCCGTCGCTGCTGCAGACGCTCGCCTGGTCGGTCGCGCCGACCTGGGTCATGGACAACTGCGCCAAGCGTCTCGGCGAGTCCTTCACGCTGACCTTCTGGCCCAGCGGCATGAAGCTCGTCATGGTCAGCGGGCCGGAGGCCGTCAAGACCGTCTTCACGGCGCCGCCCGACGTCGCGCCGTCGGCGGCCGGAAACTCGCCGATTCGCCCGGTCATGGGCCCCAGCTCGGTGATCGTGCTGACCGGCGCCGAGCACATGCGCCAGCGCAAGCTGCTGCTGCCGCCGTTTCACGGCGAGCGCATGCGCGAGTACGAGAGCACGATCGTCGACGCCACACGCAAGGACATGGCCACCTGGCAGCTCGGGCGCCCGATGCGCCTGCAGGAGCACACGCGCGCGATCACGCTCGAGGTCATCCTGCGCGCCGTGTTCGGCGTGGAGGCCGAGCGCATGGATGCGCTGCGCACGGCCATCGCCGGGCTGCTCGCGCCGATGCGGCCGTGGCGCATGGTGCTGCTCGCGCTGCGCATGCCCAGCGTGGAGCGTCCGGGCGGCGCGATCGGCGATGCGCTTGACCATCTCAACGCGGTGATCTACGAGGAGCTCGCCAAGCGCCGCGCGCAGACCGACCTCGCCGAGCGCACCGACATCCTCTCGCTGCTCCTGCAGGCGCGCGACGAGGACGGCCAGCCGATGACCGATGCAGAGCTGCGCGACGAGCTCGTCACGCTGCTGCTGGCCGGGCACGAGACGACCGCCACGTCTGTCGCCTGGGCGATCGAGCGCCTGGTTCGCCACCCCGACAAGCTCGCGCGGCTGGTCGCCGAGATCGATGCCGGCGACGTTGCCGGCGACGGCTACATGACGGCGGTGATCAACGAGACGCTGCGCGTGCGCCCGGTCGTGCCGATTGTCGCGCGCATGCTCCAGCGCGAGCTCGAGGTCGACGGCTACACGCTGCCGCAGGGCACGCGCGTGACGCCGTCGATCTACCTGACCAACCGCAACGCGCGCGTCTATGACGAGCCGCAGCGCTTCCAGCCCGAGCGCTTCGAGCGAGACGCGCCGGAGACCTTCTCCTGGATTCCCTTCGGCGGCGGCATCCGCCGCTGCATCGGCGCGTCCTTCGCGCAGCTGGAGATGAAGCTGATGCTGCGCACGATGCTCGCCGAGCTGACGCCCAGCGTTGCCGACGAGCGACGCTGGCGTCCCGGCCGCCGGGACCAGATGCGCGACGAGCTCAACCGCCGGCGCGCGATCACGCTCGTTCCCGCGCGCGGCGCGCGCGTGATGTGGAGCAGGCGCTGACGGAGCAGGCGCTGACGGCGCGAGCCCTGGCGGCGCGAGCCTAAAGGAGCGCGGAGGTGATGTTGCTCGTGCGTGCAGCGATAGCCATGGTTATACGCCGGCCGCAGCGCGAAGTACGGTCTCTGTGATGAGCACGACGACGACCCGCGCGACACCGGCTGGGACGCAGACGCCGGAGCAGCTGCTGCAGCGCTTCGGCCTGGAGGCCTTTCGCCCGGGCCAGCGCGAGGCCGTCGCCGCAGCGCTCGACGGCCGCGACAGCCTCGTCGTGATGCCGACCGGCGGCGGCAAGTCGCTGTGCTACCAGCTGCCCGCGCTCGCCGACGTGGGGCTGGTCGTCGTGGTCAGCCCACTGATCGCGCTGATGGCCGACCAGTGGCGCCGCCTGCAGCAGGCCGGCGTGGCCTCGACGATGCTCGCCTCGGGCATGCAGGACGGCCACAACGAGCAGGCGCTCGCGCAGATCGCCTCGGGCGAGACGCAGCTCGTGCTGGCGGCGCCCGAGCGCTTTGCCTCGGGCGCCTTCCGCGGCGCGCTGGCCCAGCGCGAGGTCGCTCTGTTCGTCGTCGACGAGGCGCACTGCGTGGCCGAGTGGGGCCATGACTTCCGTCCCGACTACCTGCGCCTGCACGACGCCATCGCCTCGCTCAGCGGCCCACGCGGTGGACGCCCGGCGGTGATGGCGGCGACGGCCACGGCGACGCCGCGCGTGGCGCAGGAGATCGCCGCGCGACTGGAGCTGCACGAGCCGGTGTCGATTCGCTCGGGCTTCGATCGCCCCAACGTCACCTTCGACGTGGTCAGCGTCGAGGGCAAGGGCGCGGTGGCGCGCAAGTGGGCGGCGCTGCTGCACGTGCTCGCCGACGACGCCGCGCGCCCGGCGATCGTCTACTGCGGCACGCGCAAGGACACCGATGCCGTCGCGGCCAGGCTGTGCGAGGAGGGCCTCAGCGCTGTCACCTACCACGCCGGCATGAGCCCCGACGCGCGGCGCGCCAGCCAGGAGGCCTTCATGGAGGATCGCGCCGAGGTCGTCGTGGCGACCAACGCGTTCGGCATGGGCGTCGACAAGGCCGACGTGCGCACGGTCGCCCATTGGGCGCTGCCGACGAGCCTGGAGGCCTACTACCAGGAGGCCGGGCGCGGCGGTCGCGACGGGCTGCCGGCGCGCGCGCTGCTGCTCGGCGCGCGCATGGACCTCGGGCGGCTGATCCGCTTCATCAAGGAACGCGAGACCAGCGTCGACGACGTCAAGGCATACGTCGGGCGGCTGCGACGACACGCCGACGGCGACATCGCGACGGTCGGTCACCGCGACCTCGGCGAACGCGACCGCGTGCTGCTGTCGATCGCCGAGCGCTCGGGCGCCGCAGAGCTGGAACCCGCTGGCCACGACGGCCTGCTCGTGCGCCTGACGGGTCAGGGCAGCCCGCGCAAGGCATTCGCCGCGATCAAGGCCTCGCGCGACCGCGGCTGGGACGCCTATCGCTCGATCGAGCGCTACATGACCAGCGGCGAGACCTGCCGCCGACGCCAGATCCTCGACCACTTCGGCGACGACGAGCCGGGGCGCCCCAGCGGACGCTGCTGTGACGTCTGCGACCCCGACGCGGCGCTCGTGGCGGCGGCCAACGCGCCGATCAAAGCCTCACGCCGCGGCGCCTCGTCAGGCGGCGGCTCAGGCTCGGCGCGAGCCGGCCGGCCCGCCGGCCCGCCGGTCGACGAGGACGACTTCGAGCGCCTGCGCGCCTGGCGTTTCGCGCGCGCCGAGGGCAAGCCCGCCTACACCGTCGCATCCAACGCCGTGCTCGAAGACCTGCTGCGCAGCTCGCCCGCCAGCACGCAGGCGCTGCTGGAGATCCGTGGCATCGGGCCGAGCTTCTGCGAGAAGCACGGCGAGTCGCTGCTGGACGAGCTGCGCGCGCTCGCCTCGCCCGACGCCTCGCTAGCATCACCAGGCGCGCCGACGTAGCTCAGCTGGTAGAGCACTTCACTCGTAATGAAGGGGTCCGGGGTTCGAGTCCCCGCGTCGGCTTTTGAGGCGAGCGAGCACTCATGCCCATAGCCCGCTCACCGGTATCGCCCAAAGACGATCACCAAGGGGGATCGTTTGTTCCCCGGCATGAATCACGGCTCCGGTGATGAACTTTACGCCGAGGGCATCGCGCATTTTGGCTAGGACGCTCGCGTCCTTCTGCGACAAGGAGGCCTTGGCCTTGACCTCAATCGCGACGACACGGCCTGATCTGTCCTCTAGGACGAGATCGACCTCGGCTCCGTGCCTGTCACGGAAATGGTAGACCCGGGGATCGACGTCGCCCCAGCTGGCGTGCTTCATCACCTCCATCGCTACGAATGTCTCGAGTGCCAGGTTGGTTACGCGGTCGTCCTCGGCGAGGCGCTGCTCGTCGGCACCGAGTAGGTGCGAGAGCAGGCCGCTGTCCGTGACGTAGATCTTTGGGGTGTGCACGACTCGCGCCAAGAAGCTCGGTCTCCAGGCGGGGAGGGTGCGGACCAAAAAGATCGCCTCGAGCAACTCGACGTAGCTCTTGACGGTCTTCTGGGCTACATGCTAGTCCGGCCAATCCGGAAAGTAAGCGCGGCCAACACGGAAAAGCACGACGGCCAACGCGGAGTTGACAACCGGCGCTTCCGAGGGCGACGCCGACGATGAGCAATAGGTTCACGCGTCCGGGCGGCCCTACAAACCTGTGCCGACAGCCTGCTCTACCTCGTCTCGATCAACTCAACGAGAGTGGGTACGGGCACTGGTACGGTCTGCATGGTTGTGCCGAAATCCCCCGAGAGGCTTGGCTGTCGCGGCGTCGGGCACAACCCTCGTATGAAGGGGTCCGGGGTTCGAGTCCCCGCGTCGGCGTTGGGGAGAGTGTCAGCGCCGGTCGAGCGGGCGCCGCAGCGAGGCGAGGAGTAGAGTCCGCGCCAATCGGCACGGGGGGAAAGGCGGATCGCAATGTTCGTTTCTGTTCGGAGCCCAGGCGAGCCAGCAAGGCGCAGGCGCCGTGGCCTGCTGCTCACGATTCTCGTGCTCGCCGCAGCGCTTGCGTACGGCTCGGCCGCGCAGGCTGCAGAACATCACGTGCTGCTCGTGGGCGAATACAACGGTGTTCCGGGTCAGTACAGCTCCATCCAGGAAGCGGTTGACGCAGCGCATCCGGGCGATTGGGTTCTGATCGGGCCGGGCGACTACAAACAGGTGGGCAGCCGCGTCCCCCCCGGCGCCGAGGGCGACGACCGCGCGGGCGCGAGCATCCTGATCAGGACGCCGCGACTGCACATCCGCGGCATGAACCGCAACACCGTCGTGATCGACGGCACCAAGCCAGGTTCGCCGCAGTGCAGCCCCGCCGAAGCCGACCAGACCTTCGGCCCCGCCGAAGGTGAAGGCTTTCTCGGCAACAACGGCGTCGTCGTTTACAAGGCCAACGGCGTGCACCTGCAGAACTTCTCCACTTGCAACTTCCTCGGCGACAACGCCGGCGGCGACTCGATCTGGTTCGACGGCGGCGGCGCCACCGATAAACAGGAACTCGGCTCGTGGTTCGGGAGCTACCTCAGCGCCACATCCACCTACTGGGCGGGCGTCGGCAAGCCATCGGACGAGTACGGCCTGTACACCTCGAACACGTACGGCAAAGGCACCTTCAGCCAAACCTATGCCAACAACATGTCCGACTCGGGCTACTACTTCGGCGCGTGTCCCGACTGCAAATCGACGATCAACCACGGGCACGCCGAGAACAACGATCTCGGCTACTCAGGATCGAACTCCGGTGGCCACCTGACGATCAGGAACTCCGAATTCGACAACAACGAGGAGGGCATCGCGACGCAGAGCCAGAACAACGACGACGCGCCCTCGCCGCAGGACGGCATCTGCCCCAACGAAGCCACCAACCCGAAACTGCCTGCCGGGGCGCAGCGAACGGATGTCTGCTGGGTGATGATCCACAACAAGGTCATCAACAACAACAACGGCGCGACGCCGACCTCCGGCAGCGCTCCGGGTCTCGTCGGCACAGGCATGTCGATCGCGGGCGGACGCCACGATCTGGTCATCGAAAACACCTTCTCCGGCAACGAGGCCTGGGGCGTTCTGCTCGTGCCCTACCCGGCGACCGAAGAACCGCCCGCTCAGGTGCCCGAAGCAGATCACTGTCGTGGTGGAATCGGCTCGGGAAGCGGCGAAACGTACGTCTGTTACTACGACGACTTCGCCAACGAGATCGCCAACAACAAATTCTCCAACAACGGCGGGTTCGGCAATCCGACCAACGGCGACATCGGCGAAGTCTCCAACCCGGAGACCGACGGCAACTGCTGGCACGGCAACACCGAGGTCGGTGGCGGGACGCCCGGCAGCTACCCGCCGGCGATCGAATCGACGCACGGCACGTGCGGGCAGCCGAACTCCGGCGAACCGGCAGCGAGCGTTCTTTCCGCGCAGGCCACCTGCGACTCACAGCTCGTGGCTCCCTGTCCGCCGGTTCCCGGCGAGGAATACCCGCGATCGAGCGAAGTCAAATTGATGCCGTTGCCGGCTCAGCGCACGATGCCCAATCCCTGCGCCGGCGTGCCGACGAACGCGTGGTGCACGGGAGGGGCGACGAGCGCTCGGCGCAGACACTGAGCGGCTGGCCACAGCGACTGCGTCTAAGGCTGGTCTGACTCCCGCCCTGCCTGTTCGCTCAAGCGCGTGCGAGGCTCGTCGAGCGCTGCGCTCAGCTTGCCAGCTAGGCCCTCGAACAGCGGATACACGCCCGCTCCGTGCGCTTGGTGCAGCGCCGGTTTCCACAGCTCCCAGCGCTCTATCAGGGTGCGCCCGAGCAGCAGCTTGATCAGCTCCAGGTCGAAAGCGCCCTGGCTCTCCAAAGCCGCGAGCTGCTCGAAGAAGTCGAGTTCGCGGTAGAGCACGTAAGTCTCCGGCGCGTCGGCCGCCACGTAGGCGGCGAATGCGTCGCGCAACTCCTCGGCCGAGCCGAAGCTGGCGAACAACCGCCGAGCCTCGACCAACGACTCGTCGTTCCAGCGGCGAAAGAACTCTGCGGCCATCTGCGCCTCGCGACTCTTGCGCGCCTCGCGCACCTGCTGTGCGCCGAAGATCGCCGCCCCGAACGCTCCCAGCAACCCGAGCGCCAGAACCGACGTGGCGATCGCCGTGACCTCGGCCCAGTCCACTCCTGCGATCAACAAGTCCCGCTCCGATCGGTCGCCCGTCGATGGCCAGCGCCGCTGGCCTCAGCACCTACGCGACTTGCCTGTCGACCACTACAGGTATTCGAACTGGTCGCCGGGGCGGCCTTTTTTGCTCTTTTTGCCGGCCACGGTCGCGAACACGTCGACTATGCCCGCTTTGCCTCGCGCGGGCGAGACGGCCGTGCACGAGCTGATCGAGGTGCAGTCGACTTCTGTCGCTGACACGCCGGCGAAGGTGACTGTCGTGCTCGTTCCAAGCGCAAAGCCTGTGCCAGTGATCGTGATCGTTGTTCCGCCCGATCTGGAGCCGGATGCCGGGCTCACGCCGGTCACCGTCGGAGCCGCGAACGTGAAGTGATCGCCGGACACCAGCGGGCTGGTCCCGCCCGACGTCGTCACGGTGACGTCTACGAGGCCCGTGCTCGCTGCTGGGGATACGGCGGTTATCGACGTCGCCGAGTTGACCGTGTATTTGGCTGCGGCGGTCGCTCCGAACTTGACCGCGGTGGCGCCGCTGAAGCCCGTGCCGGTGATCGTCACCGATGTGCCCCCACCCGCCGGACCGGTCCTCGGCGCCACTTTGATGACCGACGGCGTGGCGGGCGCGAGGCGCTGCTTGCACTGACTGCCTTCGTTGCTCCACTCCTGCTGGTACCAGTACAGGTCTGCGTTGACGATCTGGTTGTAGCGCGAGCCGTCAGGGGCTTTGCCGAGCGGCGTTCCGAATTCGCTCGCTTTTTCGAACGTGCGGCACTTGTCGCCGTTCTCGTTTCCCTGCGAATCGAACCAGGCGTTCAGTTCGGGGTCGGTGATCGACTCATTGTGCTCATGACTGAGCCCACCCTGGAGCACGCCGTCCGACGGTTTTCCGGTGGGGTGTTCGCCATCGTCACAGCCTTCGACGCCCGTGACGAACGGGTCGTTGGAGTAGACGATCTCGCCGCCATTGACCGAGATGCTCCCGTGGTAGGCGCAGTATTCCGGGATCGTGCTGCCGGCCGAGCAGGCTTTCAGTTCAAGGCAGTCTTCGACTCCCGGCGGCGTCAGCAGGAAGTACTCGTGCGACAGGTCGGTGGGCAGCGCGTGAGCTTTGACGAAGCTCGTGAGCTCGGCCCGCAGTTGTTCGTCGGTGAGGCAGATCGTTGCAGCGGCGCAGCCGTTTGCCGGGTATGGGTCTGTGTCGACGAACGTACCGCCGAAGTGTGAGCTGTAGTTGGCGAATTCGCCGCCGGAGTCTCCGTACTGCGTGGCGACAGAGTCGACGTTCTGAACGCCGCCGCTGTCATGTGCGAGGTCTTCGAGGTATTGGTTGACCCCCGACTGGTATTCGGCAGGATAAGCGGGCGCTTTGGGCGGCGCCCAGTAGATCGTGTAGTTGGTGTTGGAGTGCATGACCGGCCCGCCGTGGTATTGCAGCTGTCCGCCGGAGCCGCCGAGCAAGGGGCTCGCGGCTGGCTGAGCGCCGCCGGAGTGAAGAGGTTCGTAGCTGACTGCGCGGCCTGTGCCGAGGTGCACGATCACGGCAGAGGCGTTCGCGGTGGCGATCGCGAGCATCGCTGCGCTGAGCACGGCGAGCAGCACGGCGCGGACGATCGACGATCGAGCGCGGCCTCGCGGTGCGAGGGTCGAGCCTGGCCTCAGCCCACGTCCCTCGTCGTTTGACCGCGCACGAACAGCCAAGTCAGGCATGTCTCCCCTTCATTCGTCGATGCGTAGGGCGCATCATTCCCACTTGGCCTGAAGGCTAAACGGTCGGCCCGGGCGCTGTGGCGGCCCGTCGCCCTCTCATCGACGAACGATCGAGTCAAGGTCTCGACCAAGGTCTAGGACTTCGCGCTCGGGCGGTGCTCCACACTGCGCCTTCGACAATCGAAAACTGAAAAAGGCAAACTCGCCGTGAGGCGAGGGCGCAAAGTCCGAGGTCTCGTCGAGATTGCTCAGCTACCAGTGGATGCCACGGAGGGCAATCGTGTTTGCATGTTCATCCAAGCGCGCCCGCCAGGACGGCCGAGCCGCCGACACGGCGCGGCGCGACCCACTGGCGCGGCTCCGCGCAGACGACAGCGGATTCACGCTGATCGAGCTGCTGGTCGTCGTGCTGATCATCGGCGTGCTCGCGGCGATCGCGATTCCGTCGTTTCTCAGCGACAAGGGACAGGCGACCGACGCGCAGGCCAAGGAGCTCGCGCGCACGGCGCAGACCACGGCCGAGACGATCGCGACCGACAACGGCGGCAGCTACCTGAGCGTCTCGACGACCGAACTCAACGCCGTCGATCCGACCATTCTGATCACGGCAAGCAGCAAGGAAGCGTATGTCAGCTTTGCCAAAGGCGGCGCCGACGAATACTCGGTGACCGCGACCGCGACCAACGGCGACGAACTGACGATCAGCCGCAACGCCTCGGGAGAAATCTCTCGCACTTGCGCCAGCCCGATCGAAAAATCAGGCTGCTCGGAAGGCGCCAGCGGCAACTGGTAATCGCAGGCAGCGACTGTACTCGCCGCCGTGCAGGCACTTGTGGGCGCGGGTGCTCACAGTGCCAGCGCCCGCTCCGCGATCGCCGCGCCCTCGACGCCGCGTGGCAAATCGCCGAAGGCGAGCCCGCGCTCGCCCAGGCGCGCGGCGCAGAAGCCGTCGCCGACGGCCGGCGGCGCGGTGCGCAGTAGCAGGCTTGCCTGCAGCGCGAGCGCCATGTCCTCGACCACGCGGCGCGCGCTCCACTGCGCCTGCGCCGGATCTGTCGCCAGCGCGGCGAGCCCTTCGCGCACGCGCGCCATGTGCGCATCGAAGCGCGCATCGGCGCCGGCGGCCAGCTCGCACTCCGCCAGGAACGCCTCGGCCGCATCCGGTTCGCGCGCGAGCGCGCGCAGCACGTCCAGCGCGATCACGTTGCCCGAGCCCTCCCACACCGTGCCGATCTGGATGTCGCGGTAGAACTGCGCCATCGGTGCCTCCTCGACGTAGCCGTTGCCGCCGAGGCACTCCAGCGCCTCGGCCGCGAGCGGAGCGCCGCGCTTGCACACCCAGTACTTGATCACGGCCAGCGCCAGGCGCCGAAAGGCGGCCTCGCGAGGATCGTCGGAGTCAAAGGCGCGCGCGATGCGCAGCGAGGCGGCGGTGGCGGCCTCGGACTCGAGCGCCATGTCGGCGAGCACGTTGACCATCGCCGGCTGCTCGGCCAGGGGAGCGCCGAAGGCGCTGCGGTGCCGGGCATGCCAGGTGGCCTCCGCGACGACGCGGCGCATCATGCCGGTGACCCCCAGCAACGTGTCCAGTCGAGTCCAGATCAGCTGCTCGACCATCACCGCCGTGCCACGGCCCTCGTCGCCGAGCAGCTGCGCGGGCAGGTGGTCGTACTCGACCTCCGAGGAGGCCAGGCAGCGACCACCCAGCTTGTCCTTCAGTCGCTGGATGCGAAAGCCCGCGTGTGGACGCTCTGCCACGAAGCAGCTGATGCCGGCCTCGGTCTGTGCGAGCGTGAAGAAGACGTCGAACACCGGGTGCGTGCAGAACCACTTGTGGCCGGTCAGCTCGAACCAGCCGTCGCCGACCGGCTCGGCGACGGTGCTGTTGGCGCGCAGGTCTGAGCCGCCCTGCTTCTCGGTCATCACCATGCCCGCCTGCGCGAAGGAGTCGTAGTCGGGCAGCGTCAGTCGTCGCTCCCACCGCTCGGCCAGCGCGGCGTCCTGGCGCATCGTCGGCACAGCCGCGTAGTTGATCGACATCGGACAGCAGGGTCCGGTGTCGAGCTGGTTGAACAGGTGAAACAGCCCGGCGCGCACGACGTGCGCGCCCGCGCGCGGCTCGCGCCACGGCAGCGAGTTGATCTCACGCTCGACGCCCAGGCGGAGCATCCAGTGCATCGACGGGTCGTACTCGATCGCGTCGATGCGGTTGCCGTAGCGATCGTGGGTCTTCAGCACGGGAATGTTGCGCTGCGCGCGCCGAGCATGGTCGAGCGCCTCGGCCGAGGCGACCACGGCGCCGAAGTCGCGCACGCGGTCCAGGCCCCACTCGCCGCCCTCGCGAACCAGCGCCTCGGCCAGCGCCGGGTCGGCGTCGAAGGCGTTGTGGCCGACGAGCGGCGGCGGCTGGTTGACGACCTCGTGCGTGGCCGTGCGATTGCTCGGGCTCGTCGTCGACATCATCGGCTCCCTCGATCGTTTGTCGCGGCCGACCATACTGCGCGACCCCTCGCAGATCAACGAGATCGGCGCGCGCGTGCGCGTGCACCGCGCGTCTGAGAGAGTGCCTGCGATGGCGCGTTTTCCGCTGGAGGGCAAGGTAGCGCTGGTGACCGGAGCCGAGCGCGGCATTGGCCTGGCGACGGCGCGTGCGCTGATCGCGCGCGGCGCCTCGGTTGCGATCGTCGATCTCGACGCGGCGGCCAGCGCGCGCGCCGCCGCGCAGTTGCACGACTCGCGTGCGATCGGGCTGGCCGGCGACGTCACCGACCGCGGCGACATGCAGCGCGCCGTCGCCACCACCGTGCAGCGATTCGGCGGGCTCGACGTCGTCGTCGCCAACGCCGGCATAGCGCCGCGCGTGGCGAGCTTCCGTGCGATGTCGCAGGAGGGCTTCGAGCGCGTGCTCGACGTCAACCTGTGGGGCGTCTGTCGCACGGTCGACGCTGCGCTGCCGGAGATCGTCCGGCGGCAGGGGCACGTCGTCGTGATCTCCTCGATCTACGCATTCAGCAACGGCGTCGGCGCGACGCCGTATGCGATGAGCAAGGCGGCGGTCGAGCAGTTCGGCCGGGCCCTGCGCGTCGAGCTCACCGCCCATGGCGCGAGCGCGACGGTCGCCTACTTCGGCTTCATCGAGACCGAGATGGTCCACCAGGCGATCGACGCCGACCCGCTGGCGGCAGAGCTGTTGCAGGTGCTGCCCAAGCCGCTGCGCAAGCGACTGCCCGCGGCGGCAGCCGGCGAGGCGATCGTACGGGGCATCGAGCGACGCAGCGCGCGCGTCTTCGCGCCGCGGCGTTGGGCGACCATGTCGCTGCTGCGCGGCCTGCTCAACCCGCTCTCAGATGCGCAGCTCGAGCGCGAAGAGCGCGCGCAGGAGCTCGTGCGGCGAATGGACGCGCGCGTCGGCCAGGACCGACCGAGCGACGCCTGAGCGCCCACGCGCGGCGCCAGAGCCATTCGCGCCGCGGCGGCGGCGGGCGATCCGGCGCTGACCGTATCGTGCGCGCATGGCTCGCACGAGGCTCTACCGCGACGGCGAGCTGGCGCTCGAGAACTTCCCCGTCAGCGAGATCTCCGACCACATCGTCGAAGCGAATACGTTCGTGTGGCTGGACTACTGCGAGCCGACGAGCGAGGATCTGCAGACGATCAGCGAAGAGCTGAGCCTGCACCCGCTGGCCGTCGAGGATGCCGTCAACGAGCACCAGCGCCCCAAGCTCGATCGCTATGACTCGCACCTGTTCGTGAACGCCTACGCGCTCGCGCTGGATACCGCATCCGGCGAGTTGGACACGAGCGAGATCGGCGTGTTCATCACGCACAACGCGTTCGTCACGGTGCGCAAGACCGAGGGCGTGGACATCGAGGCAGTCGTGGCGCGGTGGGATGAATCGGCGGAGCTCGCCGCGCACGGTGTGTCGTTTCTGCTGTGGGGGCTGCTGGACTACGTCGTCGACGGCCACTTCGAAGCGGTGCAGTCGCTGGACACGGAGATCGAGGCGCTCGAGGATCTGCTGTTCGACGAGCAGCCGCGCGAAGCGGAGGTTCAGCGGCGCTCGTTCGAGCTGCGCAAGAGCCTCGTGCTGCTGCGCCGCCTGGTGACGCCGATGCGCGAGGTCGTCAACTCGCTGATGCGTCGTGACCTGCACGTCATCGATCAGGCGATGGCGCCGTACTACCAGGACGTCTATGACCACGTGCTGCGCGCCACCGACTGGACGGAATCGCTGCGCGATCTGGTGACGACGATCCTCGAGACCAACATCGCGATTCAGGGCAACCGCATGAACCTGGTGATGAAGAAGGTCACCAGTTGGGCGGCGATCATCGCCGTGCCGACGGCGATCACCGGCTTCTACGGGCAGAACGTGCCCTATCCGGGCTTCGCCAAGCACTGGGGGTTCTGGTTCTCCTCGGCGCTGATCGTCGCGATCTCGGCTGGCCTGTATTCGGCATTCCGTCGCTGGGACTGGATCTAGCCGGCCACTCCGGGTGGCCGCCGCATCGGCGAGAATGCTGGCGGTATGGAGGAGCCGATTCCGCTGGGCGTCGAGGACCGCGCGATCCTCGATCTGGAGTGCAGCACGATCGCCGGGCACACCTGCAAGGTCGTGCGGCTGGGTGTGCGCGGGGCGCAGCCCGTCGACGTCGAGCGACTGCGTGCGCGCGTCGGCGAGCGGATCGCCCTCGCGCCCGCGTTGATGCGTCGGCTGGGTGTCAGCTCGCAGGCACCCGCCTGGGTGCCCGACGAGCGCTTTGACCTCAGCGAGCACATCGTCGCCGCGCCGGTCGAAGGACCGGTCGATCGCGCGCAGCTGCTCGAGCTCGTCGCGCGCCTGTTCGAGCAGCGCCTGGATCGCTCGCGACCACTGTGGCGCATCGACACGGTCGCGCTGGCCGACGGTGGCAGCGTGTTGATCTGGCGCATCCACCACGCGCTCGCCGACGGGACAGCCTCGGTGCGCTACGCGCGTGCGCTGTTGTGGGATGACGGCGTCGAGGCGAACATGACACAGGCGCAGGTGCACGCCGCGCACGCCGCCGACGAGGCGCGCCGGCGCGCGCATCTGGCGGGCTTCCTGCATCGCGAGTACGCGCGCGGCGAGTGCCGCTCGCCGTTCGACGGACGCATCGGCACGCGCCGCGAGGTCGCCTTCGCGACGGTTGAGCTGCCGGCGCTGCACGACGCCGCGAGGACGCTCGACGGCGCGACCGTCAACGACGCCGTGCTGGCGATCGTCGCCGGCGCGGTCGGGCGCTGGGTGCGCGAGCGCCACGGAGATCTCGGCTCGATTCGCGTGCGCGTGCCCGTCAGCCTGCATCACGAGGGCGACGCGGTCGCCAACCACGACTCCTTCTTCTCGGTCGCGTTGCCGCTGAACGAGCCGGACCCGGTCGCGCGCCTGCGCGCCGCACACGCCGCGACCGACGAGCGCAAGCTCGACCACGACGCGCAGTATCGCGAGCACCTGCTGCACGAGCTGGCCGGCGTGCCGCCGCTCGAGCACCTCGTCACGCGCATGGAGCAGAACCCGCGCCGCTTCGCGCTCAGCGTGTCCAACGTTCCCGGGCCGCGCAGGCCGGTGAGCGTGCTCGGCGAGCCGGTCGTGCACCTGCACTCGCTCGCGGAGATCGGCGAACGCCACGCGCTGCGCGTCTCGGCGATGTCGCTCGCGGGACAGCTGTGCTTCGGCCTGTGCAGCGACCCGCACCTGGTCGACGAGCTGCAGCTGATGGCCGACGGCATCGAGGCCGAGGCCGAGGCGCTGCTCGCGGCGGCTTCCATCGCCGCCCCGCCGAGCATCTAGACGGCGGCGTCGCGCAGTACCGTCAGGCGGTGCCCGCGCCAGCCTCGCCTCCTGGAGATTCGGTGCCGGCCGCGGAGCCGTCCGAGCAGCCACGGGGCTCGGCGCCCGAGCACGCGCCACCGGAGTCGGCCGCGCGGCGGCGCGCGGTCGCCAAGACGAGCATGGCCGCGCTCACGCTCGGCGCGCTGGGCGTCGTCTTCGGCGACATCGGCACCAGCCCGCTGTACGCGCTGCAGACGGTCTTCACCGCCGATCACCACGCTGTGCACGCGACGGCCGGCGACGTCTACGGCGTGATCTCGCTGGTCTTCTGGTCGATCACGATGGTCGTGTCGGTCAAGTACGTGACGTTCATCATGCGCGCCGACAACGGCGGCGAGGGCGGCATCATGGCGCTCACCGCGCTCGTGCAGCGGGCGCGCATCAGCGGCGCGATGACCAAGCTGATGCTCGTCACGCTCGGCATCCTCGGCGCGTCGCTGTTCTACGGCGACGGCGCGATCACCCCAGCGATCTCCGTGCTCTCGTCGGTCGAAGGCCTCAAGGTTGCGGCGCCGAGCTTGCATTCGATGGTGCTGCCGATCGCCGTCGCCGTGCTGGTCGCGCTGTTTGCGATCCAGCGCTTCGGCACCAAGCTCGTGGGCAACCTGTTCGGCCCGGTGATGGCGGTGTGGTTTGGCGTGCTCGGCCTGACGGGCGTCGTCGAGGTCGCACAGCACCCGGCCGTGCTGCGTGCGCTGTCGCCCAGCTACGGCGCCAAATTCATGTTCGCGCACGGGCACGTCGCGTTCATCGCGCTGGGCTCGGTCGTGCTTGCCGTCACCGGCGCCGAGGCGCTGTACGCCGACATGGGTCATTTCGGCCGTGCGCCGATCCGCCGCGCCTGGTTTGCGCTGGTCTTCCCCGCGCTGACGCTGGAGTACCTGGCCCAAGGCTCGGAGATCCTGCGCTCGCCCAAGTCCGTGTCCAGCCCGTTCTTTCTGCTGATGCCCTCCTGGGCTCAGATACCGATGGTGCTGCTGGCCACGGTCGCCACGGTGATCGCCTCCCAAGCGGTCATCTCGGGCGCTTTCAGCGTGTCCCACCAGGCGGTCCAGCTCGGCTTCTTGCCGCGGCTGACGATCCGTCACACCTCGCGGCGCGAGGTCGGGCAGATCTACGCGCCTGCGATCAACGCCGGGCTGTTCGTCGCGGTGCTGGCGATCGTCGTCGGCTTCGGCTCGTCGGCCGCGCTGGCCTCCGCCTACGGCGTGGCCGTGACGGGCACGTTCATCATCAACACGATCCTGTTCCTGGCGGTCGCGCGCCTGCTGTGGCATCAGCCGCGATGGCGCATCGCGCTCGGCGCCGCCGTCTTTCTGACGATCGAGGTGACCTTCTTCGCGGCAAACCTGACGAAGATCGTGCACGGCGGCTGGCTGCCGCTGGCGATCGCCGCGGCCGTGTTCGTCGTGCTGATGACCTGGCGCCGCGGCCGGCAGATCGTCAGCGCCAACCGCGTGCGTGAGGAGGGGCCGTTGCAAGACTTCATCGACGAGCTCGACGCGCGCCGTGCAAGCCTGGTGCGCGTGCCGGGCACGGCCGTCTACCTGAACGCGCACGCGCAGACGACGCCGTTGGCTCTGCGCGCCAACGTCGAGCACAACCACGTGCTGCACGAGCGCGTGATCATCGTCTCGATCGAGACCGAGCGCGTGCCGCACGTCTACCACGAGGATCGTCTCGCCTGCGACGAGCTCGGCCACGCCGCCGACGGCATCAGCGGGCTGTCGGTTCGCTTCGGCTTCCAGGACGCGCACAACGTGCCCGCGATGCTCCGGCTGGCCGTCCGCCAGGAGCTGCTCGAGCGGTCGCTTGACTTCGACGCGATCTCCTACTTCCTCTCGCAGATCACGATCGTGCCGACCGACTCACACGCCATGCGGCCGTGGCCCAAGCGCCTGTTCCTCGCGCTCGCGCGCAACGCCGCCAACCCGGTCGTGTTCTTCCGCCTGCCCGACGATCGCACCGTCTCGATCGGCGAGCGCGTTGGGCTGTGAGCGCCGCGACTCATGCAACGGCAGGACTTCGCCGATCTAGGCTGAACAGCCGTCTCAACGGGTCAAGTTCAAGGGGAGTCGAACGTGGATCGCAACAAACTCGTACTCACCGCGATGATCTTCGCGGTCGCGATGCTGTTCATCGACCAGACGATCGTGGCGCTGGCGGTGCCGAACCTCCAGCACCAGCTGCATCTGTCCTCGACCGGCTCGCAATGGATCATCAACGGCTACCTGCTGTCGCTGTCTGCGCTGTTCGCGCTCGGCGGCAAGATCGCCGACGTGCTCGGTCCGCGGCGCATGGTCACGGTCGGCGTGATCGGGTTCGCGGTCTGCTCGGCGCTGTGCGGCGCCACCCCAACCGGCTCGATCGGCGAGACCTGGATCATCGTGTTCCGCGTGCTGCAGGGCGCGAGCGCCGCCCTGCTGTTCCCCGCGGCGCTGGCGATCGTCGTCGCGACCTATGAGGTCTCAGAACGCGGCAAGGCGCTGGCGGTGTTCTTCTCGATCACCGGAGCGCTCACCGCGGTCGGTCCGATCGCCGGCGGCTACCTGACCGAATGGACCTGGCGCTCGATCTTCTGGGTGAACATACCCGTGGCGATCATCGCGCTCGTGCTGATCGCGATCTCCAAACCCAACGAGGAGCGCAGCCGCTCGCGGATCGACGTGCGCGGCGCGCTGCTCGTCAGCGCCGGCATGGGCATCGCGGTGTTCGGCCTGCAGCAGGCCAGCGTCTGGGGGTGGAGCAGCGTCGGCACGTGGCTCTGCCTGGTGGCCGGGCTTGCGCTGCTCGCGGCCTTCGTGCGCTTCGAGCTGCGCGTCGAGGACCCGCTGGTGCCGATCCGCCTGTTCGCCGATCGAGCCTTCCAGGTCGACAACGCCGTGCTGTTCCTGTTGTCGATCTGTTTCGTGCCGCTGTTCTTCTTCATCAGCCTCTACGCGCAGATCGCGCTCGGTGAAAACGCCAGCGAGGCCGGTCTGTACATCCTGTTCTTCTTCATCGGCTTCACGATCGGCGCGCGGCGCGGTGGCGCGTTGCTCGACAGCCAGGGTGTACGGCCGGCGATGATTCCGGGCTGCGCGATCGCCGCTGTCGGCTTCTACCTCTGGGCCGAAGCGCTCAACGACCTGTCACTCAACGAACAGTGGTGGCGCCTGGCAATCGCCGGCGTCGGCCTAGGCATGGTGCTCGGTCCGGTCAGCACCGACGCGCTCAACCGAGCCGCACACGCCACGTATGGCGCCGTCACGGGCCTGACGCAGACCGTGCGCAACTTCGGCGGCAGCCTCGGGCTCGCCGTGCTGGGCTCGATCCTGATCACCGAGACGGTCTCGCGCGTGCAGAAGACGCTGACGCAGGCCGGCGTGCCCAAGGCGCGCGCGGAAACGATCGCCCACGCGGTTTCCGGAGCCTCCCGCGGTTCTGCCCCGAGCGGCGGGGGCGGCGGTGATTCGCACGCCTTGACCCGTCAGGTCCGGCTCGACTTCGCCCACTCGACGCAGACGGTCGTCTACGGCATGGCCGGCGCGATGGCGCTCGCGTTCATCGTCGCCCTGCGCGGGATGCCCGGCGGCCGCCCGGAGCAGGTCGAAGACGCGGCTGCGGCGCGTGCGCCAGACGACCCCGCGCCATCGGCGAAGCAGCCGAGCACGTCGCCGACCGGCGTCGCGCCCGCCTAGCGCTCGGCTGCGCTACGCGCGGACTGCGTCGGGCTCGGCGGGCTCGACGATCGACCCGCCCTGCGGGGTTGCCGGTGGCGCGGAGGGCTGCGCCGGCTCGGACGGCGTGCGCGGGACGAGCAGACCGGCGACGAAGCAGACGACGAGAAAGCCGGTCGCCATCACGAACGACTCGGTGAAGCCTGTGACCGCAGGATGCCCGTGCGCGGTGTGCGCTGCGATGAACGTCGCCGAGAGCTGTCCGCCGAGCGCACCTCCCAGCGTTCGCATGACTGTGTTCATGCCGGTCGCCACGCCGGTTTGCGTGCTCGACACGGACTGGATGATCAGGTTGCCGAGCGCTGCGAAGGCCAGCCCGATGCCGACGCCGAGCAGGCCCGCGGCGATCAAAAACTCGATCGGGTGGCTGTGATCGACGGACAGCAGAGCGAACGACGCCGTCGTGAACGCCGTGCCGCAGAGCAGCGCGGCACGTGAGCCGAAGCGCGCGGATATCCGCCCCGCGTACATGCCGAGGATCGTCATGCCGACCGTCGAAGGCAGCAGATACAGGCCCGACACGACGACCGACGCACCGAAGCCGAACCCGGTGCTCTTCGGCAACTGCGCGAACTGCGGGAAGATGATGAACGACGCGTACATGCCGGCGCCGAGCAGGAACGCGGCAAGGTTCGTGGTCCACACGCCGCGGATGCGCATCATCGTCATGTCGACCAGCGGATTGGCGCTGCGAATCTCCACGGCTATCCAGATGCAGGTGAAGACCAGGCCGATCGCGATCAGGCCGAGCGCCCTGGCCGAGCCCCAGCCCCATGTGGTCGTCTCGGAGATAGCCAGCAGCACGATCGAGATGCCGAGCGTCATCAGAGCAGCGGCCGGCCAGTTGATCTTTCCCGGCACGCGCACGGGCGACTCGGGGATGAAGCGCCAGGTCGCCACCGCGGCGAGGACTGTCGCGGCGAGCGGAAACCAGAACAGCCAGTGGTAGTTGAGGTGCTCGACGATCAGGCCAGCGGAGACGATGCCGACGCCGGCGCCGACGCCGAGAATCGACGACAGCAGCCCGATGCTGCCGGCGACCTTCTCGCGCGGGAACTCGTCGCGCACGATGCCAAAAGCGAGCGGGAAGATGCCGCCTGCTGCGCCCTGGATGAAGCGCGCGACGATGATCACGCCGAGCGAGCTCGACACCGCCGCAAGCAGCGTGCCGAAGCCGAGGATCACGAGCGTGATCAGCAGCAGGCGCTCCTTGCCGTACATGTCGCCGAGGCGGCCGAGGATCGCTGTGCCGACCGACGCCGACAGCAGGTAGGCGGTCAGCAGCCAGGTGATGCCCGTCTCTGAGGTGTGCAGCGCGTGCTGCATCGTGGGCAGCGCAGGCACGACCGACGAGCTGAGCATCGCGTAGGCGACACCGGCGAGCGACAGCACGGCGAGGATCAGCGTCGGATGCGTGCGCTGGGCGCCCGCCGCGCCGGCGCCGTTGGGACTGCTCGTGGTCATCGCGAGAGGGGGTCGGGGATTCGGGTTGGGCACTCCGCGACGCTCCGGTTACGCCGCCGCGGAGGAGGGCACTACAGTAGCGGCGGTCTCCGAGCATCCGGCAGTAGTCGAGGCCCTGGACTCGACGGTTCTTTCGCTGGAGCGCCTCCTCGACGCCCGTCCGCATAGATGTCCAGGGTTACGGGTAGGCCGGGCACGATGCGGAACAATCAAGCCATGTCGCGACTTCTCAGGGCACTCGGCGTGAGTGTCTGTGCCGGCGCGCTGCTGGTCGCGGCCGGCTGCGGAGGGGGCGGTCACGGCGCTGCGGCGACGAACGCCGGCAACGGCGCGGCCAATCCGGCCTACCTGGCTGCGGTCACGCGCGCGGCTGATGCGACCGACCAGATTCCCGGCTACAAGTTCTCGATCACCTCGACCACGCAGGCCAACGGCAAGAACGTCGAAGTGAGCGGCACCGGCTCGATCAACGATCGCGGCTCAGAAGGCGCGGCGCGCCTGCAGGTCGAAGGCAAGACGATCGAAGAGGTGATCTCCAAGCCCTATCTGTACGTCAGCGTGCCGAGCGGCTCGGGCACGAACGTGACGCATGGCAAGCCCTGGGTGCGTGCCGATCTGAGCACTTTCAGCCAGTCGTTCGGCAGCAGCTCGATCGGCGCCGGCTCCTCGAATCCGAGCGAAGTGCTCAGCTACCTAAGAGCGGCCGGAACGGTGACGCGCGTCGGCGACGATCAGGTGCGCGGCGTTTCCTCGACGCATTACCACGCGCTGATCGACCTGTCTCGCTTCGCCTCGGCGCTCCCGCCGAGCCAGCAGGTCGCCGGGCGCAAGGAGGGCAAGCTGCTCGAACGGGTTACCGGCGCAAAGACGCTGCCGATGGACGTATGGATCGGCGCAGGGCGCATCGACAGGGTCGCCCTCGCCTTCTCGCTCTGCACACAGCAGGTCCGCGTGCAGGAGACGCTGAGCATGGACATCTATGACTACGGGCGACAGCCGGCGGTCACGCCGCCGCAGGCCTCGCAGGTCACCGACATCGCTGCGAAGCTCAAGTCGGACGTCGCCAAGGCGCTGGCCCAGCTCGGCTGTCACTGAGCCGCCGCCTCAGGCGATGCCGACGGCCAGTTCGTGATTGGCGCGAATCAGACCGTCGGGGTCCCAGCGGCGCTTGACCTGGAGCAGGCGCTCGTGGGTCTGCGCCGGCAAGATCGCGTCGATCTCACACGTGCGCTCGGCGAAGTTGAAGTAGCCGCCCTCGGCCGTCCAGGGAGACATCGCCTCGGCCAGGTGGTCGAGGTGGCCGTCGATCGTCTCGCCGAGCTGCGGCGTCATCGGCATGCCGATGCCGAACATCAGAAACTCGGCGTCGAGCTTTGCCAGCGCGCCGGCATTCTCGCCCTCGCGCGCCAGCGCGCCGCCGATGTGGCGGATCTCGGTCAGCAGCAGCGGCGTGCCCGACTCGGCGCCTGCCGCGCCTACGAACGTCTCGATGGCCTCGTCGGGCAGCTCGCGCAGCAGCGCGTGGTGGCCGAGCCCCGGCACCGGCTGCTCGGGGTCCATGTGGATTTTCGACAGCGCCTCGGCGGGAACCTGCGCGAACGTGTCCATGATCGGCTCGCCGATCTCGCGCAGCGGCGCGAGCAGGCTCTCGCCCTCGGCCTGGTCGCCGATGAAGGCGGCGTCGATCGTGATCAGCGGCGTGTCGCGCAGCGGCTCTGGCACGTCGGGCAGCGGCGGCGGGCGCAGGAAGCGCACGACCGAGGTGACCTCGTCGGGAGCCGTGCGCGTCCAGTCGCGGTATGCGCGAATCGCGCCGGCGCCCAGCTCCGCCGGGAAGATCATGATGCCCGCGTACAGCTCGGCGATCGGCAAGAGCGCGACGTGCAGCGCCGTGACGATCGCGTAGCAGCCGCCGCCTCCGCGCAGCGCCCAGAACAGGTCGCTGTCGTTGTCGGCGTCGACGCGGCGGATCTCACCGTCGGCGGTCACGAGCTCGATCGCCTGCACGCGGTTGCAGGCAAAGCCGTAGCGCCGCCCCAGCCAGCTCAGCCCGCCGCCGAGCGAATAGCCGATCACGCCGACGTCCGGCGCCGAGCCGGGCATCGAGCACAGGCCCTTGGCCGTGCAGGCCGCGCCGAGCTCGAGCGCCAGCACGCCCGCCTCCACGCGCGCCGTCTGCGCCTGCTCGTCGATCTCGATGCCGCGCATGCGCTCGGTCTTGATCAGGATCGTGTCGTCCAGCGAGCCGATCGCGACCGCGCCGTGGCCGGTCCCGCGCGCCGTCACCTTCAGATCGTGCTTGGCCGCGAAGCGCACGACCGCGGCGACATCGTCGGCGCTCTGCACGAACGCCACGGCCGCGGGCTGGCGGTCGGACGCGAGGTTCCATGCCGCGCGTGCCTCGTCCCAGTCGGCATCGTCGGGCTGGGTGACGTGGCCCGAGATCTGCAGCTCCCCCAAGCTCATTTCGGCGCGCACTCTACAAAAAGCCCTGGGTCTATGCTCGGCGGCCAGGGCAGCGCACGAAGCGCGACGGCGAGCTTGCGCACGGCCTGTCCATTTCGTCGGTCCCCGTTCGTCCTAGAAGGGACAGAGGCAAAAACCCAGCCACAAGGAGAAGCGATGACCTACCTGGTGCAGATCTACACGGCGTCGACGGCGGCCGACTACGAAGCGCTCTCGCCGGATGAGCAGAAGGCGATCACCGATGAGTACGTCGCGCTGGCGCAGAGGCCCGGGGTGTTGGGAGGCCACGGGTTGCAGGGACCGGAGACCGCGACGACGGTGCGCGTGCAGAACGGCGACACGCTGACGACCGACGGGCCGTTCGCCGAGACCAAGGAGGTCATCGGCGGCTACTACCTGCTGCAGGCAGACGACCTCGATGCGGCGATCGATTTCGCCGCACGGATTCCCGCAGCGCGCATGGGCGGCGCGATCGAGGTGCGTCCGGTGGTGGAGCGTTAGCGATCCTCCAGCGCGTCTTCCAAGACGAGTGGGGTCGCGTCCTGGCGACGCTGATCGGCTTCCTCGGCGACTTCGACCTCGCCGAGGAAGCAGCTCAGGAGGCCTTCGCCACAGCCGCCGAGCGCTGGCCGCGCGAGGGCGTACCGACGACACCCGGCGCGTGGCTGGTGACGACGGCGCGCAATCGCGCGATCGATCGCATCCGCCGCGACCGCACGCTCGCCGCAAAGACGCGTCTGCTCGAGGTTCCCGAGCCCGTGGAGGACGAGATCATGCCAGCGAGCGCATTCGCCGACGAGCGCTTGGAGCTGCTGTTCACGTGCTGTCACCCGGCGCTGGCGACCGACGCGCAGGTCGCGCTGACGTTGCGCACGCTCGGCGGGCTGCGCACCGATGAGATCGCGCGCGCGTTTCTCGTGCCCGAGCCGACGCTGGCCAAGCGCCTGGTGCGCGCCAAGCACAAGATCAAGGCCGCCGGCATTCCCTTTCGCGTTCCACCCGACCACCTGCTGCCCGAGCGCCTGGCGGCCGTGCTGGCGGTCGTCTACCTGATCTTCAACGAGGGCTACGGCGGGCGAAACGAGCTGGCCGCCGAGGCGATCCGCCTGGGGCGCGCACTGGCCGAGCTGATGCCCGACGAGGCCGAGACGCATGCGCTGCTGGCGCTGATGCTGCTGCACGACGCGCGCAGTCGGGCACGTTTCGTCGACGATGCGCTGGTGCTGCTGGCCGACCAGGACCGCTCGCTGTGGGACCGCGCGCAGATCGCTCAGGGGCAGGCGTCGCTCAAGCGCGCGCTGGCGCTGGACCCGCGCGGGCCATACGCGCTGCAGGCGGCGATCGCCGCGCGTCACGCCGAGCAGCCCTGTGACTGGCCGGCGATCGCCGAGCTGTACGCTCGCCTTGCGGCGGTCACCGGCTCGCCCGTGGTGCAGCTCAACCGTGCGGTCGCGCTGGCCGAGTCGGGCGAGGTCGAGCGGGCGCTGGCGCTCGTCGACGGGCTGGATCTGGCGGCCTACCACTACCTGCACGCCACGCGCGCCGAGCTGCTGCGCCGGCTCGATCGCCGAGAGGATGCGCGCGCGGCATACGAGCGTGCTTTGGAGCTCGTGCATGCCGAGGCCGAGCGCGAGCTGCTGCAGCGTCGCCTGGCCGAGCTGCAACGCTCGCCGGGCTAGAGCGTCGGCGCCCGCGCGCCGGGCTAGTCTCGGGCGATGCGAACGGGCGAGCTGGGCTTCTGGTGGCGATCGCTGGAAGGCCCCCCGCCGCTGCGCCCGGCGCTGGAAGGACCGTTGGAGGTCGACGTGGCGATCGTCGGCGCCGGCTATACGGGCCTGTGGACGGCCTACTACCTCAAGCGCGCAGATCCGTCGCTGAGCATCGCCATCGTGGAGGCGCAGCGCAGCGGCTTCGGCGCGTCCGGGCGCAACGGCGGTTGGCTGACGAGCTCCTTCTCCGGGCCGGCGCAAACATACGAACGCCGCAGGGCCGGCGGCGCTTACCTCCAGCTGCAGCGTGCGATGTTCGACACGATCGACGAGGTGGCCGCCGTGCTCGCGAGCGAGCAGATCGAGGCCGACTTCGTCAGGGGCGGTCACCTGTCGGTTGCGCTCGACCACGCGCAGGCCGAACACCTGACAGACCACGTGCGCGAGATGCGCTCGCTCGGCGTCGGCGAGGCCGATCTGAGTGAGCTGCGCGCCGAGGAGCTCGCCGTGCGGATGCGCATCGCCGGTGCGCGCGCGGCGATCTTCTCGCCGCACGCCGCGCGCATTCACCCGGCAAAGCTCGTCGCCGGGCTCGCGCAGGCGGTGGAGCGCCTCGGCGTGACGATCTACGAGCAGACGCCGGTGCGCGAGATCGAGCGACACGTCGCACGCACGCACAGCGGCGACGTGCGCGCGCGCTGGATCGTGCGCGCGACAGAGGGCTACACGCGCTCGCTGCGCGGCATGCGCCGCGAGCTGGCGCCGATCAACAGCTCGATGATCGTCACCGAGCCGCTCGGCGCTGACGTGTGGCAGGAGATCGGCTGGCGCGGTTGTGAGGTGCTCGACGACGGCGCGCACGTGTTCGTTTACCTGCAGCGCACCGCCGACGGGCGCATCGCGATCGGCGGGCGCGGCGTGCCCTATCGCTTCGCCTCGCGCACCGACGGCGAGGGCGCCACGGCCGCGGCTACGGTCGACAGCCTGCGCGCCAAGCTGCACGCGATGTTCCCGGCGACGGCCGGCGCGAGCATCGATCACGCGTGGTCGGGCGTGCTCGGCGTGACGCGCGACTGGTGCGTGTCGATCGGCGCCGACACCGACGCCGACGGCGGGCTGGCGTGGGCCGGCGGCTACGCGGGCGAGGGCGTCGCCGCGGCGAACCTCGCCGGGCGCATCATTCGCGACCTGCTGCTCGACGGTCGATCGCCCGACGACGACAGCACGCCCTTGAGTGAGCTCGCGTGGGTCGGGCACCGCGCGCGATCGTGGGAGCCCGAGCCGCTGCGCTGGGCGGGCATTCGCGGCGTCTACTCGCTCTACCGCCAGGCCGACCGCATCGAGCGCCGCGTCGGTCGCGCGTCGCGCCTGGGCCGGCTGGTCGATGCCGTCTCCGGGCGCGGCTGAGCGCGATTGACGGCGGCCCGGCCTGCGCCTGCGCCCGTGCCCGCGCCCTACGCAGACGGCAGCGCGTCAGCGACGCGCTCGGGCGCTTCCAGCTGCGGCCAGTGCGCGACGTCGGCCAGCTCGAGGCGCGGCGCGTCGGGCAGACGCTCGGCGATGCGCTGGGCCATGTGCGCGCCGGACACGGGGTCGAGCATGCCCCACACGAAGCTCAGCGGCACGTCGGTCTGCTCGAGCGCTGCGGTCCAGCGAGTGCCGTGGCGTTGGCGATCGGTCATGTAGTGGATCAGCAGGTGTGTGTTCAGCTGGCCGTCGTCGCGGCTGACTCCGCGCCACATCTGGACGCTGTCGTCGGCCGCGTCGTAGGAGTCGGCGAACGTCGGCGCGATGCCGGCCACGAAAAGCTGTTCGTTCATCAGCTCGCTGATCTGCGGTCCCTGTACTGGGTCAAGCAGCGCCGTCTGCGTCGGCTGCGGGCGGTGCAGCTCGGGATACAGCCCACCGTTGAGCAGCGCCAGCGAGCGCAGCTCGACGCCGAGCTTGCCTTCGGCGCGCCGCGCGAGCAGCTCTTGGGCAACCGACACGGCGTAATCGTGCGCCACCAGCAGCGTCTGCTGCACGCGCTCGCGTGCCCACAGCGCCTCCACCAGATCGGCCTGCTCGTGCAGCGAGTAGTCGTGCTCGCGCGGCTTGCCTGACGCGCCGAAGCCGAGAAAGTCCGGCATCAGCAGCGAGTGGCGACGTGCCAGTGCCGGCGCGATCTTGGCCCAGTCGTGCGAGGAACTGGGAAAGCCGTGCAGCAGCGTCATCGTCGGGCCGTCGCCGAGCCGGCGCACGAAGATCGGCCATTCGGCGCCGCCTGCTGTGAGCGTCGCGTGCTCGCCGTGCGACCACCAGGTCTCGATGTCCTCGCCGTCCATCGCCGCCGGCTGGTTGCTCATGCGCGTTTGCGCCTGCGCTCGCGCTGCTCGGCAATGGCGTCACGCACGGCAGCCGTCGCCGCAGCGCCGGCCACCTCGACCGGCTCGGTGCTGCGCAGCGCGCGCGAGAGCACGAAGGCGCCCTCCAGCGAGCCGACGATCATCAAGGCGAGCGAGCGCGAGCGCTTGCGCGTGAGACCGCATTCGATCAGCCGCTCGGTGGCGCTGTCGACCCAGCCGTTGAACACGTCGGCGCAGGCCCGGCGCATCGGCTCGTTGGTGCTGGAGACCTCCAGTGCGACCGTGGCGATCGGGCAGGCGTCGGCGTAGTCGCTCTCGCGCAGCGTCACCGCGGCGGCCGCGAAGAAGTTGCGCGTGGCCGCCACGGGGTCCTCTCCGGGCTTGTAGAAGAGGTCCAGCAGCTGGCCGTAGATCGCGCCCGACCAGCGAATCACCTCCTCGCCGAGCTGCTCCTTGCCGCCGGGAAAGAAGTGGTAGAGCGAGCCGAAGGGCGCGCCGGCCTCGGCGACGATCTGCTTGACGCCCGTGCCCGCGAAGCCCTGGCGCCGAAACAGCTCGGCGCTGCTCCGGACGATGCGGTCCTTTGTCTCCGTGGCCACTACGCGCATGATACGTTACAGCGCGACTAGAGCGATCTATCTACTTTTTATCAGGACGTCTCGCGGCCGGCGGGCGATGCGCGCGGTCGCGCACGCGTGCGAGGATGGCGACCATGGCCCGCACCGTCGTCGTCCGCCTGGTCATCGCCTTGCTTTCCAACTGCGTGGCGCTGCTCGTCGCGGCGGCGGTGATTCCGGCGATCGGCTACGACAAGGACGCCGGCACGCTGCTGCTGGCCGGGCTGATCCTCGGCGTCGTCAACTTCGTCGTGCGCCCGGCGATCATCTTTCTCACGCTACCGGCCGTGATCCTCTCGCTGGGGCTGTTCCTGCTGGTGATCAACGCGCTGATGCTGTGGCTGACGAGCAAGCTCGTCGACGGGTTCGTCGTCGGCGGCTTCTGGTCGACGGTCGGCGGCGCGCTGATCGTGTGGATCGTCAACGCAGCGCTGCGCCGCACGCAGCGCTCCACGCGTGCGGACTATCGCTGGGAGCGCGAGTGACCGCGTGTCGCTGCTGCTGGTAAAGCTCGCGCTCGCGCCCGCGCTGGTCGTGGGCTCGTCGCTGGCCGGAAGGCGCTGGGGACACGAGGTCTCAGGGCTGCTGGTCGCGCTGCCGCTGGTCGCCGGCCCGATCCTCCTGATCACCGAGCTCGAGCACAGCGCGCACTTCGCCGCACGCGCGGCCTCCGCGTCGCTGCTCGGGCTGGTCGCGCTGGCGAGCTTCGTGGTCGTGTTCGCGCGCGTCGCTCACGTCGTGCGCGAACGCGCCTGGCCGATCGCCGTGGCGGCGGGCTGGATCGCCTTCTTGGCCGTCGCGCTGGCGTTCGGAACGACCCCGCTCGCGGCTGGCGTCGCGCTGGCGCTCGCGGTCGCCGCGTTCGCGCTCGCGCCGACGCTGCTGCCACGCGATCCGTACGTCGCCGACGCACCGATCGCAGAGCTGCCCGCGTGGGACCTGCCCGCGCGCGCGGTCGCGACGGCGCTGCTCGTGCTCGGCCTGACCGGCGCGGCGGCGGGGCTCGGGCCGACGCTGACCGGCGTGCTCACGCCCTTCCCGGTGTCCAACACCGTGCTCGCCGCCTTCCTGCTCGTGCTCGAGGGCCCGGCGCAGCTCGACGCCTTCTTCCGCGGCTTTCTGCGCGGCGCCTACGGCTTCTGCGCGTTCTGCTTTCTCGTGGCCGTGCTCGTCGTGCCGCTGGGCGTGGCAGGCGCGTTCGCGCTGGCGCTGTTGGGTGCGCTCGCTGCCCAGGCAGTCGTGCGCCTGCTCATCGGCGGCGCGGCAGCCGCGCCGAGCGAGCCGAGCGCGCCGGGCGCGCCGCTGCACGGTGCGCCGTCGCCGCTTACGGGTTCAGCTCGACGGCGTCCATGATTTTGCCCCACGTTTCCACGGCGTTGGCTTCGAAGTCCGACAGCCGCCCTTCTATCTGGCTGGTCTGCGCCAGCACGGTCGACTGCGCGCCGCCGAGGTAACGGGCGAGCTGTCGCTTGGGCAGCATGCCGATGGCCTGCACCGGATAGAAGGCGTTGACGAACGGCAGCGTGCTGGCGGGCAGCTGCGTGTAGCCGCTGGCCTTCCACGTGCGCAGGTCGGCGCAGAAGTCCGGCGCGGTGGTCGTGGCCTCCGCGCTCAGTTTGTTGGCGTAGTCGTGCACGCTGCGTGTCAGCCCGGCATTGCTCCAGCGCAGCGAGCGCACGCTGCGCACGAACGTGGCGATCGGCCCCGTGAAGCGACGGAAGACCACGACCCGCATCGCCGCGGCGATCTCCCACGTGAGCTTTTCGGAGGCTTCGTTCTGCGGCGACCCGGCGACGACGTGCGGGCATTCGCGGCGAATGCCGGAGAGCAGGCCCTGCAGCGCCGCTTCGGCGCTCGCCAGCTTGGCCTCGCCGGCGCGAACCAGTGCGTAATTGGCGCGCACGTAGGCTTCGCTGGCGGCGACGTTGCCGGACGCGCCGCTGGCGATGGACGGCGCCACCGCGAGCGCGAGCAGCGAGAGGGCTGTCAGCGCGAACGATCTGATGCTTGCCAGGCTACCCGCCCGGGCGAGCGGTTGCGCCGGATTGGCCCCGAGCGTGTCGCACTGGCGCACTTGCCGCCGGCCTGGCTTCTGAAGCAACTCTTACGTTGCCCTGCGACGGATGTGGCACCCTTCCGGCTCGACTGCCGTGGGCGCGAGCGAGCCGGCGCGCGTCGTCCGCACCGATTACATGCGCCGCAACGTACTCATCATCCTGGGAGCCCTCGTGCTCGCATGGGGTGTGCTGGCGATCGCGTTGGGCTCGGCCAGCCTGAAGCTGGACTCGGGCTCGAGCGCCTCGGCAGCGCTGTCGCCCCGCTGCCTGCCGGCGACGCTGTCGCAAACGGCGACGCTGGCGGGCACCGACGTGGACGTGTCGCCGGCGCCGCAAACCGGCAGCGCCGACCCGCACACGCAGATCAGCTTCCTCGGCGCGCCGGCGTCGCAGATTCGCGACGTGACCGTCGTCGGGCAGCGCAGCGGCGGCCACACCGGCCAGCTGCACGCCTACTCGCAGGGCGACGGAGCGAGCTTCGCTCCGGTCAAGCCGTTCGACGCCGGCGAGCGCGTCGACGTGAGCGCGCTGATCGGCGCCGGCGCGGGCAGGCGCGCGAGCTTCTCCTTCGCGGTCGACACGCCGTATCCGACGGCGAGCGTCAAGGAGTTCGAAACCCCGCAGGCAGCGCCGGCCGACTACCAGACCTTCTACTCACAGCCCGGCATGCAGGCTCCGATCATGACCGTGACCAAGGCCGACGCCGATCCGGCGGCAGGCGACATCCTCACGACCAACGGGCCCGGCCCCGGTCAGTTCGGACCGCTGATCTACAGCCCACAGGGACGGCTGATCTGGTTCGGGCGCCTGGCCGAAGGCAACACGGCCGAGAACCTCAGCGAGCAGAGCTACGAAGGCCGGCGCGTGCTGACCTGGTGGAAGGGGCGCGTGCTGTCGCTTGGCTTCGGTCAGGGAGAAGACGTCGTGATGGACTCTCGCTACCGCACGGTCGCGCGCGTGCGCGGCGGCAACGGCCTGCCGGCCGACCTGCACGACTTCCAGCTCGCGCCGCACGGCATCGCCTACATCACCGCCTACAACCCGATCCGCTGTGACCTGAGCACGGTCGGCGGGATCGCCGGCGGATCGATCGTCGACACGGCGATCGAGCAGGTCGACATGCGCACCGGCCTGGTGCGCTGGGAGTGGCACAGCCTCGACCACATCGGCGCCGAAGAGTCCGAAGTCGAAGCGCCCAACGACACCCTGCCGTGGGACTACGTCCACATCAACTCGATCGACCCGCAGTCCGACGGCAACATGCTCATCTCAGCGCGCAGCACCTGGGCCGGCTACCTGCTGCAGGGCGGCAGCGGCAGGGTGATCTGGCGCGTAGGTGGCAACAAGAGCTCCTTCAAGATGGGCCCGGGCACGAAGATGGCCTGGCAGCACGACGGGCGCCTGCTGGCCGACGGCGAGCTGAGCTTCTTCGACGACGGCGCCAACCCGCCGATCCATCAGCAGTCGCGCGCGCTGCGCATCAAGCTCGACTTCAATAAGCACACGGCGACGCTGGCGGCCGCCTACACGCACCGCAACCCGCCGCTGCTCGCGGCAAGCCAGGGCAACGCGCAACCGCTGCCAAGCGGCGCAACGCTCGTCGGCTACGGCGGCGTGCCGGCGATCAGCGAGTACGCCGCCGACGGAACGCTGCTGTTCGACGCCCATCAGCCCTATGACATGTCCTTCTACCGCGCCTTTCGCTTCCCCTGGAGCGGTCATCCGATGAGCCCGCCGTCGCTGCTGGCAAGCCTCAACGACACCGGCGAAGAGACGATCGTCTACGCCAGCTGGAACGGCGCCACCGACGTGGCGTCCTGGCGCGTGCTCGCCGGCAAGCGGGCCGGAGCGCTCGCGCAGCAGGCGGTCATCGCGGCGACCGGATTCGAGAGCTCGATCACGCTGCCGAAGAAGCAGGCCTTCGTGGCGGTGCAGGCGCTCGACGCGGGCGGACACGTGCTGGCGACGTCGAGCACGGTGCGCCCGATCGCCTACAAGGACTCGCTTGCCAGAGCGGTCGGTGCGAGATGAAGCCCAGCCTCAGTAGGCCGGTTTGGTCTTCTGCTTGTGCGTCTTGGTGGTCGTCGTCGGCGTCGTGCTCGACGTCGGCGTCGCACTCGATTTCGTCGAGGAGGACGAGCTGCTGGAGCCGCACCCGGCCACCGCGACGGTGCTCGCCAGCACGGCCAGGGCCGTTAGCATGGCGGTCAGTGGCGTTCTTCTCATGGGGCGGGCTCCAATCGTCGCTCGAGGGCTCGGCCGCGCAGCCTACCAGGCGTTTGTGTGACCAATCTAAGAGCGGTGGACGCGCGTGAGCGTCGAGACGACAGCGGGTCCGGCGGCGCCCGCATCGACGTCGGCTGAGGCTCGCCGGGGCCGAGGTTCGGCATGGCTGCTGGCCGTGTGCTGCGTGGCGCAGTTCATGGTCATTCTCGACCTGAGCATCGTCAACGTGGCGCTGCCGTCGATCCAGTCGAGCCTCGGCTTCACCTCACCGGAACTGCAGTGGGTCGTCGACGCATACGCGATCACCTTCGCCGGCTTCTTGATGCTCGGCGGCCGCGCAGCCGACCACTACGGACAGCGGCGCACGTTCGTGATCGCGCTCGTGCTGTTCGCCGTCACCTCGCTGATCGGCGGGGCCGCGCCGAGTCAGGGCTGGCTGATCGGCGGTCGCGCGATCCAGGGCATCGCCGGTGCGCTGATGGCGGCCTGCTCGCTGGCGATCATCACCGCCTCTTTCCCGCCCGGGCCGAAGCTGCACCGGGCAATCGGCATCTGGGCGATGATGAACGGGCTCGGCGGAGCCTGCGGCGTGCTGTTCGGGGGCATCATCGTCGAAGCGCTGAGCTGGCGCTGGGTGCTCTTGATCAACCCGCCGATCGCGATCGGCGTGGCGATCGTGGCTTGGGCGGTCGTCACCGAGCGCGTGCGCAACCGCGAGCTGACGTTCGACCTGGCCGGTGCGCTCACGCTGACGATCGGCCAGATCATCCTGGTCTACGGCGTCGTCGAAGCGGGGCTGAAGGGCTGGAGCACGTTTGACGCGCTCGGCCCGATCATCCTCGGCATCGCGCTGCTCGGCGTGTTCGGGCTGATCGAGGCGCGTTTCGCGTCGAACCCGCTGATCCCGTTCAAGGAGCTGACCAAGACGCTGCAGGCCGCGAACAACATCGTGCTGCTGTTCAGCGCGGCGTTGTTCCCGATGTGGGTGCTGAGCTCGCTGTATCTGCAGCAGGTGCTCGGGCTGTCGCCGCTGCACACCGGGCTGATCTTCCTGCCGATGACGCTCGTGCTGATGCTCGTCGCACAGCGCGCCGGCAAACTCGTGAGCCTGTTCGGAGTGCGCCCGGTGCTCGGCGCCGGGCTGACGATGCTGACCGCCGGGCTGCTGCTGCTGAGCTTCATCGGCTCCAGCGGCAGCGGCATCGTCTACATCATGGTCCCCGGACTGCTCGTGGCGGCCGGCATCGCCATGTCGATCGTGCCGTCGACGATCGCCGCGACCACAAGCGCCAAGGAGGGGCAGGCCGGGCTCGCCTCCGGCCTGGTCAACACCTCACGCCAGATCGGCGGCGGCCTCGGTCTGGCCGTGCTGATCACGCTGGCCACGCAGCACACGACGCACCTGATCGGTGCCGGCGAGCAGGTGCCAGAAGCGCTGACGCATGGTTTTTCACTGGCCTACAGGATCGGCGCGGGCTGCGCCGGCGCGGCCGCGCTGTTGACGTTCGTGTCGCTGCCCGCGCCGGATGCCGCGCTGGCCAAGGGGGTGCGGCGCTTCGCACTGGGCATCGGGCTGGTGCTCGGCGTGTTCGTCGCGCTCACGGCCGCGTTCGCCGGCAACAAAGCTCCGCCGGTAGGCCAGTACACGACGCACGACGCCTACAGCTACGTGACGGCGCCGACGCTGCACCCGCCGCAGATCCGCCTCGTCAAGAACGCGCCAGCCGCACAGCTTGCGCCCGGCTACATCTTCACGGCCAACTTCCTGGACCTCAACGAACCGCCGATCGTCGGGCAGAGCGGCCCGTTGATCCTCGACCGCCAGCTGCAGCCGGTGTGGTTTCAGCCGGTGCCCGAAAAGGTGGTCGCGGCGAATCTGAGCCTGCAGACCTATCGCGGACAACCGGCGCTCGCGTGGTGGCAGGGCAAGGTCACGAACACCGGCGCGACCGAAAGCGGCGAATACGTCGTCGTCAACCAGCACTATCAGCAGGTCGCGCGCGTGAAAGCCAAGGACGGCTGGGTGCTCACGCTGCACGAGATCGTGATCGACGGCGAACACGCGTGGGTCACGGCCAACAAGAACGTGCCGCGCGACCTGTCGAAGTACGGCGGCGCCTACAACGGTGCGCTGATCGACTCGGCGGTGCAGGAGTACAACCTGAAGACCGGCGCGCTGGAACGCAACTGGGACGCGCTGGATCACATCCCGCTGAGCCAGTCCCAAGCGTCGCTGCCGACCAACGGCTTCCCCTGGGACGCCTACCACATCAACTCCATCCAGCTGACCGGCAACGGCAAGTTCCTCGTCTCGATGCGCGACACGTTCGCGGCCTACCTCGTGGACATCGCCAGCAGCAGGATCGACTGGACGCTCGGCGGCAGCAGCTCGAGCTTCAAGTTCGCCCAGGACGCGCGCTTTGAATGGCAGCACGACGTGTCGCTCGGGCCGGACTCGACGGTCAGCGTGTTCGACGACCACTGCTGCCGTTTGACGGGCGGCGGCACCTCGGTCGACCCGACGGGGCCGTCGCGCGGGCTCGTGCTCAAGCTCGATCAGCAGGCCCGCACGGCAAGACTCGCCGGGCAGTACGGCAGCAAGGGGGGCTTTCGCTCTGAATACATGGGCGACACCCAGCCGCAGGCAAACGGCAACGTGTTCGTCGGCTGGGGCTCGGAACCGTATTTCTCGGAGTACGACCGCTCGGGCAAGCTGCTGTTCGAAGGCGAGCTGCCCGGTCCCAACCTGTCCTACCGGGCGATGCTGGAGAGCTGGGTCGGCAAGCCGTTGACCAAGCCGCTTGGCGCGGCGCGCACGGTCGACGGCAAGACGATCGTCTACGCCAGCTGGAACGGTGCGACCGAGCTCGCCTCCTGGCGCGTGCTCGACCACTCCGACGGCTCGGCGCCGACCGTGCTGGCAAGTCACGCCAAGGAGGGCTTCGAGACTGTCATCTCCGTTTCGCAGGCCCGCGGCAACCTGCAGCTGCAGGCACTGGACGCCAACGGACGGGTGATCGGCACCTCGCGTGCGTTCGCCGCCGGCTCCTAGCGTGCGCAAGCGTCGCCCGCCGCCCCTGCGGCGGGTAGCATCGCCGGTCGTGTTGGGCGCAATCCGCCAACAGAACGGCCGTCGTCGCGCTCGTCGCGGACGCTCGTCGCTCGCCTTCCCAGCAGCGCTGCTCGCAGCGCTGCTGGGCGTCGGCTGCCTCGGAGCATGCGGCGGCACGTCGGATGCGACGTCGGCGACGCTGAGCGCTTCTGTCGTCAAGCTCGCCGCGGGCTCCATCGCCGTGTCGCCGCAGCCGGGCACGCCGGACGCCTCGCCGTCGACGCAGATCAGCTTCCTCGGCGGTCCGGGCACGCAGGTGTCCGAAGTGAAGGTCTCGGGCTCGCGCAGCGGCGCGCACAGCGGCGCGCTGCGGGCGTACTCGACGGGCACCGGCGAGAGCTTCATTCCCAGCCACCCGTTCCGCGCCGGCGAGAAGGTCACGGTGCACGCGCAGGCGGGCGGCACGGCTGTCAGCACGAGCTTCACGATCGCCAATCAGGCGCCCGTCAGCCAGAAGCAGTTCCCCAACAACCCGGGCGATGCCAAGGCGATCCAGCACTACAGCTCGGCGCCGTCGCTGACGCCGTCGACGGTGCGCATCACCACCTCGGCCAAGCCGGGCGCCGCTCCGGGCGATCTCTTCATGGCGCCCTATCAGGGCAAGGGCACGCCCGGGCCGATGATCGCCGAACAGAACGGCTCGCTGGTGTGGTTCAAACCGCTGCCGGCGGCCCAAACGGCGACGAACATGCAGGTGCAGCAGTACCAGGGCAAGCCGGTGCTCACGTGGTGGCAGGGGCGCGTCCTCGAGGTCGGCTTCGGCCAGGGCGCCGACGAGATCTACGACACGAACTACCGCCACGTCGCGACGGTGCGCGCGGGCAACGGCTACCACGCCGACCTGCACGAGGTGCGCCTGACGCCCGAAGGCACCGCGTGGATCGACGACTTCGACCCGATCCAGATGAACCTGTCCAGCCAGCACGGCAAGTCCAACGGCGTGCTGACCGATTCGATCGTGCAGCAGATCGACGTCAAGACGGGCCTGGTGATGTGGGAGTGGCACGCGCTGGGGCACATTCCGCTGTCCGAATCGAACAACCCGGCGCCCAAATACAGCTATCCGTGGGACTACGTGCACATCAACTCGATCTCGCCCGGCTCCAACAACGACGTGCTGCTGTCCTCGCGCAACACGTGGGCGCTGTATGACGTGGACATCCGCAGCGGCTCCGTTAGCTGGCGCCTGGGCGGCAGCCACTCGAGCTTTCGCCAGGGCGGCGGCGCGCGCTTCTACTGGCAACACGACGCGGAGTGGCAGCCGGGCGGCCTGATCTCGCTGTTCGACAACGGCTCGGACCCGCCGAAGGAGAAGCAGTCGCGCGGGCTGCTGCTCAAGCCGGACGTCTCGGCGCACACGGTGAGCCTGGTCAAGGCGTTCACCAACCCGAGCAAGACCCTGCTGGCCGAAAGTCAGGGCAACACGCTGAGCCTGCCCGGCGGCGACTGGCTGATGGGCTACGGCGGCCTGCCCAACTTCACCGAGTACGACTCCTCCGGGCACGTCCTGCTCGATGGCACGCTCGGCAAGAACGTGCAGAACTTCCGCACCTACCTCGGCCCGTGGAGCGCCAGCGCGCCCGGTCAGCCTTCGCTGGTCGCCAAGGCGGCGGGCGCGGGTGCGATCAGCGCCGCGGTCAGCTGGAACGGCGCGACCGAGGTGGCCTCCTGGCGCTTGCTCGCGGGCGCCGCGTCGTCGTCGCTCGCGCCGGTCGCCACGGCGCCCAAGGCGGGCTTTCAGACGACGCTCACGGCGCAGACCGCCGGGCCGTACGTCGCAGTGCAGGCACTCGACGCGTCGGGCTCTGTGCTCGGCACGTCGGCCACGGTCAAGGGGTGAGCGGGCGCGGCGCGCGCCGGCGCCTGGCGCCGGCGGTGCTCGCGCTGGCGCTGTTGGCCTCGGCCGTAGGCGCGATCGTCGGGCGCTCAGGCAGCGCCGGCGCCGACAGCGCGCGCGCGAGCAGGTTCACAGAACCGCGCATCTCGCCGAGCTGCGTGCCACCGCGCTTGAACGTCTCGGCCTCGCTGGCCGGCTCGCGCGTGACCGTCTCGCCGGCGCCGGACTCGCGCGACGCTTCGGTCTCGACGCAGATCAGCATGCTCGGGCCGCCGGCTGGCGAGCTCTCGCAGGTCCGCGTACGCGGCTCGCTCAGCGGCGCGCACGCAGGGCATCTGGCGGCCTACCGATCGAAGATCGGCCAGCAGGGCAATGGCGCGAGCTTCGTGCCCGACAAGCCGTTCACGCAGGGCGAGCGCGTCAGCGTCCACGCAGAGCTGCACGACGGCACGACGGCGACGGCGACGCCGTTCGCCTGGAGCTTCACGGCTGCCGTGCAGGATCACGGCGGAGTGGCCGGTGGCAGCCCGCGCCCGGCGCCGCAGAAGGCCACCTATCAGAGCTTTCGCTCGCGCCCGGACCTCAAACCGCCGACGGTGACTGTCGGCACTCACACCGCCGGCACGACGCCTGGCGATGTGTTCATCGCGCCGTACTCCGGACCCGGGCAGTATGGGCCGATGATCCTCGCCGAAGACGGCTCGCCGGTCTGGTTCAATCCGCTGTCGCCGACGGGCACGCGCGCGGCTGACTTTCGCGTGCAGTCCTACGCGGGCAAACGCGTGCTCACGTGGTGGCAGGACCCGCTGATCGCCGGCGGCCAGAGCAAGGCCGGCGAGGTGATCATGGACAGCTCCTATCGCCGCCTGGCGGTCGTGCGCGCCGGCAACGGCTATCAGCCCGACCTGCACGAATTTCAGATCACGCCGCAGGGCACAGCGCTGATCACGGTCTATGACGGAATCGACTGCGACCTGTCGAGCGTCGGCGGGCCGTCCAACGCGGCGGTCGCCGACACGCTGTTTCAGCAGATCGACCTGAAGACGGGTCTGGTGATGTACGAGTGGCACAGCCTCGACCACGTGCCTCTGGCCGACTCCTACGCGTCGGCGGCGCACGCCAGCCGCACGACGCCCTTCGACTTCTTCCACATCAACTCCGTGGACGTGCGCGCCGACGGCGACCTGCTCGTGGACGCGCGCAACACGTGGACTGCCTATGACCTGGACGCGCACACCGGACGCGTGCGCTGGCGCCTGGGAGGCAAGCACTCAAGCTTCGCGATCGGGCCGGGAGCACAGACCGCTTGGCAGCACGATGCTCGCGAGCAGCCAGACGGCACGATCACGTTCTTCGACAACGGCGCCACGCCGGCGGTGCACAGCCAGTCGCGTGCGATCGATGTTCGCCTCGACGAACAGCACATGACGGCCACGCTGGTGCGCGAAGACACGCATCCCACGAAGGCGCTGGTCGCCGGCAGCCAGGGCAACGTGCAGGCGCTGGACGACGGCGCATGGATGGTCGGCTGGGGCGAGGTGCCCTACGTCTCGGAATACGACTCGTCCGGCCGGCTGGTGTTCGACGCGCACCTGCCGTCGACCTACGAGTCCTACCGCGCCTACCGCCTGGTGTGGAGCGCCACGCCCTCCACACCGCCGGCGCTCGCCGTCGTGCGTGCGGCGGGCGGCAGCGGCGCGACCGTCTATGCAAGCTGGAACGGCGCCACCGAGGTCGCCTCGTGGCGCGTGCTGGCGGGCGCGTCGGCTGCTGCGCTGGCACCTGCCGGCCAGGGCGCGCGCAGCGGCTTTGAGACGGCGATCGCGCTGGCGCACGCCGCGCCCGGCGACTACGTCGAGGTGCAGGCGCTGAACGCCGCCGGCGCGGTCATCGGCGTATCGCGCGCGACGCGCGTCTGAGCGGCTTGACGCGGCTTTCGCCGGCGGACACGCCGCCCTGTTCCGCCAGTCCTTCGAAGTAGCGTTCCGCACGGCGTTCGCGCACTTCGGCGGCGCTGTTGGCGACCTTCTTGGCGACATCGAAGTAGTCGGCGAAGCCTTTGGCGTGAGCGGCGTTCAGGCGCGGCGGCAGCGGCCCGCGCAGCTCCTGTTCGAAGGCCTGCTGGTGGATCGTGCGCAGGCCTTCCTCGAGCTTGCTTTCGCCGGCGCTGTTGTGCAGCTCCAGGCGGCCGCTGTCGGTGGCGTAGTCATACAGCTCGTGTTCTTGGGTGTCGGTTATCGGGTCGATGCCGCCCGGCTGCCAGCTGGAGTAGGTCGCGTACTTGGCTTCCTGCGTGCGCACCGCGGCGACGTGCAGCGGCGCGTCGGCGGCGTAGGACTGGATCGCGAACTCGGTCACGGTCTCGTCGGTGGCGTGCATCACGTAAGGGCGGCCAGGCGCGTTGGCATCGGCGAGGATCGCCGCGATGTCGGCACGCCCGGCAAGGTGCTCGTAGTGGGCTTCGGTGCGCCAAGCATTTGAGCCGGTGGCGATCGTCAGCAGCAGCGGCGCGATGTCCACGCTGGAGGTCAGCTGGCTGCGCGTCGTGTCGGCGGCCTGGGTGAGCTCGCCGCGGTTGTCCTTGACCATCAACGGCACGCGCAGCGCCTCCTCGTAGGCCGCTGCGCCCTTGCCGCGCAGTCCGTGCGAGCCGCCGTACTCACCGTGATCTGAGGTGAACACGACCACGGTGTTGGCCGCAACCTGCGGGCGGCTGTCGAGCGCCGCGAGGATCTCGCCGATGTGCACGTCGACTTCGCGCTGCAGCTTTCCGTAGAGGTTGAGGAACTGCATCCACAGCTGCGCCGCTTCGGGGCCTTCGTAGGGGACCGGGCCGAACGACGCCGCGGCGGTGTCCTGCAGCGAGCGCTGCAGGACGGGCTTGTTGCGCTGCATCAGCAGCTGCGGCGTCTCGAAGTTGCCCGGCAGCGACTGCGCGACCGCCCGCGCGCTCGTCTCGGCGCGCACGCGGTTGCTCCACACATACCACCAGGCGAT